>DTYH01000032.1 GCA_012961955.1 Desulfobacterales bacterium | reverse complement strand
CTCACTGTGGCGTAAGCTGAAGCGGTATGGGCTTGAATAACTATTATTGCCTCTAAAAGATTCTATCGTTTATCCTTGGGTCACGTATATCTCTTTTCCTCGTATTCTCAAAGGAAACCACAGGGGGAGTTCGTGATTTGCGAATCGGCTAGGTTGCCCTTTCCTTTCCGCCTCTGGGCACTCTTGAAAACACCTTTTTTTCCATACTCTCATTCGCAATACCTCCCAGGACACAGAGATAAAATCAATCAGAATAGATGGTCTCGTAAAAAGTCCATTTTGTTCACTAAGTGAGCACTTTGGGCACATTTGAAGCATTCAGCTAAAATTCTAAAGCCCGGGCTTGTGCCCTCAAACAGTTGGAATTTTTTAGCGCAGGACGTTTCAGATGCTTTTCTCCCAAAGTCCTCAAAGTGGTTCACAAAATACTTTGTTCGAGACCATCAGAATTGCTTGTGTCTTTCTTTCACTTATTTCGTAACTATTGAGACCGGAAGCGTCCTAGTAAGTTCCTTAGCATACGTTATATTTATACTATACTGATTCGTCTTCGCTCACGATGAGCGTAAGCGAAGCATGTCAAGAGATTCTTCGCTCCTCTTTGCTTCGTTCAGAATGACTGGGTAAAAAGCGTCCCTTAGAAGGATCTTGGGAAGCCGGGCAACAGAGACCAAAAGCCGTGGTTGGTGGTCAGCGTCGGTCCTGGGTCTCGGTTAACCGACCACGGAGACTGACCACCGAAACCGACACCGTCTCAGTAGTTACATGAATTCAAGTATTCCGTAACCATCATTTCGGCGGAGCCGCGAGTCCATATGACGTAAACGCTATACTCACCCCGTTCGTGGGAGTCGCAGGAGACTGGATCCCTTCTTTCTCCGCGAGCAGAATTGATAGCCGCTAATAGGGCCGATTTCGTAGAGTGCCTACAGAAGCTTAGGAATTGATATCGAGTGATTTTTATCAGGTTAGACTTGGCAGTGGTCGGAAAACGTGTTAGATTTAAACCTTTAAAGGTTAGGGTCCTGTCTTTTCACTAGGCGGAGAAGGTTCGCCTTTGAGGCCAAAAGTTAACGAATAGGTAGCACTTTAGCGTTTTAAAAAAATGTCGCAGCAGGATGCTGCTCCTACGGGGTGTTAGGGTAGTGAAGAGTTAAGAGTGAAGAATGAAGAGCAGGAGCGACTCCCGTGACCGAACAGTAGGTCTTCAAAGAGCTAACCTATTACTTTATTCTCAGTTCTGGCTCCTTGGCTTCTCGCAAGATGGGGCAAGCAGTCACTATTTTCTAAAATAGAACGCAAATTCATGCAGATGCGTCAACTTATAGCGTTGAAATATTGTAACAAGTTAGCCTCTTGAGAGAAACCGGGCCGCATCAAAAGAGAACCCAAATTGAATATACGATACAGGATGCAGGGTGCAAGGTACAAGACTAGATAGTAGTAGAAAAAAATCGTTATAATTATGGGCCAAGCGCAAAACCCGATATAGAGCAAACAGCAACAGCGTTGGTGAGTTGACAATATTTGCAGAGTGGGGTTTTACGCCGGAATTTCGGTTGCATATAAAATTCCACCCTACATCTCGTTTTGGTTATAAACGGGTTGCACGGATAAGTACGATTACGTGATTTGCGTGCAATGTGTTCCGGCCCTGTACATCATGTATCCTGAATCTTCGGTCCTCTATCGTAACTTCAGCTCTAATCTGATGCAACCGGTTTGTTTCAAAATGCTAGAATCTTACGAAATATTGAGTTAACACTCAGAAAAAGGAGGGTGCATGCAAAAGACAGGGATTGTACGGGATGAACTCTATAAGGAGCACCTAAGAGATTACCCACACGTGGAGAGTCCGAAACGCTTGGAAGTACTGTACGAGATGCTTGACAGCGGGGAGTTTGCAGGGAAGTTTTTGACCGTTTCTCCCCGGCCTGCAACACATGACGAACTGGCCTGGATACATGACCCGGGCTATGTTGAAAGAATAGCCAACACCGAGGGAATGGCTCATGTATCCCTCGATCCGGATACTCAGACTACCCCCCTTTCTTATCATGCAGCGAGGTTAGCGGCCGGGGGGCTTTTTAGGCTTATCGACAAAGTGATGGATGGGACCGTAAAGAATGGCTTTGCCCTGGTTCGGCCTCCAGGACATCATGCAGAACGAGATCGAGCAATGGGCTTTTGTCTTTTTAATAATGTGGCCCTTGGAGCGCGATATGCAATGAATATCCATGGTCTTAAAAGGATACTGATTATTGACTGGGACCTCCATCATGGAAACGCAACACAGCATTCATTCTATCGAGACCCTAATGTACTATACTTTTCTACCCATCAATTTCCTTATTACCCAGGAACGGGCGACGTCAACGAGATAGGAACGGGACCAGGCGCTGGTTACACAGTTAACGTACCCCTTTCAGGAGGGCAGGGTGATAGAGAGTTTTTTCATGTTTACAAGGAGGTTCTGCTTCCAATAAGCTGCGTCTTTAAGCCGGAATTGATCCTTATCTCGGCCGGCTTTGATACGTATATAGAGGATCCACTAGGTGGGATGAGGATGACCCCCCGAGGATATGCTGCTATTACCCGGCTTGTTATGGAACTTGCCCGTGATATGTGCGAAGAACGGGTGGTGATTACCTTGGAGGGAGGTTATCATCTTGATGGGTTGAGGACCTCTGTTGCAGCGGTTATAAAAGAATTGATTGGGGAGAGCATCCTGGAGGAGGGGTATATTAAGGGCCTGGAGGAGGGTGACAGTAGTCCGTCCAGGATCATAGACCGGGTGATTCAGATTCAGAGGGAATATTGGCCTTGTTTCTAAACTTGATGGTTTCGTAGAAAGTCATCTTGCTCACGGAGACGAAGACTAGACTCTTTACGAGACCGTCAAGCTTGAATTCTTTGGTTAAGAAATTAATAGATGAAAAGTGGAAGTGTAAGCACAAATACTATCTTCCGGAGAGGGCGAACCGTCCATAAGTGGAGCATTCCGAAGATACGACCGAGTGCCGATGCCCGATTAAAAAGGGTATTCGCTCGGATTGGCGTCCCCCCGAAAAGCCTTTCAGGCCTGACCCCTCCAGCTTAACGACCCTGCCGCCATTCGTCGGACGGATTGTCTGGTTTCAGCCCCTACCGATTCAGGAAAGACATGGATTGCTCAGGAGGCGATCAGTTACATTCACAAGAAGGGTGGCAGGTCGTGGTATGCCTCTCCTTTAAAGGCACTGGCCAATTCGAAGTACATTGAGTTTGGTGAATATTTCGGTGCTAAAAATGTGGGTATCCTGACAGGAGACCGTAAGGAGAATCCGGATGCCTCCATCATCGTGGGAACTACTGAGGTCCTTCGGGATCAATTGTATGACGCCATCCACGAAGGTACAGATCTAGCGGCAGATCTGGTGATCCTGGATGAGGCCGATTTTCTGGGAGACAAGGATCGTGGAGTGGTATGGGAAGAGGTTATTATTTACCTTCCTCCGCGGGTTCAGCTCCTGCTCCTTTCAGCCACCATAAACAACGCTCACCAGATCGCACACTGGCTGGAATCGATCCGCTCAAAGGGGTGCACGGTAGTGGAAGAGAGAGTACGGCCAGTCTCCCTGTACTTTCTCTTCTTTCCTCCAACGGGCAAGCTCCTTCCTCTTATCGGTTCCAGGGGGTTGGACAGGAAGGTACAGGCCTATCTGAAAAGCCGAAGCCCGCCAGTCCTTGCCGCGCCGACAGACCTTCCCCCTTTTGGTGAGGTCATAAGGGTGTTAAAGAGATTCGAGCTACTTCCTGCGATATTCTTTCTGAAGTCCCGGGCCGATTGTGATGCAGCCCTTGAGCTATGCTCGAACGGTCCTCTCGGGTATCAACTAGGGCGAGATGATCTAAACAAGGAGGATTGACGAGCTGATCGAAGGACATCGATACCTCCAAGGCCATCGACAGATGGAGTACATGAAGACTTTAGACGTTGCCTCCCATCACAGTCGACAACTTCCACGATGGAAACTCCTCATAGAGCAACTCATGACCGAGGGGTTGCTGGAGGCCGTGTTTGCGACCTCTACAGCGGCAGCAGGAGTCAATTTTCCAGCTCGTAGCGTGGTGTTCTTAGATCCAGATCGGTACAATGGTCATGAATTTCTACCGTTGACCGCTATCGAGTTTCATCAGATGACCGGCAGGGCCGGTAGACGGGGTAAGGACAATATCGGTTTTGCGTCGGTTATCCCGGGAAGATTCATGGATGTAAAACTCATTGCAGAGCTTTTGCGCCTCTCCACCTGAGGATGTGCTGAGCCAGATAAGGGTAGATTTTTCCATGGTTTTGAACCTGCTTTTGTCCCACACGCCTGAGGAGATAAAAGGGATCTTTCAGAATTCCTTTGCCACATTCCTGAACCTGGCCGACCAGCGACCAGGGCTGGACCAAAGACTAAAGAGGGGAGGAGGTAGATTGATATCATTCCTGTCAGATGCACTGTGTGGTGGGCCTGAGTTCGTGCTCGATCTGATCAGAAGGCGTGCTGCCATGATCCGAAAGATCAAGGAGTTGAAGCGCAAGCTCAGACTGTTAGAGGTCAGGTTATCTAGATTGGCAAACCCGGTACCCGGTCGGTTCTTTTTGGACCGCCGTGGGCGTATGTACTGTACTATCAAACAGCACACGAAGCAGGATGAGCCCGGTGTGCTTGCGTGCCGGGTAAAGAGGAAGGTTTATGGGAAAGGTGGGCGGTTAAGACTTAAGTGGGTTCCGCCACGGAAGGCTAGTTATATCCTGGAAACGGTGTTGGAGTTACCTTCATCCGATGATCCGCACAAGCTTAAAGAATTGATGGCGAAAACAGCAGAGACAGGGATACCAGCCATCCTGGAGCACTTACCCAAGGGTGAGAAGGAGCTTTCAGAACTTAGACCTATCAATACTCGAGCCCTTGTTCTTGACCAGGAACTTAACGATCTTGTCTGCAACAGGTGTGCCCACCTCAAGATATGTCGCGGAAATACCGGAGGGGCTCTACGAGATGCTCTTCACGAATTTGGGTCCGTGTTGGATGGTGCACATGCGGTTCGTATCCGGTTGTGGCATGATTTTGTGAAACACTTGGCTTTTCTAAAGGAGGAGGGTTTTGTAACACAGAACTGTCAAATAACACATGACGGCTTTTGGGCGTCCCAGCTCAGGCTTGACGAGCCCCTGATGGTCGCTGAAGGGCTCCGGAGAGGCATTTTTCCAGGGTCTGATCCTGCCTTGCTTGGTTCCCTGGTGGCGCCTTTGGTTTATAAACGCGAAACCTATGTAAGTCATGATGAATCAAGGGTCCCAGGACGGCTCTTAAAGGCCTTTGATAGGATGAAGAAGGCCCTTGCACCCCTTATGGAGCACAAGGCAGGCCGAGGATTTGAAGTGAGATCGATTGAGCTTTGGCCTGCTGTGACGATTTACGCGTGGGCAAACGGTCATCAGCCATGGGAGAGGCTTCTTGAGATCTCCAGCATGGCAGAAGGTGATCTTGCAATGCTGGTTTCGAGGACTGCTGACAATCTAAGGCAGATCGCCTCGTTGACAAGGGTATACCCGGGGATTGCACAAAACGCTGGTGATGCCGTGTCTATTATTCTTAGGGAATCGGTGGTCATGGACTAGGTGACCGGTTATAGGGCTCTTGTAGAGCTTGAATATTCTGTTATCACGTAAAGGTCACACATTGCCCCGCGAAAGGATTAAGGGTAAGAAGGGGGTCAATACGCTTTTTTTCTCCATGAGGGCAAACCCGAAAACTCCGGTCTTGACTCTGATGCTTTCGTAAACTCCGTGCAAAATTCTAACGGGGTTTACTTGCAATCTGTTCCCGCCCAGTGCGTCATGAATCTTGCATCTTGCGTGATGTATCCTGTATCGTGACTTCAGCTTGAGTCTGATGCAGCCGGCTTGTTTCAAAATGCTAAAATATTACGACTTTTTACAGAACCATCCTACTTGTTACAGGGTATGGTTCAATGGTGAGAGGGATTCCGTTAACGATGAGTCAATCAGTCCCTATTTGGGAGTATCTCGTACCATTTCTGTAGGGCGGTAAAATATATCCCTGTCACGATCTGATCGGGATTGATGGCATGCAGTCTGGCCAGCATTTCCCGATATGCCATGAGTTGAGGCCTGTATGTTTTTGCCTGCTCTCGCATGAAGTCGGTAGTTGGCTGATTAGGCTCAGGCCTTGATGTCTTGAAGTCGACTATCCAGAAACGATTATTGCTGATCTTTAGAAGGTCAATCCTTCCTGCCTGGATCATGTCTTTACCGCACACGGCTTCAAGGTAGAACTCGCTTTGGCAATCTGGATCAGAACGATCCAAAAGCCACCTGAAGAAGGGGTCTTTAAGGCACGCCTCTAAATCTTTGGCAATCGTAGGGGCCAACCCCTTTGCTTCATCAGGTTCCATCCCTTCACAGATCAGGGCGTTTTCTATACTACTTATCTTCGGCAATCTTTGCTTCAGCCAGAGGGTCTCTATTAGTCGATGGATGATTATCCCCGAGATAGCACCTGTGTCAGAAGGGCCCTGATTGAGGGTTTCTCCCGGGTCGTCGTCATAGATAAGGGACTTTGTGATCTCTGTGGGTGTTTTAAGTCGATATGGGATAGGTTGTGGCTGAAAACGGATTGGGGGGGGGCATGGTTTTATTGATCTGCTACCTTCCTGGTCTAGTGGGTCTGTCAAAGGGTTTACGGTTATGTGAACCGACTTGTTTTGGTAAGATGACACCTGTGTAAGAAGTTTTCCTTCAAGACCGTGGTGTTCCATGATCCAGGAAAGGGGGGTGTTTCGGGGGGCATTTATTCTTCCCTTATCATGTCTGGCAATACCACTCAAAAACAGCTGCTTTCTTGCACGGGTTACACCCACATAGAAAAGGCGCTTGCTCTCGCCTAATATTCTCTTTTCTCTACGTCGTTTCAGAAGAAGATAGACCGGTTCAGGTGCGCTTAGCCTACGATCAGGCCCCATGGCAATCAGTGGAACCCCGTTTTGCTGGGTGGGTTTCTCCATGAGGTAAGGGGGTGTTTCAACATGTGACAGCGGAGACCAATCAAGGAACGGAAGAAATACGATATCAAATTCGAGACCTTTTGCTCCGTGGATGGTCATCAGTTGAACACGTGATCGAGCCGCGTCCGGAGACTCAGGGACGTAGCTTGTCTCCAGGACCGAATCGAGCCGCTCCATTGTATCCTCGGGGATCCCTTCTTCTACTGATTCGAGTATCTCTAAGAACCTTCTACAATTGGCCACGCCAACGGTACCAGCGCGACTGGCTACACACCTTGGTCCGTCAAGGGCCTGCCAGACCTGGTTAACTACATGAGATAGTGGGTCACGACCTACCCGACGTCTTCCTAGTGCCATGGCGTCCAGGACCCTTTTGATTTCGGGCTCGGTCCTAGCTGCCACCTTGAATTTTTCCGGCCACGAGGAAGGGGGCAACCGCGATATTCGTAGAAGTATATCTGTCCCCACCCACGCCCAGGGTGAACGAAGAAGCGACGCCCAAGCCAGATCGTCGTGGGGACGACAGAGCGCTGTTGCTATCTGATACAGATGAACCACTTCTGGTTGCTCTATCAATTTCAGCCCTTCTTTAACATTGACTGGAATGCCGGTCTTGTTTAGGGCATCAAGATAGACAGAAAGACGATTACGGTTGAAAAGGAGGATACCAATAGTCGTGTGAGATGGTGTTTCAGGCAGGACACGCTTTATAGACTGAGCAAGCCATGTCGCCTCGGCTACCTGAGCTAGATTTATCGATTCCGTTTCAAGAAAGATATTCAGGAATATACAGTTTGATCTATTGTCTGCTGTGTCATTATCCTGACATGTAGTTGAGGGGGAGAAGGGCACCTCGTCATATGTGGTTCCCGATTTTGCCATAACTGTGTGGCCAAAAACCTGATTTGTCCATTCCACCAATGGGCCTGCTGAACGAAAATTGCAACTGAGGGTAAGCGGTTCAAGTGGAAGAAGGCCATGTCCGGAGACTGGCACACCTTTTTTAGCTTCGAAGAAGAGCCGGACCTCGGCCTTACGAAAGGCATATATGGATTGCTTGGGGTCGCCTACCAGAAAAAGGGTTCGACCCGTTTCTGTCGCCCACTCCATACAAAGGCGTTGAATCAGTTTCCATTGACTTAGACTGGTATCTTGGAACTCATCTACCAGGATGTGGTGTATCCGATAGTCGAGAAAAAGCTGAAGGTCGGTAGGATGATCCTCATGCATGACCTTAAGTGCTGCCTGTTCCAGGCCTACAAAGTCGAGCACTTTTAGCCTTTTGCATCTTTCTTCATAATCGGCGATTGCTTTCGATATCAGAATTATCAAGTCGTACAGGGCTTCCATATCGGTCGGTGGCTGGCCTGGATCTGGAAGCCCCTTTAGTTCGTTCAGGGCGTGTGTCACCTCTATGGGTAGTTCTCGAACAAGCTCTCCCCAAGGAGTCTTTCCAAAGCCTTGATAAAATCCCCCGTTATTCGGGCCCAATACCTTACGAGGTCTTCCATCCTTGGTGGTAAGTACTAGGGCAATCTCTTTCCACATGGGAAGATTCCTCCATTCTGGGTCGGGTATATGATCCGGTAGGACCTTAGCGTTTGGAGCGCCCTTGTTCGAAAGATCCTGGTAAAATTGCGGCCAGGTCCTGGCCAGTTGCGTATCAATAAATCCAGTCGCGGCATCCTCGAGAACCTCATCTACCAGGGATTCCATTGATCGGGTAAGGGCTTCTTCCAAGGCGTCAATTCCAGGATGGATATAGAATGTTTCCACGAGTTCGATAAGAAGGTCCCGTCTCATCACCAGGTCCATCATTTCTTTGATTAGTAAAGAAAGACGATTGTTTAGTCGAAGGAGTCGGTTTTCAAAGGCAATTCGCTCAGGAGCATCCTCTGAAAGCGATAATATCTTACTTATGGTGTTACGAATCGACTCCTTTAACAATAACCTTTGTCTCTCCTCCTCCAGAACGCTAACCGAGTGCGATACCCCGGCCTCCAATGGAGCCCTTTTGATCAGGCTGTAACAAAAACCGTGAAAGGTCATTATCTGAAGCCCTTCCGGCGATAGGAGCAAAAACTCGTGGCCCTTATGCAGCTCAAGCGCTTTCTTTGCGTCCGGTAATAGCTGAGCTTCCAATGGGTCGTGTGGTCTTTTTCCTTCGATCGCCATACGGAGAATCTTTACGATTCTGTTTTTCATTTCCCCAGCGGCCTTATTGGTAAAGGTGAGGGCAAGTATCTCAGACGGATGTCGGACATGTCTCAGGAGCCGAATGAATCGAGCAACCAATAACGTAGTCTTTCCAGAGCCGGCCGGGGCTTCAACGTGATAGCTCTGGGTGATGTCAAGCGCCCTCTCTCGTGCTACACCATCCAAAAGCGTCTTCATGTTGTATGTTTTGTCCATTTGTCCAACAGGGATTTTAGAGCTTATGCAAGCCATAAGTTAACCTGATTTCTAACGCCTTAGCCTCTTGAAACCGATCCGGCCCCATCAAAAGACAAGCCGAATACCGAATATACGATACGGGATACAGGATGCAAGCTACAAGATTAAAGTTTCAGAGACAAAAGTCGTTATTAATTATGGGCTACGTGCAAAACCGATATAGAAGAAACAGCCATAACCTTTATGATTTGACGATATTTGTAGGGTAGGCTTTTACACCCACACGCGGTTTCGGTGGCATACAGAATGCCACCCTGTATTTGGTTTTGTTTATAAAATCTCATGCGGTAACCATAAAGACTCCGCGCTACAATATTTGTATAAAAACCATTGTCACAAACTTTGCAGAGACTATATTTACGTGCGATATGTTTCCGCCCAACGCGTCGTATATCCTGTACGTAACCTCGGTTTGAATCTGATGGAATCCGCTTGTTTCAAAATACTGAAATGTTACCCTCATTTTGCGCTGCAGGCAACTCCTTTTTTAAGTAGTTAGCCTCTTTTGCTTTAACGATTCGGCTCAACAGGGGTTCCCTTTTTTTGTTGAGGCAGGTTGTAAGGGGGAGGGGCTAAATATCTTATCCCTTGCCTAAGGGACGCTTTTTGCGATAGTTTGAAATAGTGACAAAAAGAGGTACTTGCAATCCGGTCTCAAGTGTGTCAAACGATTAATAGGAGACATAGTCTCTCCTTTACCACCAATCTTCGATATGTAATCACTCCGTGTGGTAGCCGTCTTCCGTTTGATCTATTACGTGACTGTGTCCTTGCTACGTAAAGATATCCCCCCCTTTACGTGTATTGGAAAAGCAAATTCCTATCTTTTTATTACGACCTTTGGAATAAAGGACCTATGTTGTGTATCCAGTGTAACACGGGTATCAGCCCTTGGCGGCGCAGGGTTTCTGTTGCGACAGGTGTGAGGGGGTTGAAAGTGGTGGGCGAGTCAAAAGGGGTTG
>DTYH01000031.1 GCA_012961955.1 Desulfobacterales bacterium | reverse complement strand
TGAAAAGGAGAGGATAATCCTGGCGGGAGTAGATGCCGATGAAAAGGGGAGGTCTGGCACCTATATCCAAAAAGATACTACAGTAGTCCATGCCCGTTCTAAACACGAAGGGTTAGAGATAATTCCGATCAAGAAGGCCCTTGAAGAATGTGACTGGGTTAAGGATTACTACTGGAAATTAGTTTCTGTGGATACCGACAAGTACACTGCGAGGGCTCAGCTTGCCTTACACGATGGATATGTCATTAGGGCACTTCCTGGGAGCAAGGTCATATATCCAGTGCAGGCTTGTTTGTACTTGGAGAAAGAAGGCCTAAACCAGAATGTTCATAACATTATCATCGCAGAAGAGGGTTCGGAGCTTCATGTCATAACCGGTTGTGCGACAGCTACCCATTTGAAGAAAGGGCTCCATGTGGGAATATCTGAGTTTTACATCAAAAAAGAGGCCAAGCTCAGTTTCACCATGATTCATCACTGGGCCGAGGAGGTAATGGTGCGGCCTAGATCGGCGGGATGGGTTGAGAAAGGAGGTATCTTCCTTAACAATTACATCTGTATGAGACCAGTGAAATCTCTCCAGATGTATCCAACCACGTATCTGACTGGAAAGGGCGCCATGGCCCGTTTTTATAACCTGCTTGTTGGGAGTCCTGTCTCTGAGTTGGATGTGGGAGGACGTATTGTTTTGAAAGAGGCAGATACCCGAGCCGAGATTGTATCCCGTGCCATCACCAATGGGGGAAGGATTATTGCCCGTGGGGATTTGATCGGTGAAGTGAAAGGAGTGAAGGCTCATCTGGAGTGCCGGGGTCTTATCCTTAGGGGCGGAACGATTCATGCGATTCCGGAGCTGCAGGGCAAGGCAGATGGGGTGGAAATGTCTCACGAAGCAGCAATAGGTAAGATTGCTCAGGACGAGATACTCTACCTTATGTCTCGTGGCCTGGCCGAAGATGAGGCCACGTCGACGATTGTGCGAGGTTTTTTAAGTGTAGACATACCTGGGCTCCCGCCTCAGCTTAAGGCTGAGATTGATCGTGCAGTAGAGCAGAGCGAGAAGGATGTGATGTAAAGGAAACCGTTATTCCCGCGTAGGCAGGAATCCTTGGGCTAAATTGCCGGACTCCCGCTTACGCGGGAGTGACACGACAAGGTTTTACAAAACCATCGGACATAAGATGAGAAAGATTGTGTAAAAGAAAGGAGAGAGAAATTGGACCCTAAAGTGCTCTACCGGATTAGCTATGGATTGTATGTCATAAGTTCCAAAAAGGGTGAAAGGCTTAATGCACAGATTGCCAATACGGTCTTTCAAATAACATCAGAGCCCCCTACAGTCGCTCTAAGTATAAATAAGGAGAATTTGACTCATGAGTTCATCGTCGAAAGTAACGTGTTCGTCGTTTCGATACTCTCCAGGGAGACCCCCATGAAATTTATCGGCCATTTTGGTTTCAGATCTGGACGGGATACCGACAAGTTTGAGAGTGTAGGTTACCGAGTTGGTGTGACAGGTGCGCCAATCGTGACGGAGAATTCCGTCGGATACCTCGAGGCGGAGGTTATTAACAGTCTCGATGCGGGAACACATGTTGTCTTTGTGGGAAGGGTGGTTGACGCTCAGATTCTCAAGGACGAAGAGCCGATGACCTACGCCTATTACCACGAAGTAAAACGTGGTAAGGCGCCAAAGGCGGCGCCGACATATATTGACGAAAAAGGGCGAGAATAGAAGGGATGTAGTTCATCCCTCACGGAAAGACTAAAGGTTTCGTAACAATTTAGCGTTTTGAAAAAAATTGACTGATAATCGTGTAACCGGTTAATCTAACTCACTTTCGTGAACCCCATTAGAACTCCATACGATCTCCACGGGTTTCAGATTTGTTGATCTCTTGTATAGTATATGGAATTCAGTCTCATTCCATTCGCGAGATTGACGGATTACGGTTTTTTCATGGAGCTAAAGTGTTACAAGGCTTCCGGGAAGCGGTTCCAAGAAAAGCTTTTCTTACCGTGAACAGCTCAAAGGCTACAGGCCAGGACGGTTGTACTTAATTAATGTAAAGGAGTCTCTCCAATGTTTGTGCTTGGATTACAGGGGAGCCCGCGTACCAGAGGGAACACCAGCATTCTCCTTTCAACCTTTCTTGCCCAAGCCAAAGATCTTGGCGCGGTGACATACTATCTGGATGTGGCCCACAAGGATATCTCCCCGTGTCAGGAATGTGGCATCTGTGAGAAAGAGGGTTTTTGTCCAATTGATGACGACATGCAGGAGATTTACCCCTTACTTCGTCGGGCAGATATACTCGTGATGGCCACCCCGATATTCTTCTACGGGGCAACAGCTCAGATGAAAGCCCTTATTGACCGATCACAAGCCCTGTGGGCGAGGAGGTATATGCTCGATCTCATCGATCCAGGCCGAAGGTGGCGGCGTGGGTTTCTTCTGTCGCTAGGAGCGACCAAGGGGAAGAACCTATTTGAAGGGGTTACTCTCACGGCCAAGTACTTCTTCGACGCTGTTGGAGCAAGTCTTGACGGAAGTCTCACCTACAGACAGATCGAAGGACCAGGAGCGATATTAAAACACCCCACAGCGCTTACGGAAGCAAAGGAAGAGGCAAGAACCCTTGTTACACCCTTTTTGAACAGAAAAACGATCCTTTTCGTCTGCACAGAGAATGCGTGCCGCAGCCAAATGGCGAGCGCATTGGCCCAGTACTATGCCGGTGACAGGATCGAAGCTGGAAGTGCAGGGAGTGCGCCGGCAGAAGAGATCAATCCACTCATGGAGGAGGTTATGAGGGAAAAGGGTATCGATATGGCCTTTCGCAAACCAAAGTCGATTGGGGAGACCATCCGGTCTCTAAAACCAGACTTGGTAGTATCCATGGGCTGTGAAGAGGCGTGTCCCTTCCTTCCCGATGTGCCGAAGGAAAACTGGGATCTGCCAAACCCTTCTGGAAAATCGATTACCTTCATGCGCCGAATCAGGGACGATATCGAAGAAAGAGTAAGGAGTCTCGTAAACCGTGTGTAATGCCTTGATAGCCAGTAAAAGGGATTTTTGTTCGGGTGACAACCGGAAATACACGACCCCGTGAACGGCTTTGAAGAAGAATCCCGTCTGAAGCCTTTCTATGAAGTTTATGGCAAGGGTAGAACCCGTGCAAGGAAAGGAGGCTTTGATTCGATGGATAGGTATGTGTGTTCAGTTTGTGGTTACGTATATGATCCAGCCGGGGGGGATCCTGAGTATGGGATAGAACCTGGAACAAGTTTTGAGGATCTTCCTGATGATTGGACATGCCCTGTGTGTGGAGTATCAAAGGATGAGTTTGAGAAGGAGGAGGCAACAGTCAAATAATCGGGGGAAGTATTATGTCCGTTAATAGGAACCTAATCGAGGTTTCGAATATGGTCTGAACCAGGAAGAGACCGGCATGAGTTTTTTCAATCCCCTCTTCAACGATGGGGACAGGAAAAGCAGTCACCCCCTTCAAACGATTAATCCAGGAATAAGAGAAACACGTTCTTTTTTGTCAAAGGCATGCTCGAGGATCTTAGGCAAGGGGATGAAATCAATCTCTCAGGCCTGAAGGGGATGATTTTGGAACCCACGGGTTACTGTGACGATCGGGCGAGGTCTAAGTCCCTGCAGCAATGTATTGAAGGTCAATGATTCCTGATGTGACGGTCTTTAATACAGCCTGGCTAATCGAAAAGGATCTTAAGGAATTTTACAAGAGGGTGGCCGGCAATACCTACAGGGAGGCAAGGGAAGCGTTCGGTCTGCTTTCGTCCTGTGAAAAGACTCGCGAGGAGTTTTTCAAGGAGTACCCCGAGGAGCTGTCAGATGTTTATTCCAAAATCCCGCGCAGGGGGGGGGATGCTATGCCCCCGCCGCATTCCACCTTCGTTTCGCCCCGGTGGCTGCCGTTTCTCCCAAGTGGTTTCAAGAAGAGGTTCACCCCCCCCGGTGAAGAGTTACTCGGAAGCTTATATGGACTCTTATCCTTTTTCAGCCTATTTATGGATGGGGAGTAACTATTATTCTTAAGTTGAAGAAGAGATAAAACAAGACATGAGAACTATATCCTTGGGAATAAGAATTCTTGCTTTGATGTGTTTTCTTCCTCTGAAAGTCGTTCAGGCTTTTGAGCAGGACGTTCAAGATCTGGCTACGTTAGATGAAGATTCCACTCTATCCGAATGTGTAAGGAATAGAGAAGATGGAAAAAAGGTGTAGTGTAACTAATTTGGTGCCCTCGTAAAAAGTCTAATTTTCCTGTCTCGGTGAGCCCCCGTTAGAATTTTAATAGCCCTGTGAAATTGAATTTGGGTCTTCTCTTGATAGGAAATTCCACTTTGATCTAGCATCCTCTACAAAATTTTCCTAACGGGGTGAACAATCTTCGGATTCAGGATTCGCCTGGGTAAATTTCAAAGACTCGGGCCTGCGTCCTCAAACAGTTTGAAATCTTTAACGCCAGGCTCCATCTGAATCTTGTTCCAAAATTGCTCAACGTCGTTTGCAAGATGACTTTTTACGTAACCATCACGTTTGGTTTTGCTTATGAAAGGTTACGTGGGTAACTATAAAAAAGCCGTCCTACGAGAATATTTGTAGAAAAGCCATTATCGCAAATGTTGCCTAAGACTTTATTTACGGCGAATATGTTCGCGCCCAGCGCGACATGTATCACCTATCGCATATTAGGTCTCCGGCTCGTCTTTTGATTGGGCCTGCTTTGTCTTTAGAGGCTAAGGTGTCATGGATATAAAGAGGAGAAAAAATGACTACAACCAAATAAAAGGGATGGCGTGTAATGGCTGTGTGATGGGCGTCACTAAGGCCCTGGATGAGATTGATGGGATCAAGGATGTGAAAGTGGACCTTTAGAGAGGTGAGGCCACATTTGATGAAGCAAAACAAGTTGATATGAATACCGTGAGAGAAAAGATAAAGGAGGTGGGTTACGAAGTCGACTGAGAGAATCACGCTCAACATTCGCGGAATGACTTGCGCGTCCTGTGTTCGGCGCTTGGAGCAAGGACTCAATAGCCTCGATGGGGTAGAGAGGGCCACGGTCAATTTAGCCACAGAGAAGGCCACCCTGGAGTATGATCCGTCCCTTTTCCGCCCTTGGGCACTGACCCAGAGGGTCGAGGAGCTTGGCTATGAGGTAATCGGTGTTGAGAGACCAGCAGGAGATCGCCTTCACAAGACAACGATATCGATCGGTGGCATGACCTGTGCGGCCTGCGTCCGGCGCGTGGAATCGGTCTTAGAAGCGGTTGATGGTGTCACGGATGTTGCGGTCAATCTGGCTACAGGCAGGGCTGTAGTGATTCACCACCTGGAGTGGGCCGGTGTGGAATGCCTGAAAAGGGTCGTTTCTGACGCCGGGTATGAGTTTCTCGGCCTTCCTGAACCAGCCCTTGAAGACCCTGCTGAGGCAGCTCGTATTAGAGAGGTAAAAGACTTAAGTGTCAAGTTTATTGTTGGCGCGGTCTTAAGTGTGATGATCTTCGCGGGTTCTATGCAGGACTGGTTTCCGTACCTTAACTCCATCCCCAGAGAGATTATGCTCTTGTCCCTTTTTGGCCTGGCAACGCCAGTGGTTTTCTGGGTCGGAAGCCGGTTTTTCTCCGGTGCCATCAAGGCTGCCAGGCAAAAGACGGCCGACATGAATACCTTGGTGGCTGTCGGGGCATTTTCCGCCTATCTCCACTCTACGCTGGTGACCTTTGTTCCCCAGGTTTTTGCAGGTGCTGGCGTTACGCCACATGTATATTTTGATGCCGCGGCCACGATTGTGACGCTCGTCCTCCTTGGGCGACTCCTGGAGACAAAGGCAAAAGGGAAGACCTGCATGGCTATTAAGCGGCTCATGGGGCTCAGGCCAAAAACGGCCCGTGTCATCCGGGATGGTAATGAGGTAGATATCCCCGTCGGGGCCGTGAAGGAGGGGGATCTGATCCTAGTGCGGCCTGGAGAAAAGATTCCAACTGATGGGGTGATCGTTTCGGGTGCATCTGCAGTTGACGAGTCCATGCTTACCGGAGAAAGCATCCCTGTAGCCAAGGAGAGTGGAAGCGAGGTGTTTGCAGCTACCCTGAACAAGGGCGGCAGCTTTATCTTCAGGGCCACCAAAGTGGGTGCTGATACCGCCCTTGCCCAGATCATCCGGTTGGTGGAAGAGGCCCAGGGCTCCAAGGCCCCTATTCAGCGCCTTGCGGATAGAGTGGCTTCCATCTTTGTGCCTGTGGTTTTTGGCATCGCATTGCTTACTTTTGTAATCTGGTACTTTTTCGTCCCCGAGCCGATCTTTAGCCGTGCCCTGCTCAATTTTGTATCGGTTCTGATCATCGCCTGTCCCTGTGCCATGGGATTAGCAACACCCACAGCGGTCATGGTAGGTACGGGCCTGGGTGCCGAGAATGGTATTTTGATCAAGGGTGGAGAAAGTCTGGAAAAGGCTTACAAGCTGACCACGATTCTCTTTGATAAGACCGGCACCCTGACGACGGGGGAACCTGAGGTCACGGATATACTGACCGTAGGAAGGATCAAGCAAAAGGACGTTTTGAAGATCGCTGTATCCATCGAAGCCGTTTCAGAGCACCCGCTGGCACAGGCTATTGTGGAGAAAGGTCGTCAAGGAACGCGTCTTTCCTGCTCAAGTCCGTAATTTTGAGGCCCTGTCAGGCCTTGGGGCGAAGGGAGTCCTTGACGGCAGGGAATGCATACTGGGTAATCTGCGATTGATGGAAAAAGAGGGTGTTGTGATGAACGGACTCGATGAGGAGGCCAAGAGGTTTTCCAGCGAGGGGAAGACATGCGTTTTTGTGGCAGAGAAGGGTCAGGCTGTCGGACTCCTGGCCCTTTCAGACGTGCCAAAGGTTTCTGCTCGGGAAGCTGTTGCTGCCCTGAAAGCTATGGGTTTGCGTACTGGCATGATTACAGGAGATAATGAAAGAGCGGCGTATGCAGTAGGTGATGCGATTGGCATCGATGAGATAGTGGCGGAGGTGCTTCCTGGAGACAAGGCGGACGAGATCAGGCGACTCCAGGCCCGGGGCGAGGTAGTTGGCATGGTCGGGGACGGAATCAACGATGCACCCGCCCTGACAACGGCCGATATCGGCATTGCGATTGGCGCTGGGACGGACGTGGCGATGGAAGCGAGTGACATTACCCTGATCAGAGACGACCTGCGATCAGTTCCCATGGCTATCAGGCTTTCGTTTCAAACCATGAAAGTAATAAAACAGAATCTTTTCTCGGCATTTTTCTACAATAGTCTCGGCATCCCCGTGGCTGCAGGGGTACTGTATCCCTTCTTCGGTATCCTCTTGAATCCTGTCGTTGCAGCAGCGGCTATGGCCATGAGCTCGGTCTCTGTTGTGAGTAATTCGCTCCGTCTCAGGAGGTCTTGGACGAAAAGCGTTTCGGGGCGATGATTAATCCATTAGGCTCTTCTCCAGATGACTTGGTAGGGTAATATTCTGGTTTATCTGGTTGACCAAACAGACCAAGTCCTGGAATCCTTTGTTACTAACTAAACGGGAGAAGAGCCATCCTTTTTCAAAAACTCTGAAAGCGAATGTCCAGGTACGGCTGGTTCCTGCTGTTTAAGGTGTCTACATTACCCGTCGATTTTGGTGAGAGGGGGGTCGTTTTCCTCAGTTCAAGAGGTTCTCCGTCCCGGAAGCGAAGACTCATACGTTTGCAAGGTTGTGAAAGGGGAGGTAACTGTTCACCCCCTAAACAATTACAAGGGGATAGCTGATGGAAAGAAAAAGGCTTATGTTTAGGCTCAAGTATAAAGTTACCCTTCTGGTTTTGTTAATAAGTCTTTTATGTGTAGGCTCTATGGGAGTGTTCATCTTTATCACTGCCAAAAGACATGTGAGTAAAATGGTGGACGATGAATACGTGGGCAAGCTCAATGAGATGAAACAAGATATAAAAGAGTTCCTTGAGGATGCGAGGGACGACCTCCGTTTCGTAGTTGGTTTGCCTTGTATCGAGGGGATATTCCGGGCTATCGAGAATAATGGTTACGATCCCATCGGGGAAAGCACATACCGTCAATGGCTTGAACGTGTAGAGGCCACATTTGTACAGATGGCATTGTCACGAAAAGATTATATGCAGATTCGTCTTATTGACAGAACTGGTAAGGAGCTTGTTCGAGTCGATTATGATGGAAAAGGTGTCCGCGCTGTTCCGCAGCATGAACTTCAAGATAAATCTTCGCGGAATTACTTTAAAGAAGTCGTGAAACTGCCCCCAGGGGAAATATTCATTTCTCCCGTATACCTTAATCGAGAACACGGCAAGATCGAGGTTCCATACAAACCCGTCATCCTGTACGGAATACCGATTTTTGACCCTGAAGGGAATTGCCGCGGAGTTGTCATCGTCAATTTTATGGTTGATCTATTCCTCAAGGTGAGACCGTCGTTCGTGTCGGGAAAAGGGGTCAAAGTATTTGTAGCGGACCGAGAAGGTTTTTATCTTTATAATAGTAAAGATTCGTCCAAGGAATGGGGAGGCATTCACGATCTCCACACAGGAGAAGGTCTTGCGAAGGATTATCCTGACACCTACTCCAGGATCCTGTCAGGGGAAGGAGACGGAATAGAATCGGGAGAAAGGATAATCTTTGCCTCCACTCTGAAGATGTCTGATCATTCATCTATCGTTCTCGGACTCGATGTGTCCAGGAGAATTGTGGAAGCTCCCTTTCACCGATTTAAGATCTTTCTCGTTTATTTGATCGTAGGTGTGCTGTGTGTAACCTGGATAGTTTCAACTATTTTTTCCCGTTGGATTCTTAAGCCCGTCCAGGAGCTGAGGGAAGCTACAAAGAGGGTTTCACAGGGGGATTTTGAAGGTGAGCTGAAGATTGAAAGCATGGATGAGATGCAGGAACTCGCTGAAGACTTTGGCCTCATGGTTCACGCCTTGAAAAAAAAGACCGAGCGGTTAACAGCTCTTTATGAGCTCGGGGTAATCATAGGAAAAACTCCCACAGATATTGCCGACGTGATTGTGCACATCGTCGCGTCGGTTTTGGGAATAGAGATGTCTACCGTGGCAAAGATTAACGGGGATAGAGTATCAATCGTATCATTTTACGATGATGGCGATATGTTCGGTGAAGGAGACTTCCCTCTAAGAGGCACCCCATGTGCAAAAGTTAAAGAAGTGAAAAGGGCGTGTCAATATCACAACGCTGCAAAACAGTTTCCCCATTGCCCATTCTTTCAGGGACATAAGATAGACACCTATATAGGTGTGCCTGTCCTGTCGACAAGGGGGGAGGTAGTAGGGGTTATAAGTGGAATGGACACTAGGCAAATTGAATTCTCTAAAGAGGATATTGAACTGTTATACACCCTGAGCCGACGAATAGCCTTTGAATGGGAACAGGAGGCTTACATCAAAGAGATACAATACGCAAGAGTGAAGCTCGAGGCCTTGTATGAGATTGCGTATACACTGTCTCAATCGATCGACCTGAAAGAATTGCTTAACCGGACCCTGAAAAGAATAGTGGAGATTGACTTCTTAAAGTTCCAAAAGGATGCCGTAATTTTTCTCCTCGATGAGACATCCCAGGAACTTGTCCTAGCTGCACACCGTGGCCTCTCCGAGGAAGGGGCTCGATATGAGGAGAGGGTCAGGGTGGGAGAATGCCTGTGTGGACATGTGGCACGGACAGGAAAAATCCTCCTGTCTATAAACTCTGAACGCAACCCACAACATACCAGGCACATACCACACAGTGGGGTTCACGCAGACCTGACCATCCCGCTCAAATCCAGGGGAAAGGTACTGGGTGTTCTGAACCTGCACAGACAGGCGGATGCGGTTTTTTCAAAAGAAGATTTAGATATCTGCGAAGCCATAGGAAGCCAGTTTGGGACGGCCATAGAAAATGCCATATTGTTTAAAGAGACTCAGAATTACAGTATTGAGCTGGAACAAAAGGTGGAAGAAAGGACTGAGGCCTTGAGACTATTAACAGAGCGCTTGAACATCCTGAACGATATAAACAAGGAGTTTATATCCGAACCGGATTCAGGTCAGTTGTACAAGAAGATCCTTGATATCTGCATTTCAGCATCTGCCAGCAAGTATGGCTATTTCGGATATGTTGACGAAAGGGAGCGTCTTGTGGTCCCCACTCTGACCCGTGACATATGGGAAGAATGCCAGGTGCAGGATAAGGAGTTTATATTTCCCAGGGATCAATGGAAGGGGCTCTGGGGCGAATCCCTGAAAAGGAGGAAAGCCATGTTTTCAAATGGCCCTTTAAAGATTCCTGAGGGCCATGTTCCGTTATATAATGCCCTTTGTGTCCCTTTAATCTACCAAGGGGAGTTGATAGGTCAGATTGTCCTGGCCAATAAAGAGGGCGGGTTTGGCGAGAGAGATGTACAACTTATGGAGAACATTGCCCTCAATATCGCCCCAACCCTGAAGTATCGTCTAGACACAGAGCAATATGAGCATGGACTGAAAGCGGCTAATATGGCCAAGAGTGAGTTTCTGGCCAACATGAGCCATGAGATACGGACCCCATTGAACGCCATCATCGGGTTCTCTGAGGTCCTGCGGGACAAATATTTCGGTCCGCTGACAGAGAAACAGGAGGAATATATCAATGATATACTGGCTAGTGGCAAACATCTCCTCTCTCTGATCAATGATATACTGGATCTTTCCAAGGTGGAGTCAGGCAAGATGAATCTCGAACTCTCCGGTGTTAATATCAAGGAGCTCCTGGAAAACAGTCTGATCATGATCAAGGAAAAGGCCTTCAAGCACGGGATCAGGCTTGACATTCACATTTCGCAGGAGTTGGATGACCTTGAAATCTTAGTTGATGAGCGAAAGCTAAAGCAAGTGATGTTTAATCTGCTTTCCAATGCGACCAAGTTTACCCCTGATGGTGGAGAAATCCGTCTGTCGGCGAACTTAATTCATAGCTCCCTGGTGGAATACCCCTCGCATGCCAGAGGGGAAGCAAGGCTCAAAACCCAGGGGGAGACCCGTTCATTTCAGGTTTCAGCTTCCGACCTGGAGCCCCCCGGAGATTGGCTAATAATCTCTGTGGAAGATACTGGAATCGGTATTGCCCCTAAGGATCAGAAGAAGATATTCGAGGAATTCTATCAGGTGAGAGGTGGTATAAAGAACAAGACGCCTGGCACGGGTTTGGGTCTGTCCCTCTCCAAGCAGCTTGTTGAATTACACGGGGGTCGGATTTGGGTAGAAAGTGAAGGAGAAGGAAAGGGTAGCCGGTTCAGCTTTATGTTGCCGGTGAACCCTCTGTATTAGGAGCAAGGGGTATCTATCTGAAGAAGAATAAGGTACAGTGGGAAAGACAAGAATCTCATGGGGAAGCTCATATTGATAGTCGAGGATGAGCCCAGGAATCTCAAACTGTTTAGGGACATCCTTCAGGTCTCAGGATATGCCACCATTGAGGCAAGGGACGGAAATGAGGGGGTTCGCCTGGCCAAGGAGAGGCTGCCGAACCTTATTTTGATGGATATCCAGATGCCTGTCATGAACGGTCTTGAAGCCGCCAGGATATTAAAGAACGATGCCAGTACAAAAGACATCCCCGTTATCGCACTGACAGGCTATGCCATGAAAGGGGATGAAGAAAGGATACGTGAGGCCGGTTGTGATGGGTACATTGCTAAACCTATTGAGCTTAAGAAATTCCTCGAAAAGGTACAGGACTATTTGGCGAGATGATGGTGGCCGTCGACCATTTGGAATAATCGGGCTGATCGTTGGGTGTTATGTATTCGATAAGAAGCGAACAAGACAAGATAGGTTGCTGAAAAAGGAAGGGGGGTCATGAGCAGGGTATTGGTTGTAGACGATGAAGATCGTAATCTGCGTTTGATGGAGGCCATGTTAGTCACTCTTGGCTATGAGGTGATCCAGGCCCGGGATGGGGAGGAGGCTCTCAAAAAGGTTCAGGAGATCCCTCCGGACGTGATCTTGCTCGATATCATGATGCCTAAGATGGACGGTTTCGAAGTCGCCAGGCTATTAAAGGAGGACGAAGAGACCAAGATAATACCCATTGTTATGGTGACCGCCTTGAAGGAGGTGGAAGATCGGGTAAAGGCCCTTGACGTGGGGGCAGACGACTTTCTAACCAAGCCCGTGGATAAGACGGAACTGGAGGCAAGGGTGAAGTCACTCCTGAAGGTGAAGGCATACAACGATTACGTGCGTAACTATCAAAAGGAACTCGAGTCAGAGGTTTCAAAGAGGACGGATCAGGTGAGATCCGCCTTTGAAAAGATCAAAGTGACCTCACTCGAGATCATACATCGCCTATCCCGGGCGGCTGAGTACAAGGATGAGGATACCGGTAGACATATCCAGCGTATGAGTCATTATGCGGCTGCCATTGCCCGCAGGATGGGCATGAACGAAGATACCGTGGAGTCCATCCTATATGCAGCTCCCATGCATGATGTGGGTAAGATTGGTATACCGGATCGGATTTTGTTGAAGCCGGCCAAGCTGGATCCGGACGAGTGGGAAACCATGAAGGAGCACACCATCATAGGCGGACGTATCCTGGAGGGTTCTGATACGAGGTTTGTCAAATTAGCCGAGGTGATTGCACTGACGCATCATGAAAAATGGGACGGAACCGGGTATCCAACAGGACTAAAGGGTACAAAGGTTCCACTGGCTGGGCGTATTACGGCCATCGCTGATGTCTTTGATGCCCTGAGTTCAAAACGTCCTTACAAGCCCGCTTTTTCCTTGGAGAAATCTTTTACCATCATTAGAGAAGGGCGGGGCAGCCACTTTGATCCAGACGTGGTGGATGCCTTCTTTTCAGTGAAGGATGAAATTTTGGCGATTAGAGAGAAATACAAAGATAAGTAATACTCCAGCGTCAATTTTTGACGTCACGCCCGCCAAGCCTGTTCCTGGCACGACCAGGAACTGGCTACCCGAAGTCCTAGTTGTATTCAAAACAGGCTGGATCCCCGCCCCCATCGATGTCGGGGTCAAGCTTTCCGACGGGAATGACATTGTAAATAACCATCTGATATAATTTGGCATGAATTGCAGACAGTTAGGGATAACATGTTGCTGTAGCGGTAACTATTTAGCCAAATAAAGTGTGGTTTAGTTGACAGTTTAAGATTTTGAAAAAGATAGGCTGATTAGTAACTGTTTTCGGGGTGGAGCTTTTCTTTCTCCCGTTAGAAAAGCCCCGTGCCGAAGCCCGGGACCAAAATTGATATATTATACCTCATTTTCACACCGTTAAATTTCCCAGGGGGAGACCGATTTAATGAGGGTGAAATTCTAACGGGGCTTGCTTTATAAGAAATATGTCTCAAACCCCTTTTTTTTTCATTTCTACCATTGGGAGGGCATACGATGATGGATAAAGAGAGCCGGAGACTGACCTCCATTCTTCAGGCAATGGAGGACGGTATATATATAGTCAGGAACGATTTTACGGTAGAATTCATGAACAAGGCCATGATTGACGATTTCGGAGAGGGGACAGGGAGGAAATGCTATCAAGTAATCAACCGGTCTGACGAGATTTGTCCTTGGTGCAGGGCAGAGGTGGTGTTTGGCGGCGAGATACTACGATGGGAGCTCTACGTTCCGACTGTTAACAAGAACTATGAGCTTACTGAACTCCCCTTGACTAGTGCGGACGGGACCATATCGAAGCTGAGCATATACCGGGACATCACCCAGAAAAAGAGACGGGAAGAAAAGATCAAGACGTCGGAACAGGATTACAAGAGATTGTTTGAACATGTGGGGTGTGGCGTCTACATCAGCAGTAAGGAAGGGAAATTCTTGAATGCGAACCAGGCCCTTCTGAATATGTTGGGTTACAAAAGCAAAGAGGAGTTCCTTGAGATTGATATAACCAAAGATCTTTATCTCAGGCCAAAAGATCGTCTCAAGTTCCAGGAAATGATTGAGAGGCAAGGCCATGTGATTGATTACGAAGTTGATTTCAAACGGAGAGATGGAAAAGTCATCTCAGTCGTGCTCACCAGCCATGTACGTTATGATGAGCATGGGAACGTCTTGGGTTATGAAGGGATCATTGTGGATGAATCCGAAAGAAAACAGATGGAGAGGGAGCTCAAAGAGGCCCATGACTTTCTCAACAAGGTTATTCAGAGTTCGCCTAATGCTATCATTGCGGCGGATTTAAATGGGAATATCATAATATGGAACCGGGCAGCCGAAGAAATCCTCGGATATAAGGCAGAGGACGTGATCGGCAAGATGAACATAGTGAAGATTTATCCTGAAGGGATGGCTAAAGAGGTGATGCAGATGATGCGGAGTCCGGATTATGACAGTGTTGGCAAACTGACATCCTATCCAATGGTCTATGTGAGACACGACGGCAAAATCGTTGAGGGTAACCTTTCTGCATCCATTATCTATGATGCCAATGGGAAGGAAGTCGCCTCTGTAGGCATATTTGTAGACCTCAAGGAGAGGCTGGAGATGGAACGAAAACTGAGACAAACACAAGAGCAGTTATTACAGTCTGAAAAGCTGGCGGCCATGGGACGGCTCACTTCGCAAATTGCCCATGAGTTAAATAATCCACTTTACGGGATTATGAACACCCTGGAGCTGATGAAGACGGAGATATCTCCGCAGAGCAAGAGAAGGAAGATTGTTGAAATGGCGCTTTCTGAGACGGTGAGACTCACCGAATTGCTCCGCAAGATGCTCTCTTTTTCCAAGCCCGACCAGGAAGAAAGACAGCTTGTGGATATAAATACCGTTCTGGATGAGATTCTCATCCTGGTCGATAAGCAGTTGCGGGAAGTTGGTATCCGTATTTCTTGTTTTAAAGTAGAATAATTGGAAAATCTGGAGGGGCTATCTGAATGGAAGGCGTACTGACTGTTTTCAAAGCGAGCAAGTACTGTAATGTCTCACCCAAAACCATTATCAACTGGATAGAGTCAGGCCATATCAAGGCCTACAAGACCGTGGGAGGACATCGTCGAATTAAAAAATCAGATCTTGAGGATTTTATGAAAAGACAGGGAATTCCTTTACCTGAGGGAGAAGAGGTAGGACAGCGAAAGAGAATTCTTGTGGTGGATGATGATCCCATCGTCGTGGAAACCATTGTTCAGGCTCTGGAGGAGGATGAACACGATTATGAGGTTATCTCCGCGTCTGATGGCTTTGAGGCCGGGCTGCAGATCGCTCACTTCGAGCCTCATCTCCTGATACTGGATATCATGATGCCGGATATCAAAGGATACGAAGTATGCAAAAAGATTAAGAGTAATAAGGAGACCAAAGACACAAAAATTATTGTCTTATCAGCCTACCTGGACGAAGAGAAATTTAAGAAAATGGAGGAGTATGGAGCTGACGTTTGTTTTTCCAAGCCTTTGCCCCTACCCCAGCTGAAGAAGGAAGTGGCCCGGTTGTTGGGGTTGAGTTAATTACACCAACCGTACATGGAGCCGATTAAGCATTTGTTAATCTCCGCCCTCCCTTAAACCCTTCGCGCTGTCCCGTCCAGCATGCTAACCGTAACTGAGGCTGTTTAATAGATTGAAGAACGATAACATTTCAGCATTTCAAGAGGTTTTTGATACTTTTTTGCAGAACCATTAATACTCACCCGTCTATGTCAGAAGGCTGAAAGCCGATCAATGGTAACACCTTAGTTCCTTGAAGGAAGTTGTAACCGGTGAACCTTGCTCACGGAGAGAGCAAAATTGGACTCTTTACGAGACCGCCAAGATTGATACATTCGCAAAAAGTCTCCTAGCCCGTCACTCCCGGGAAGGCGGGAGTCTGTAACACGTTGTAATAACGAGATTCCGGTCCAGACCGGGGTCGAGAATCTACCCTGTTTTCAATGCGGCTGGGATTTTGGATGCCCGCTCCCTGATCGTGTCAGGAACAGGCTTCGCGGGCATGACGTCAGAAAGTGACGCTCTAGCACTAAGTTGTTGCAATCAATGCAAGATGACCAAACCCAAAGATTAATGAGGAGTCGAGAATGAAACTAAAAGAGGCCCTGGAGAAGAGGAAATTTGTCATCACCACTGAAGTGCAGGCGCCAATCGATGAGGAACCGCAGGAGCTCGTAAAGCGTTTGGAGTTGGTGAGAGGCCGTGTGAACGGTGTTACAGTACCTGAGCTGGATATTGAGGGGATTGTGGGGGACAGTATCAAGACTTGCGAGCTCCTGAAACAAAACCGGTTCGAGCCCATTTACCAGACCACCACCCGGGATAAGAGCCGGATACAATTGCAGAAAGATCTGATTCATGCCCATGAAGTCGGCCTGGAGAATCTTCTTGTGTTTACAGAAGATTACCGGATCACTGGAGACAGCCTCCAAGAGATAATGTTCTTCCATGTGGATTCAGGGAAGTTGGCCTCTGTCCTGGAACACATGCGGGAGGGTAATGGAGTGGACGGCAAAGAACTCCCGTTCAAAGTCGAGTTTGTACTGGGTTCCGGGGTTGAGTCCGGTTGGGGCAAGAACGTGCCGGAGCTGGAGATGAAAGAAATGGAGGAGATGAAAAAGATTGGTACGAGATATTTTTTGACCACCCCGGTCTTCGATCTCGCTTTGTTCGAAAAATTCATGAAGCAGGTGGAGACCTTTGAGGTGCCGGTGATTGCAGAGGTTATGATTCTAAGGACGGCGGGCATGGCCCAGTTCCTTAATCGACATTTTAAATCAGGATTGGTACCGGATTGGATCATCAAAAGACTGGCAAAGGCTACCGATAGGCAAAAGGCAAGCATTGAGATATTCGCTGAGATCGCAGGAGGCCTCAAGGATCTCTGCCAAGGGATTCATATTATTACTATTGGTGGCGACGAAAAGCTCAGACATTACTTGGATGCTGCCAAACTAAGGTGATAAGGAGTGAAAGATTTGGAAGGTATCGCTTTGACTATCAATGGAACGAATGTTAGTTGTCCCCCTGGAACGACCATTTTAGAGGCTGCCGCATCACACGGAATAAAGATTCCCACGCTTTGCCATCATCCAGGTCTCCAGCCTTTTGGTTCCTGTCGTCTCTGTTTGGTGGAGGAAGAGAAGAGCGGACGTCTTATGGCATCATGTGTCACGCCAGTTTCGCAAGACATGGCTATCCAGACAGATTCCCCGCGCATGAAAAGGCACAGAGGGAATATTGTTCGCCTAATGATGGCCGAACACCCGGAATCCTGCATAGTTTGCAGCAAGGGGAACCGGTGTCAGTTGCGACAGGTTGCGGCCCAACTGGGTATAGGGCAGACAGACCTTTATCGCATGCATCATTATAAGCCATTGGAGGAGGCCAATCCTTTCATTATCAGAGACCTGAATAAGTGTATCCTTTGTGGAAAGTGTATTCGGGCAGATCATGAGCTGGTTGTAGTGGGAGCGATAGATTACACTCTGAGGGGTTTTGATTCCCGGCCTGCCACCGTTCATAATCAGGGTCTGGAAGATTCAAGCTGTACGTTTTGTGGCACCTGTGTTTCCATCTGCCCCACAGGGGCACTGGCGGCAAGAAACGACCGGTATGTGGGGACTCCACAGCGGGTATACCTTTCTGTCTGCGGATTCTGTGGTGCGGGGTGTTCTCTAGCCGTGGGTGTTTACGATGATCAGATGGTAGAGATCAATCCTTCCCACCGGGAAGACACTGTTAACGGATCAACCCTCTGTGTAAGGGGACACTTTGCTCATGACTTTCTGAACGTGAAGGAACGGCTGACCCGACCGATGATTCGTAAGGATGGGCAATTGGTTTCGGTCCCATGGGATCAGGCATTAGAGGTTATTGCGAGCCGACTCATTGGCATTAAGAAGAAGCATGGTCCCCAGAGCGTGGCCCTTCTCGGGTCCTCAAAATGTACGAATGAAGAGAATTATCTTTTTCAGAAGATAGCCCGGGTTCTGTTGGAGACAAATAACGTGGACAATGGTGGTTACTTGTCAGGACGGTCTGTCATGAGTGTGATAGATAGCAAGACGGACGGCGGGCGTCGCAAGACCCCGCTTGCTTATTTGGAGAAAGCACAAGCGATTTTTGTATTGGGGGCGGACCCGAGTCAATCAATCCCGGTGGTGGGCTATTATCTCAAAAGGGCTGCGAGGAATGGTATACCATTGATAGTGGCTAATCCGAGAAGGACTGAGCTGGTCACATTCTCATCCCTGTGGCTACGCCTTTCTCCACACAGCGAGCTTGAATTGATTAACGGTCTTGCTGCCTTACTATGCGAGAGGAAGGCTTATGACACTTATTTCATGGATCGGTTTACAGAAGGCTTTGACCTTTACCGAGACGGCCTTTCTTCTCTGGACCTTGAAAGGATCTCCGGTTTAACGGGAATAGATATGCGGTCCCTGGAGCGTGCCGCCGATTTGCTGGATGGGAAAAGGATTTCTTTTGTGGTTGGGCACGGGATCTTGCAGCAGAGGTATGGGATTCAATCTATGGAGGCCCTTCTCAACCTTTCCCTGATGACCGGAAGCCTGGGGCATGAGGGAGTCGGTTTTTACGTCCTTGCAAGGGAGAATAATCAAGTAGGGGCATGGGATATGGGGGCGGTGCCCGATGCACTGCCGGGTCGCAAGCCCCTTAGCAGCGAGACCGCGAGGAAGCAATGGGAGAGGGCCTGGCAAGTCAGGGTATCACCCGACAATGGACTCAACATGGTTAGGATGATCGAGGAGAGTGAAAAGGGGAATCTAAAAGCCCTGTATATCCTCGGAGAAAACCCTCTTCGTAGCCTCCCTGAACCCGGAAGGGTACGTAAGGCTCTGAGTCGCCTTGAGTTCCTGGTGGTTCAGGATATCCTTGCCAACGAAACCACCCAAATTGCGGACGTGGTCCTGCCCGGTGCTGCGTTCACTGAAAAGGCCGGTTCTTTTACGAACATGGAGGGGAGAGTACAGACCTTCAGACCTGTTGTCCGCCCTCCAGGGGAGGCCAAGGCCGACTGGGAGATCCTCGATATTCTGGGCAAAAGGATGGGTTACCCCAGACGTTATGGTTCCCTGGAAAGGATAAGGGCTGAGATCAGTAAACTCATCCCTCTGTACTCAGAGATGGATGGGGGCGGGGATCAGGTCTGGGTAAAAGGATCAAGTCAACGGAGCCTTTTTCATCGCGACGGAAACGGAGACCTGATCCCCTTTTCACCGGTTGTTTCAACAGAGGACGAGGTGTCAGATGATGCCTATCCTTTTATAGCCATATTGGGATCCCTCCGTTTCCACCTGGGGAGTGGCACCCGGACCAGCCGCTCGAAACGTATCCGTGATTCTGGCTTGAAGGGAGAGGTAGAGATATCCCATGAGGATGGTGCAAGGCTGAGTTTGTGTAATGGAGACACGGTTCGGGTTGTTTCACCTTATGGGTCTGTAATCAGAGAGGTCAAGTTGGAAACAGGGCTAAGGCCGGGACTGATCTTCGTGCCAATTGCCTTTAATGCCAATGACGCCAGGAACCTGATCAGGCTCACCCCGGTGGGGGAGCGTGGTTCACCCGGCTGGAAGGAATGCCAAGTCAGGCTTGAGAAATTGTAAAGGTTTCCGGGAGGTCTGGCTACCTAATCCCTTCCCAAAATTGATGTCAAAATGACCTTTTACGAAACCAAATGTTGATGGCAAATTGGGCGAGACTTTAGCCTCTTGAAACAGACCCGGCCGCATCAGGAGAGAAGCCGAATGCCGAATATACGACGCAGGATGCAGGATGTGCTGGGGGGGGGAACATATTGCCGCTAAATAAAGTCTTCCACAAAATTTGCGATAACGGTTTTTCCGCAAATGTCGTAAGGCGAGCCTTTTGTAGTTATCCGCCTAACCTTTTATAAGCAAAACCAGTGGAATTGTTCGGACAACTCCAATCTCGTACCTTGGATGCTGTGTCCTGCATCTGTGTCGTAAGTTCAGCTTGAGTCTGACGCAACCGGCTTGTTTCAAGATGCTGATATGTTACCAAAATCGGTTTTTACGAATTCATCAAAGAACGGGATGGTAAAAATGAAGCCGAAAGAAATCGACTGCGACAAGCTGAGATCTGTTATCGATAAACACCGAGATGAGAAATGGGCTGTCATCCCTTTGCTGCAGGATATTCAGGAGACATTCGGTTATATCCCGCCGGAATCTATTGAACCCATTGCAGAAGCTCTCAGAATGTTCCCTGCCCAGATCCAGGGTGTCATCACCTTCTATGCCGGATTCACTTTAACGCCGAAGGGGAAATACGTACTCAGGGTTTGTCGCGGAACAGCCTGCCACGTTAGGGGTGGCCGCAGCATACTTCGGCTGATGAAAAAAGAGCTGGGCCTCGATGAGGGTGAGACAAGCCCTGATTATCAGTTTACGTTGGAGACAGTGGCCTGTCTTGGTGCGTGTTTCCTGGCTCCCACCATGATGGTTAATCGGACCTATTTTGGTAAACTGTCCCCAACCAAGGTTGCCAGTGTGTTAACGCAATACAAGAAAGAAAAGAGGTAACAATTTAGCTTTTTGAAGAATTGACTGATGACGTTGTAATCAGTCAATCTTGGTCATTTTCGTGAACCCCGTTAGGGTTTCACATGGTCATGTGGAATTTGGCTTTGCTTGTTTCTT
>DTYH01000030.1 GCA_012961955.1 Desulfobacterales bacterium | reverse complement strand
CAGTCTGGTAGCTCGTCGGGCTCATAACCCGAAGGTCCCAAGTTCGAATCTTGGCCCCGCTACCAAATGAGATTTAGGGCTTAGGTAAATTCCTAAGCTTTTTTGTTTTTTATACAAACAAAACTCTTTTTTATATTCCTCGTAAATAGTTACAAGATCGCATACGGGCATTTCAAGATTCTTTTACTGAACTGCCTATTCCTCTCCCACATTATATGGCTACGTGGCAAAGCTATGAGCCTACGTTTCAAGGATATTTTGGAAGGGTTCACCGGTGTTCAATTGAAGACCAGCCTGAGGGATATTTTTTTTAGGAACAGTTTAAACTTCAGTCTTTCTGTCACTCGCCACCGGCCTTGTTCATCGAAGAAACTTGCTCATTGATAAATTGCGAACTTATCCAGCGCCGTGTCCCTTTCCGGGTTGTTTGTGGATGGAAACCAAGAAATGGGTGGATAGATGCGACATTTTTTGTCAAAGCAAAAACTAGTTGAAAAATATTATACGCTGTGGTAAATATACAATTTTTGCGTTTACAGGCATGCAAAACACTTCTATGCCCTCATTTCCAGCTAGATTAATTCGCCTGTTTATTAAGAAAACATTTTTTGGCGTTATGGAAGGCAAAGCTAAGGGTTACGCCTTGTTTCAAGCAACTGCGTGTTTTTTTGCCGCATCTCTGTGTGTCACCAGCTTGTTCAAGAAAAAACATTTTCTTATGAAAAGTTATAGGACTCCAGCGGATAATCAAGTAAAAGGGAGCAATATATGTCTTACGTTACTATGAAGGAATTATTGGAGGCCGGTGTTCATTTTGGTCACCAAACCAGGCGATGGAACCCCAAAATGAAACCCTATATCTTTATGGCTCGTAACGGAATCTATATTATTGATTTACAGAAGACGGTAAGGATGTTTAAAGTGGCCTATGATTTTATAGTTGATACTGTTGCCAATGGGGAATCAGTCCTTTTTGTCGGGACCAAAAAGCAGGCGCGAGAAGCCATCTACGAAGAGGCGAATCGATGCGAAATGTTTTATGTGCATAACCGCTGGCTAGGTGGCATGTTGACCAATTTCCAGACCATAAAAAAGGGGATTGATAGGCTCAATTATCTTACAGAGATAAAGGCCAATGGATCCATTAACCGTTTTCCGAAAAAGGAGATGCTCAAACTGGAAAAGGAACGAATAAAGTTGGAAAGGAATCTTGGAGGAATAAGGGGAATGGAGAAGCTTCCCGGGGCCGTGTTTATTGTGGACCCCAAGCATGAGAATATAGCGGTTCATGAAGCGCGCCGGCTAGACATTCCTGTCGTGGCAATTGTGGATACCAACTGCGATCCTGACGAGATCGATTATATTATTCCAGGAAATGATGATGCAATTAGAGCAATCCGTCTCTTTACTTCCCGAATTGCTGACGCCTGCATCGAAGGACAGCAACGCCTGGAAGAAGAGGCTCAGGCCCGGGCGGACAAGGCTCTTGCAGAAGGTGGCGAGGTTGTAACCGTGGAGGAGACCGGTATAGAGAGAACTATAATAGACGATGGTTCAAAAGGACCCATCGTAGAGATTATAAAAAAGGATGGTTCCCGGCCGAAAAGAGATGGCATGATGTCAGATGAGAAAGGCACGGAGGGGCAGATACAGTGAAGGTTAATGCAGAAATGATTAAATTACTCCGGACCAAGACAGGTGCCGGTATCATGGATTGTAAGGAAGCCCTTAATGAGAGTAATGGAGATATAGAAAAGGCAGTAGAGTTCCTACGCAAGAAGGGCCTGGCAACCGCTTTGAAGCGAGCTGCACGGGAGACCAGTGAAGGAACGATCCAGGCATATATTCATGCCGGCGGTAAGATTGGGGTCATGGTTGAAGTGAATTGCGAAACCGATTTTGTAGCCAGGACCGACATTTTTCAAGATTTTGCCAGAAGTCTGGCCATGCATATTGCTGCCACAAACCCTCTTGGTATCAAGCGTGAGGATATTCCAGAAAAGGTTATAGAAAAAGAGAAGGATATCTACCGTGCTCAGGCCCTAGAGATGGGAAAACCGGAAAAGATTATAGACAGGATTGTACAAGGGAAGATAGAGAAATTCTTCAAAGAGTCGACTCTTTTAGAACAGCAGTACGTAAAGAATCCGGATATTACCATACAGGACCTAATTCATGAAATGGTAGCTAAGACCGGAGAAAACATCACTGTCAAACGGTTTGTCCGTTACCAGTTGGGGAGCTAATATGCCTCTTTCCAAATATAAAAGAATCCTTGTGAAGATGAGTGGAGAGGCATTAGCTGGAGAAGAGAAGTTTGGTATCAGCCCGAAAATGATTACTTATGTAGCCGAAGAGGTTCGTTCTGTCTACGACCTTGGTGTCCAGATTGCCTTAGTCATTGGAGGGGGCAACATATTCCGCGGAATAGCCGCAAGTTCTTTTGGTATGGATCGTACAGCAGCGGATCATATGGGAATGCTGGCTACCGTGATAAATAGCCTCGCCCTTCAGGATGCCCTGGAAAAAAAAGGGATACAGACTAGGGTGCAGACAGCTATTGAGATGCACTCTGTCGCTGAGCCCTACGTACTCAGAAGGGCCATACGTCATTTGGAGAAGGGACGGGTAGTTATCTTTGCGTCAGGTACGGGCAATCCGTACTTTACCACCGATACTGCTGCAGCCCTAAGGGCGAAGGAGATACATGCAGATGTTCTTTTGAAGGCCACCAGGGTTGATGGTATATACGATACCGACCCCTCGAAGAACTCAAATGCTAAGAAGATAGAAATGATAACCTATATAGATCTCCTCAATTTAGGTCTTAAGATTATGGATAGCACAGCCGTTTCCTTAGCTATGGCAAATCACCTTCCGATTATAGTCTTCAATTTAATGGAGAAGGGAAACATCCGAAAAGCCGTGTGTGGTGAACAGATTGGAACTTATGTACAAGGAGCGTAAGATGTTAGAAACGATCTATGAGGAAACACGGGAGAAGATGGGCAAGTCGATTAACGCGTTAAAGGAGGAGTTTAAGAGGGTAAGAACAGGTCGGGCCTCGCTATCCCTCCTGGACGGTATCCGGGTAGACTATTATGGTACAAGAACCCCCTTGAACCAGCTGGCCACTCTCTCTATTCCAGAAAGTAGATTGATTTCGATCCAACCCTGGGACAAGTCGGTAATCGGTGAGATTGAAAGGGCGATACTAAAATCAGAACTGGGTCTAACTCCTATCAACGATGGAAATATCATTCGTATTACCATCCCGCCTCTGACTGAAGAGCGTCGAAAGGAACTGGCCAAGGTAATCCGAAAGATGACAGAGGACTGCAAGGTTGCCGTCCGGAATATTCGGAGGGACGCGAAGGACATGTTAAAGGATTTGAAAAGGGATGGTGATATTGCAGAAGATGAATTCTTTAAGGCCCAGGAACAAATACAAAAGATTACAGATGAGTATGTTAGGATGGCCGATCAGGTCGGAAAGGAAAAAGAAAAGGAAATAATGGAATTTTAATGTGTCTTCCCTTCACCCCGATAAACTCCCCCGCCATATTGCTATCATCATGGACGGAAATGGTAGATGGGCCAAGAAACGTGCCCTTAATCGT
>DTYH01000029.1 GCA_012961955.1 Desulfobacterales bacterium | reverse complement strand
TGTACCAATGGCAATGGCAATACCTGAAAGCGCCACGATATTGGCATCTACACCAAAAAGTTTCATGGCTATAAAGCAGATGAGAACGGCAAGGGGGAGAAGACCAGAGATCAGAAGGGAACTTCTAAGATGCATTACCATGATAAGTATCACAATAATGGTTACAAGAATCTCTTGTATTAGGGCGATGTTCAATGTTCCCAACGTTTCATGTATCAGCCCTGTCCGGTCATAAAATGGCACAATCCTTACCCGACTTACAGTACCATCAGGAAGTGTTTTTCTTGGAAGACCTGGAGAGATCTCCTTAATCTTCTCCTTGACTCTTTTGATCGTGGCAAGTGGATTTGCACCAAAGCGGACTACTACGACCCCGCCCACGGCCTCTGCACCCTCCCTGTCCAGTGCCCCACGACGAAGAGCTGGCCCGAGTGTCACCTTTGCAACGTTCTTTACATAAACCGGGACATTATCCTTCACCTTGATTACAGCGTCCTCCAGGTCTTTTAGGCTTTTGACAAATCCAATGCCTCGAATAACATACTCTACCCTGTTTATCTCAATGGTGTGGGCTCCAACATCCCTGTTGGACATCCTTATTGCAGAAACCAGTTCATTCAGTGTAACACCGTAGCCCCGCATGGCATCAGGATCCACATCGATCTGGTACTCTTTAACAAATCCACCCACGGACGCTACCTCACTCACTCCTTCAACGGAAAGTAGGGCATATTTGACGTAAAAATCCTGTATAGTCCTAAGTTCTTGTAGATCCCATCCGCCTGCGGTATCTCCATTTCTATCCTGTCCCTCTAATGTGTACCAGAAGACCTGACCAAGAGCGGTTGCATCGGGCCCGAGCCTCGGCTGTACACCCTCTGGGAGTGTGCCAGAAGTAAGGCTGCTTAATTTTTCAAGTATTCTTGTCCTTGACCAATAAAAATCAATATCCTCTTTGAAGATGACATAGATCGTGGAAAACCCAAACATCGAATAACTTCGGATGGTCTTTACTCTGGGTATCCCGAGGAGAGCAACGGTAAGGGGGTATGTGATCTGATCTTCAATATCCTGAGGGGAACGGCCCATCCATTCAGTAAATACGATCTGCTGATTCTCACCAATATCAGGTATCGCATCCACAGGAACTGGATCCCTTGGCAAAATACCAAGGCCCCAGTCAAAGGGTGCCACGGCAAGTCCCCATAAGACAAAGACAACGATCATCAAAAATACTACTATCTTTTTCTTAAGGAAAAAGTGAATAATCCGATCCATAATCAATCCATCAATGATGATGACCCTCCATCTTCATGCCAGCTTTTGGATTCATCATGCTTGGTTTGGCCTGAATCTGTATGTCACTATCGATCTTAAAGGCACCGTTTGTTACCACATATTCTCCTACTTTTAATCCTTTTAGGACCACGTAATAATCTCCAGCCTTTGGACCGAGCACTATCTCACGTCCTTGAAACGTTCCTTCTTTACCAGGAACTTTGACATAAACCACGGCACGTTTCCCTGTAATAAGAGGGGCTGAAGCAGGTATCAACAGTGGTATTTCTCCCTGCAATTTAGATACCGGGGCATGAACCATGGCACGGACAAACATATCTGGCTTTAACTTTCCATCAGGATTGGGTACATTAACTCGAACCTTAATGGTACGGGTCTTGGGATCAACAAATGGATCAATAAATGAAACTGATCCCTCAAAAATCTTGCCAGGATAGGCATCTACCTGTAATTGAACCTCTTGTCCCTGTTCAATCCAAGGAATATCCGACTCATAAATATCCAGTTTTGCCCAGACATTTGAGATGTCTGCTATGGTGTATATCTTTGTACCGGTGTTAACATACATGCCTTCAATGGCATTTTTGTGAATTATGACTCCACTCATCGGGGAATATATGATTACATGGTCGGTTGGCCTTTCCGTCTTTTCTATACCCTTTATCTGGCTCTCTGTAAGACCCAAAAGACGAAGCTTTTCGCGTGTAGCAAATATGGTTTGTCTGGCAGTCTTCTTGATACTTGACACCTCACTTGTCGATACGCCTTTCATTGTCTTTAGTGCCTGAATCAATTCCGCCTGGGCAGTCAAGAGCTCAGGACTGTAGAGATAAATCATGGGTTCTCCCTTTCTTACAAACCTACCTGTGTAATCCACAAAAAGATGGTCAATTCGACCTGGTACCCAGGCAGTAATATGACCTATCCGCGTCTCATCATATTCAATCCTTCCGAACAATCTTATCTCAACTGATACATCCTTTCGTTCAACAGGTGATACCTCTACCTCAGCTAACTTCATGGCCCTTCTTGATAGGGTAATCTGGCTCATCCCTGCCACCCCTTTCACCTCACTCCCCTCATGCTTCACACGTTCCATATTGGTTGCAATCGGTACCAACTCCATGCCACATATGGGGCATCTGCCAGGCCTTGACTGCTTTATCTGGGGATGCATTGCGCATGTCCACATCTGAACCTTTCCATTATCTCTCTGTCTGGAATCTGGAGGTGGATCGTCTCTTCGAGCTTCTCCTCCGAGTGCATATCCGAATGCAAAGGCTACTGCCACGAGTAGAAGGATTATTATCTTGGGATCACGAAACTTCTTGTTTGAAAAAAAACCGATCATGTCTTAATCGCTTTCTATCTGCTCAGAAGTGGGAGATTTTTCAGGGGTCACCCCCTGGTCCTTTAGCTTCTCAATATATTTTTCCGGGTCTTTCTTAAATTCTTCGGCACAACCACTGCAACAAAAATAGATCCTTTTTCCTTTGTAATCGAGATATATATCCTTCTTGATCTTCCCACCCATGACAGGACAGATGGTTTGTAGAACCTGTTTCACTTCTCCGTTCCCATTTTGAGCTAACCCAACCATTGAAATTGATAATACAGTAAAGACCGTAAAACATATCATCGCCTTCACTGCTTTCATCATATCACTCCTTTCTTAACGTCATTGTGATATATTGATATTGACAGATTCGTAAAAGGTCTCCTAACCCGTCACTCCTGAGAAGGCGGGAACCCATAACACGCTGTAATAACAAGATTCTCGCTTACGCTGAAATGATTCAAGAAGGCAAATTCCGAGTTTCTACGAGATCGTCAATATTGACGGTAGATGGCCTAAAAAAGACCACCCACAAGCATCTCTATCTCAGCTATTCTTTTAAATCTCTCTCTACGGGACTTCTCAAGGGAGAGCTTGAACTCAAGCAGAATCCTTTGTGCGTCGATCAGATCAAGGAAATGTGCCTTTCCGCCAGAATATGCCTCCTGAATAACATTGAGCGACTGCTTCGCCTTTGGAATCAAGCCTTCTCTATAAAGGTTGATCTTTCTTTCTGCGTCATGAAAATGGTAGAGGGCCATCTTTAGATCCGATACTAGGCGGTTTTCTCTTTCGATTCGTTCCTTTTTTCTCACCGTGTATCTTGCCCTTGCTTCTCTTTCCCTCGCACAATATCTACCAAACCATATGGGGAGATTTATGGTAATCTTTGCAATCACAGGGTCTTTACCTCTATCCGTCATCCCGGGCGTTATGGCATTTTCCGTATCTATATATTCAAGGCCTAAAGTGATATCCGGATAATAATCCTTACTTGCCAACTCTATCTCCGTACTTTCCTTGGCAACCATGAAATCTAGCCTCTTTAATTCAGGGTTTCTCTCTTTAAGCAAAGCAAAAAGTTCTTTATCAGAAGGTAATCTTTTCTCTTCAGGAATCTGCCTTGGCCATGGAAGTGGTAGATCGTATGGCCTATTAAGGAGAGCGTTCAGTTTTGATACTATCGGAGCCCTGAGACCGTGCAACGCACGCAGCCTGTCCTCCATTCTTCCCAACTCCACCTGGGCCTTGATGATGTCAGCATGGGAGGCCTTACCTGTTTTGTATTTGCTTCTTGCTGCGGCTTCGAAAAAAGAGATCAATTCCACGCTCTTCTTGGTTATGGAGATAGCATTGGCAAGATACCAATACTCATAATAGGCCTTCTTTATCGCATAAAAAAGTCTCAACTTTGCCGCATTGTATTCCTCTTTTCTGGCTCTTGCCAATTCGACAGCCGCCTCTCCTCGAAGCGAAAGCTTTGAAAACCAGGGAAAGGTTTGCAAAATAGCGAATTTCTCACGCTGAGGCCCTACACGTGTCTCTACGTTCTTTATAAAATAGGCATAGGTGAACTTTGGATCCGGAAGTGACTTGACCTGAGATACCTTTTCTAACGCGGCCTTCCAGCGATTGAAAGCCGCCTCAAGCCCCGGGTTATTCAGTGCGGCATAGGTAAGATAGTCGAATAGAGTGGAGTCCTCGTTTAATACCGGGTCATTTGCTAAACTTTGACCGGAAGATTGAAGAATATTGGGAGAAATAAAAGATATCAAAGTAATAATCGTTATTCCCAACCACATAAGTCTCATGTCTTCTACCATATCTTGATCATTTCAAAAAAATAGGGGGCAAAGCCTCTCCTACACCATTGTCCCATGGCGACCCTAAGAATTTCCCGGATGTGTGAGTCTGTGTAAATTCTCCCTGGCAAACTCTATGGTTGGATCAAGCCCTTATGCGAATTGATAATAACGTATGGCCTGTTCCTTAAACCCCATCTCGCGATAATTAGAAGCGATATTAGCATAATCAATAGCTGAAGTGGGGTCTAAGCAAAGCACTTTACGAAAGCTCTGGATTGCATTTTCATACTCCTTCAACTTAAAATAACAAAATCCCGTCAGATTATATATGTCTGTTCTTTCATTGTCATACCACTCTCCTCTCTCGAGAGCCATTATCGCTTGTCGGTACCGAGCCAGATCTTTCAAACAAACACCGATGTAAGAATAGATGCTGGGAATGTCCTCCTCTTTCGGATCAAGCTCCAACGCCTTTTCAAAATACCTTAAGGCCTTGGACGGCTCATTCATCGAAAGGTGACATGATCCCAGAAAGGACATTATGTAGTACTTGCCGGGTATTAGGGCGTCTATCTTACGTAACTCGGCGATCGCCCATTCATGATCACCACGCTCCGCTATCAGCCTGGCTGAGAACATAGCCACACTCCCTCCTGCAGCCCGTTCCCGAAAATGTGCACCAGGTATTATGGTATAAAAGGCAGGGATTCGAAGTTCGGGATGCGTAACATTTACCACAATTACCTCCAGACCTATTCGAGATAAGCTCGAGATACAGTTTTCTACCTCCACTCTTATGTTATCATGGGAAATGTTCGGGAGCGCGCCGATATCTATCTTATTATGGGTATGAATGACGAAATCAGCCTCGTCCAATGTCTTAAACTTGGGTAGACCGCTAGCCACAAAGTTAGAGGAACTATTAAAATCTCCAGCAAGTTGTGCCACTTCTGTCAGGGCACGACTCAAGGCCTTCTGGGGGTTTGGTGTAGTCCCGGCAGTCCAGACGATCTCGCTCTTTTCAGGAAACGTGGATGGGTCATAAGCCAGCACCCCTACACTGGGAATCCCAGTATCCAGAGAAAAATCGGATATAAACAGTCGAACGCCTGACTTTCTATACTTTCCTATCATTTCAAGAACCAGAGGATCTGTTATTGAGTTTATCTTGATTGCCGGCGTCCTGAGTTTATTGCGGCTTATGATTGATGACACATGCCTTTCTACAATCTCACATATGCCCTGGCATAACGCCTCTTCTACACAGTTCCCCGCCGAGGGACCATTGAATTCGTTGATCGCAAAAAACCAATTAAAGGGGATGAGGACTTCTTCCTGGCGAGTCATATTATATGCCCAGGTCCATTTAAGCGGGAGCCTTGAGAAAACCTGTTGGGCCTTGTCCAGATCATCAGAATTATCATGCACCGACAGGGCAATCGCTTCAAAGGGGAGTGCATGCTCTCTAAGATTTCGGTATTCTTCAACAAAAAAGTTGCTGGGGTCTTTATAAAAGCTAAAGAAACTAAATCTTTCCGCCAGCTCCATCACTGCACTCGCCTCTGACTGCTCTGGGGTACCCCCTTTTCCCATCTGTTTCTTTGTACCTATGATCTCTTGGGCATCCTTACCACATATGCTGAAATATACAGGAATATCCAACCTGCCATTATCGATTCTTATTGTCCTTTCCAAGATATCCAGCTTCACATTCTTCAATCCTTCCTTAAATCTTCGTACCGTCTCTTCAGGTGTTAGAACCTTGTCCTGATCCAGGGTGAAACACTTAAACGCATCTTTCAAGATCACCTTACATTCCATCTACGTCCTCCCGCCTGGTCATTATTTCCAAAACTCGATTCATGTTCCCAAGTACGTATACTTCCAGGTAAATGGTAACATACAGCAAACCTCGCTTCCCACAGGGCTGGGTTTGCAGGAAACAAACTGGTTAATGTAACATCCTTTCGCATCGACTCATGATAGTTGCGATGCAAAAATGGTTTTTCTGTTTTTTTTGTCGACGTGTATACCACAATGTGGTAGTATTGATCAAGTACTTTTTCAGTAAGAGTTCGAAAAACTTTATTTGAAGCATATTTTCTGGTTTCGTAAAAAGTCCATTTTTGCTCCCTCCGCGAGCCCCGTTAGAATCTTACATAGCCCTGTGGAATTGAATTTGGGTCTTCTCCCAATAGGAGATTCCACTTTGATCTAATATCCTGTACAAAATATTTCTAACGGGGTGAGCAGTCTTGGGATTCAGAATTCGCCTGCTCCAACAACAGATTTAGTATCATGAGAAATAACAGAGTAAAAGTTGCAGTGGGACTAAGCGGTGGAGTCGATTCCTCTGTAGCTGCAGCCCTGCTCTTGAAAGAGGGATATGACGTTATCGGTATTACCATGGAGATATTTGACAGCTCGCTGGCCCTTAAGGAGAATAAAAAGCACGCCTGTTATGGGCCTGGCGAAAAAGAGGATATAGAAGAAGCTATATCTGTCTGCAAAAAATTGGGAATCCCATTTCACGTTATTGACCTGAGAAGAGAATACAGAAATTATGTAATCGACTACTTCAGACATGAATATCTTTCGGGGAAAACACCGAATCCATGCGTTGTGTGCAACCAGAGGCTAAAATTTGGCTTTCTTCTGGAAAAGGCAAGAGAGGCCGGAGTTGAATTTGATTTTTTTTGCAACCGGTCATTATGCACAGACAGTTAAATCCGGGAGGCGCTTTTTGCTGAAAAAGCCTGCGGATCTTGCATCTGTAACACCGGGGCAATCCGCGGTTTTCTATTTAGAGAATACAGTATTGGGTGGCGGCATTATCGAACAGGCGCGCTGACGCCTCGGTTACTTTTCTAAATCTACTTTCCCGGCACTCTTGACCCATTTGCCAGTGCTAGAAGCTCTGAAATCTCCTGGAAGGTAACGGAAAAAAACAGATCCGCGGATTTCCTTGCTGCAAAGAATCTCTTTATCTTTATAAAATTAACTGATATGTTCTCCTCTATCAAAAGGAGCGTTCTTTCGTCGATGGTGGTACGAGGTTGAGGTGATCCTCAATGGAGCAATATCCCTACGAGTGACTGTTCACAAGAATATCATCGATGACCTGAAACCATCACGCAATTCTACAACTCAAAAAAAAATAGGAGAAAACACCATGGCCCGTCTCGATCAGATCCCAGAACCGATGTGGTCGCACATCGCCTCGCTTGAGTGTCCCACTTTTGAAACTCAACCGTGGATAGAAGGGCCTCCCCTAAGCCGTCGACGGGTTGCAATTGTTTCCACTGCTGGCCTACATAGGCGCGGCGATCGCCCTTTTACGTTTATGTCCGGTGAGTACCGAGTCATTCCGGGTAATATTGCGGCGAATGACCTGGTTATGAGCCATATATCGACGAACTTTGACCGCACCGGATTCCAACATGACTGGAACGTAGTCTTTCCCTTAGACAGACTCCGTGAGCTTGCCGCCCAGGGGGTTATCGGCAGCGCAGCCGATTTTCACTATTCCTTCATGGGTGCGACCGAGCCCAGCCAAATGGAACCGACGGCACGTGACTTGGCTCGCTTGCTTAAAAAGGACCAAGTCAACGCGGTCCTCCTCGTCCCCGTTTGACCCTTCTGCACGCGCGCAGTTGGCGCGCTTGCACATTTCCTGGAAGAGGAGGGGTTGCCAACAACCCAGATCAGCCTTATCCGTGAACACACTGAGACCATAAAACCGCCACGCGCCTTGTGGGTAACTTTCGAGCTCGGCCGGCCCCTCGGCGTGCCAAACGATGCGATGTTTCAGACGCGTGTGCTTCTTGCCGCCCTGAAACTCCTGGAGGCACCAAGCGGCCCACTAATCGACGACTTTCCGGAGGATGTACCGGCTGCTGCTGAAGGGATTTCCGCATTGGCTTGCCCGTTGAAGTTGGCTTGTGAAGAAGCGAAACCGGTGATGTGGAAGAGTTACGTGAAGCATTCAAACGAGAGATGAACCAACTGCGCTCCTGGTACGATCTCGCGGTCAAAAAAGGTGGACGCACCACAGTCGGGGTAAGTGGCCTCCACGTGGACATGATAGGTCGATTCATCAGCGAATTCCTTGACGTCACAACTCCTGAAAACCCACGCAAAGATCTTCCTCTGGCGCTTACGCTCCGGCTTGCGGCGGACGATCTTAAGGCCTACTACTACGAGGCCATCACAGCGCAGCCGGGCCAGGTGTCGCCAAGGAGCAAGCATATTGACGATTGGTTCTGGCGGGATACGATAGCAGCCAAAGTGCTGCGCGCCATAAAGCAGGTCTGTATTAATAGCGATGATGACAAGCTGCGGCTTGTGGGCACAAGGTTCCTTGTCCCCATGGTTCAGGCAGATGGGTGAGCATAGCTTCATCTTCGTAATACCCTTTTTCAAACAACTCAACAGCTTTAATCTCGTCTTTTGGCTTAGGGTCTGTGATCACTTAATCTACATTCGATCTTCTGCCTCAAAAAATCTCTGTATTGCCATAAAATTTGAGAGAGGCTCTCTATCCAAAGGATTTCTTGTAACACTTTAGCCCCTCGTAGAAAGTTGTAATAGGTTCACCTTGCGAAGGATTTTGAACAATTCTGAAAAAAGGTTCAAGATCTGTTTGGCGTTGAAAACTTCAAACTGTTCGAGGCGAAAGGCCGAGTCTTTGAAATCTAGCCACGCGGATCTCGAATCCCAAGATTGTTCACGAAGGTGAGCAAGATCGACCGGTTACAACTTTTATTGCTCAATTTTTCAAAAGGCCAAATTGTTACCATTTTTTTGTTGACATGGGTACCACAATGTGGTATCTATTATCGTTATCCTAAAGCAAGATTCGAATGGGTGCATATATGACTGAAGAATTCACTTATAAGAGATTCAAGTAGAACAGATTGAAAGTGCCCGGGACCGGAGGTCGGATGGGGGTTTCCAAAGCCTGGCAAACATTATCCTTATTGGGGGTACAACATGACTGAGAAAGGTTCATACGGTTTCCACACCCAGGTTATCCACGCAGCCCAGTCACCTGAAGACTGGCAGGGTGCCACTCTTGTCCCTATCTTTCAGACGGCTTCTCACCTTCACCCCACGGCTGAGAATTTAGGCCAGGCCTTTGCCGGGAAGAGGACCGATCATATCTATATGCGCCTTACGAACCCAACAAATCGCATCTTGGAAGAAAAATTGTGTGTCCTGGAAGGTGGCCGGGGAGCACTCGTTATGTCGTCTGGTATGGCGGCAATCACTAATGCCTGCCTGGCTCTACTTCGGGCTGGAGATGAGTTTGTAACAGGGAACTCCCTTTTCATGTCCACATATCTGCTCTTCACTGATATCTTTAAAAAGTTTGATATTATTGCAAGATTGGTTGATCCTACTGATACAAAAGCGATTGAAGAGGCTATTAACTCAAAGACCCGTTTTGTTTACCTGGAAACCATTGGCAATCCAAAGATGGATATTCCGGACATAGCCAGAGTTGCTACGATCGCTCATCAGCACGGAGTTCCACTCTTGGTGGATAATACCCTGGCAACACCCTATCTCTGTCGACCCTTAGAACTGGGAGCCGATGTGGTAATTCATTCCACAACAAAGTATTTGAGCGGACATGGCGATGTGGTAGGTGGGGTGGTGATCGATGGGGGAAGTTTTGACTGGAACAAGGAACGGTTTACAGATTTTGAAGCCTTTATCGAGAGGAAGGGACGTCTGGCCTTTCTAGACAAAGTGTGGAGGGAACATCACATCAATTTTGGGACTACTCAGGCGCCGATACACTCTTACCTTACCATGATTGGCCTTGACACCCTGGCCCTTCGTATGGAACGGCATACATTCAATGCCCTGGAAGTGGCCCGCTACCTCAGAGAGAGACCCGAGGTGGTTTGGGTCAACTATCCAGGTCTGGAAGACCATCCCTTTCATACCATTGCCAAAAAGGAGTTCGGTGGCAAGGGGTTTGGCGGGGTGTTGACGTTTGGCCTTAAGGACCAGGAGGCATGCTTTAGATTCATCAATAATCTAAAACTGATCTATAACCTGGCCAACCTGGGGGACTGCAAGACCCTGGTAATTCATCCTTACTCCTCGCAATATGTCTCTTTTGATGAGTCTTCCAGGGAAAAGCTTTCCATCACGCCGGATATGATCAGGCTTTCGATAGGTATAGAGGCGGTGGAAGACATATGTAAGGATTTAGGCCAGGCACTGGATAGTCTACCAAAATGAGTGAATACATAGAACATGATAAAAATGGCATCTCGGTTGGGCTCGTGGAGAAGAAGTTCTTTACCTTTGCTGAACCGCCACATGAAATGATCTTGGAAAGCGCGGAAAAGCTTGGCCCGATAACGATTGCCTATGAAACCTACGGAAGATTAGATCCGGATAAGAGTAACGTCATCCTCATCTTACATGCCCTCTCCGGTGATTCACACGTGGCAGGCTATTACACAAGAGATGACCAAAAGCCAGGTTGGTGGGATATAATGGTAGGCCCAGGAAAAGGGATCGATACCAATAAGTATTTTGTCATCTGCTCTAATATCTTAGGGAGCTGTATGGGCACCACTGGACCAAGCTCCATCAATCCAAAGACAAACAAACCATATGGGCTCGATTTTCCCGTGGTCACCATCGGAGACATGGTCAAGGCCCAGAAGGCATTGTTGGACCATTTGGGTATAAAAAAGATACTCTCTGCTATTGGTGGTTCTATTGGAGGGATGCAGGTCCTGGAGTGGTGCGTCAGGTACCCTGAAATGGTCGTTTCGGCAATTCCACTCGCGACTACCACAAGGCACTCTGCTTTGGCCATTGCCTTTCACGAGGTGGCAAGACAGGCAATTATGGCCGATCCAAACTGGAACAATGGGGATTATTATTCTGGACCGAAACCGAATCTCGGGCTGGCTGTTGCACGTATGATCGGACACATCACCTATCTATCAGATGAGTCCATGCGCCATAAATTTGGACGTCGATTGCAGAACAAAAGTGATTTCTCTTTCAATTTTGATGCAGATTTCCAGGTGGAAAGCTATCTTCGTTACCAAGGGGCAAAGTTTGTGGAACGTTTTGATGCCAATTCGTTTCTATATATTACAAAGGCTTCCGATTACTTTGACCTTGAGAATCAGCACGGCTCTGGATCTACAGTAAAGGCCTTCTCCAAGACCAGGGCTAAATTCCTGGTAGTGTCATTCACTTCTGACTGGCTGTACCCTACCTATCAATCCAAGGCCATGGTACAGGCAATGAAGAAGAATGGCCTTGATGTGAGCTTTTGTGAGATTGAGGCCGAATGGGGCCATGACGCATTTCTATTGCCGAATGATAGATTGACTAAACTAATGAAAGGTTTTTTAGCACGTGTCTACCGACAGATTCAAAGATAACAAAATGCGTTTTGATCTTCAGATAATAGCCTCGTGGATCGAACCTGGATCAAAGGTACTCGATCTTGGCTGCGGTGAAGGGGATCTGCTTAAATTTCTTAAGGAGAATAAGCGGGTGATCGGTACAGGGATCGTGCGTGTCGAGTCAAAGGTTGCCCAATGTATTGAGAAGGGTCTTTCGGTCTTGCACGGAGATATTAACGAAGAAGTCCTGGATTACCCGGATAACATGTTCGACTATATTATCTTGAGTCTAACGCTACAGCAGGTCTATGAACCGGCCAAGTTAATCCGGTCGTTGTTGCGAATCGGTAAAAAGGGGATCGTCAGCTTTCCCAATTTCAGCCATTGGAGTATCCGCCTTCAGCTGCTGCTCACAGGGTACGCCCCAATAACCAAGCAGCTACCTTATGAGTGGTATAACACACCCAATATCCGTGTTATTACGATTAAAGATTTCAGAAGGTTTTCAAAAGAAATAGGATTTAATATATTGAAGGAGGTGGCTATTAATACCAACAACCATGATAAGGAGGGAAGCGTCATTAGATTCCTGCCCAATCTACGTGCCACCTACGGTATTTTTTTGATAGGAAAGGGTGAATCGTAATGGCCGGGGTTCTATTTGAATCAAAGCTGTCGAATAATAATGCTGAAAGTGTGAACCGTTTCCACGAAAATATACCGTCAGTGGTACAGAAGCTGGTGGGACTAATTAACAGAAATGATCGTCTCAGGCACAGAGGCCATATAACTATCCCTTCCCACGAAGCGATTGTCCAGATCATTCACCAGGTCAGACGGATCCTCTTCCCTGGTTATTTTAATCGATCCTGGCGGGATGTTCACAATCTGGAATATTGCCTAGGTCAGGAGGCAATAGAGCTTTTTGAGAGGCTTTCGAAACAGATCGTTCTCTCCATTCAGCATGACTGTCTCCGTCTTGATCAGCCATGCTCTCAGTGTACTGAACGGGGATATGAAACAGCGCTCCAGTTCATACAGGCCCTGCCCGAAATAAGAGCGATCCTTGCCACAGACATACAGGCCGCTCTGGAAGGAGATCCTGCAGCCAAGAGTTATGACGAGGTTATCTTTAGTTACCCAGGGCTCTTTGCAATAACTGTCTATCGCATGGCGCATAAACTGAATGAGCTGGACGTACCCCTACTTCCCCGGGGAATGACTGAATACGCGCATAGTCTTACGGGGATTGATATCCATCCAGGAGCCGAGATAGGAGAAAGTTTCTTCATCGATCACGGGACCGGTGTTGTAGTGGGAGAGACTACAGAGATCGGGAATCGAGTCAGGGTGTATCAGGGTGTTACACTAGGTGCTTTGTCGTTACCGAGGGATGCGGCGACTCGCTTCAGAAATAAGAAGCGACATCCTACTATTGAAGACGACGTAATCATCTATTCGAACGCTACTATACTGGGTGGGGACACCGTTATAGGGGCGAGATCAATAATCGGTGGGAATGTATGGATCACCGAAAGTGTGCCACCAGAGACGAAAGTGCTGCTGAAGCGACCCGAACTGGTCTATTATGGAAGTAGTTCCACATAACCGCGTTTTAACTTCTATTATGTATGTAAATGAAAACGATCCTTCCTGACATAACTAAGGCTGTAGGGAGAACCCCCCTTACAAGACTGAATCGGATTGCTCAAGGGGTTACGGCCAATATTCTTGCAAAACTTGAATTTCAAAACCCCCTTGGAAGTGTGAAGGACCGCATCGGTATAGCCATGATCGAAGCGGCCGAAGCCCAGGGTCTTATAAACACCAAAACGATTATTGTGGAACCTACAAGTGGAAATACAGGTCTTGCGCTGGCATTTGTGTGTGCAGCTAAAAATTACGGCCTCATCCTGACCATGCCCGTAACAATGAGCATAGAGAGAAGAAAACTCCTTAAACACCTAGGTGCGCAAGTAGTCCTCACACCAGGGAACGAGGGTATGAAAGGGGCCATCGCCAAGGCCAACGATATCCTGGACAAGACTCCTAACGCCTACATGCCCAATCAGTTTACCAACCCGGCTAACCCGGAAATACACAGGAAGACCACCGCTGAGGAGATCTGGAAAGATACTGGCGGCGAAGTGGATATACTTGTATCAGGGGTTGGAACCGGTGGCACAATTACCGGAGTCTCAGAGGTGATCAAGGCTCGAAAGGCTTCTTTTAAGGCTGTTGCAGTTGAGCCGGCAGATTCTGCTGTCCTTTCCGGTGGTAAAACGGGCCCCCATAAGATCCAGGGAATCGGGGCGGGTTTTGTGCCTGAAGTATTAAACGTCGACATCATTGACGAAATAATTACTGTTACCAACGAACAGGCCTTTGAAACCGCAAAAAAGCTTGCAAGATTGGAAGGAATCTTGTGCGGCATTTCATCTGGTGCTGCAGTCTGGGCCGCACTCGAACTGGCCCGTCGGCCTGAAAGCCAAGGGAAACAGATCGTTGTCATCCTACCCGACACAGGGGAGCGATATTTGAGTACAGATCTTATTATGGATTGAAGGCACTATTGCGAACCGTTTGGACCTGTAATGAACGGAGGTTAGGCAGTTTTTCTTATGGGTGGTCTAACAGAAACAGAGAAGATTCGCTATGAGCGAAATATCCTTATTCCTCAGATAGGAGTTTCCGGGCAGGAAAATATTTTAAAAGGCCGTGTCCTGGTAGTGGGAGCGGGGGGGTTAGGAAGCCCTGCTTTATTGTATCTGGCGGGCGCTGGGGTGGGAACCATTGGTATTGTGGATGGCGACCAGGTTGAACTGTCCAACCTGCAGCGTCAGATACTCCATTCGTCTTCGGACATAGGTCGCTTGAAAACATGGTCAGCCAGAGAAACGCTCAAACGACTTAATCCTGATCTACGGATAGAACTCTACAGCGAGCGTTTTAATCTGGAGAACGGGCGAGACCTGGTACGAAGGTATGACTTCGTGATTGAAGCCACGGATAACTTTGAATCAAAATTTTTGGTAAACGACGTCTGCGTCCAGGAAGGGGTTCCGTATTGTCATGCAGGTATTCTGGGTCTGTTTGGGCAGATCATGACGATTTTGCCCGGCGTGGGGCATGTTATCGCTGTGTGTTCGGCGACATACCTGAAGCAGATCAGGTTCAGACCACAGCGGAAGTAGGGGTGCTGGGACCGGTTCCGGGTGTCTTGGGAGCCATGCAGGCCCTGGAGGCTATAAAGTATTTGGTCGGCTGCGGAGAATTATTGGTTCGAAGGTTATTAATATACGACGCTCTCTGCTCGAAATTTCGAGAGGTACTGCTGCCTCCACCTTCCTGTTGTATCTGTCGGGATGCGGGTTTAACGCATTAGTCGGAAAAGGAGATTATTATGTTTGAGCTACCCCCACTTATTATTGGAGATCGTGAGTTTCAATCGCGCCTTCTCGTGGGAACAGGGAAGTTCTCATCTACTATGATCATGAAACAGGCAATAGAGGCATCTGGCACCGAGATTGTCACTGTAGCTCTTCGGCGGGTAGATATGTCAAATCCTCAGGATAATCTTATAGGAGCTATTGATACAAATCGCTACCTCCTATTGCCTAACACAAGCGGTGCCCGCAACGCAGAGGAAGCTGTACGTTTGGCCCGAATTGCACGTGCCGCAGGGTGTGAACCATGGGTAAAGCTCGAGGTAACTCCAGATCCCCATTACCTCCTTCCCGACCCTGTAGAAACTCTTAAGGCCGCTGAAATCCTGGTGAAAGAAGGATTCAATGTTCTCCCCTACATCAATGCAGATCCGGTATTGGCCAAGCGACTTGAAGAACTGGGCACAGTTACGGTCATGCCACTAGGAGCTCCTATCGGAACAAACCGAGGTTTAAAGACACGAGACGCAATTCAGATTATCATTGAGCAGGCTCAAGTACCGGTTGTGGTAGATGCCGGTTTGGGCGCACCATCACACGCTTCAGAGGCCATGGAGATGGGCGCGGATGCTGTTTTGGTTAATACAGCCATTGCCGTAGCTAAGGACCCAATACGTATGGCCAAAGCCTTCAGACTTGGTGTTGAAGCTGGTTTTATGGCCCATATATCAGGCCTAGGAAGACCACGGTGGGAGGCAGAAGCCAGTTCACCGCTTACTGGATTCTTGAGAGGTACGTAAAAAATGGGCTTTAGTGAAGAAATCATAAGATATCGGTGGGATCACATTGAATCACTGATCATGGATAAGACCCCTTATGACGTAGAACAGGCCCTACACACAGAACAGAGGAGTCCTGACGATCTTTTGGCATTACTTTCTCCTCCTGCCGCCGATTACCTGGAGGAGATGGCCTATTTGGCTCATAAACTCACAATACAACGCTTCGGTCGGGTCATCCAGATGTATGCTCCGATCTATGTGTCGAGTGAATGTACCAACTCATGTCTATATTGCGGATTCAATCGTCATAACAAGATAACCCGTGCCACCCTCACTGTGGATGAGGTGTTTGAGGAGGGGATGGTCCTATATCGGCAAGGATTTCGTCATGTACTTCTGGTAAGTGGGGAGTCCCCTCGTCATGTGAACCTTGAATACCTCTGCCGAGTAGCTGAAAAACTGCGGACTCTCTTTGCTTCCATTTCAATCGAGATATATCCAATGGATATCGATTCATATCGTAGCCTGATAATAAGCGGGATAGATGGATTGACCATATATCAGGAAACCTACAACCGAAAACGGTACGCTGAGGTTCATCCTGCTGGTCCAAAGCGGAACTATAACTGGCGTTTGGACACTCCAGATCGTGGAGGACAGGCAGGGTTCAGGCGGCTCAACATTGGAACACTCCTAGGGTTATCCGACTGGAGGGTGGAAGGGGCATTCCTGGGGCTTCATGCTGCATATCTAATGAGACAGTACTGGAAGAGTCATATTTCCGTGTCCTTTCCACGATTGCGACCTGCCCCAGGAGGGTACCGGCCCGAATCTCCTGTAAGCGACGCCCAGATGGTTCAACTCATGTGCGCGCTCAGACTCTGGATGCCTGATGCCGGACTTGTATTATCTACCCGCGAATCCCAGGAATTGCGAGACAACCTGGTTCCCCTGGGAATCACCCAAATGAGCGCAGGGAGTAAAACCGCACCAGGAGGTTACTCTTCCAGGCCTGATACAGAGGGACAATTCGAGATAAGTGACCATAGAAGTCCAGAAGAAGTGGCCCGGATGATCACCTTCCGTGGCTATGAACCGGTCTGGAAAGACTGGGATGCGGCTTTCTTGAAGCATTCGTTCCCATAAGCCTTTTGACCCATCCACGGGCTCGTTCAAAGTGGTTGTGCAAAGACCTTTATACGAGGAGTCAGTTATGCAGATCGCTGTTAAGCTTAACGGTGAAAGACGCTCTTTCGATCGAAACATGACTATCTTACGCCTCCTTGAAATGTTGAAAATACCACCGGGGAGTATAGTTGTTGAGCATAACAGGAAAATCTTGTACAAGGACATGTTTGAGCACACCATTTTAGAAGATGGTGACGAACTGGAACTAATTCGATTCGTAGGTGGAGGATGAATCGTAAAGAACGCTTAGCCCGACTTAAACAAATAGACATCTATCCAGTCACCTGTGAGCGACTTTCAGAAGGACGCACGAACCTGGAGGTGTTGGATGCGGTCCTGGCAGGGGGTGCGAAAATCATCCAGTTACGGGAAAAGGACTGGGGGAAAAAGGATCTCTACGAATTAGCCATCGAATTCAGAAAGAGGACCCTCAGGCATAATGCCCTTTTGATCATAAATGATCATGTAGACGTGGCCTTGGCCGCAGGGGCAGATGGAGTTCATCTCGGTCAGGAGGATCTCCCGATCACGGTAGCGCGTAAGATCGGCCCGGACTTGATCCTGGGGGCTTCCAGCCATAGTCTGCAAGAAGCTTTACAGGCCGAGGAAGACGGCGCCGATTACGTGAACATAGGTCCCATTTTTCCGACAAAGACCAAAAATAAAGTCAGTCGCTTCCTGGGTCCGAATGCAATTCGGGAAATAGGACCAAGACTCAGGGTGCCTTTTACTACCATGGGCGGCATAAATCAGCATAACATCCATCTGGTCCTGGAAGCAGGCGCTCGACGCATAGCCATGGTCACAGGAATAACGCAAGCCCCAGATATCGCAAAGCGGGTCAGGGAGCTGAAAAAAATCATTCTCTCATATCTTTGAATGGATAAGCCAGTGCCCGCCTGTTTTCTTCAGGCACTCTGTTAATGTCGAGATACGTCGCATAACCCATGTTGCGATTTGTTAATCCTCGCGTTGGTATCTTGGGAATAATTTACCGCCAGGTAGAGTCTCATTCATGCTTCCCGTGCGATATCCTTCCAGATCCAGAGTGACATATTTGTACCCTAGGGATTTAAAATGCCGAGATATTTCGTTGCTGAGGCCACATTCCCATAAAAGGCGCATTTCCTTTTCCCCCAACTCTATTCTTGCCACAGAATCGTGATGGCGAACTCTAAAGACTCGCATTCCTAACTGCCAAAGGTAGTTTTCAGCGCTTTCCACCTGGCGCAATGCCGGCCTTGTGATCTTTGTATGATAGGGGAAACGGCTGGATAGGCAGGCAAAGGATGGCTTGTCCCATGTTAAAAGATTGAGCATCTTGGAGAGGGTGCGAATCTCCTTTTTCCTCAATCCTGCCTCCTCCAGAGGGCTGCGAATTCCAAGGTGGTGTGCGGCAACTCGCCCTGGTCTGAAATCATCCTGATCGTCCGCATTGCTTCCGTCAAACACGCAATCCATATCATGTTGAGCGGCTATCTTTTTTACTTTCAAGAAGAGTTCTGTCTTGCACAACAGACAGCGGTGGGGTGGATTATCTGAGAAACCCGGAACTTCGAGCTCTTCGGAATCGATGATGATATGTTTCACGCCAATCTGACCCGCCAAAGCCTTGGCTTCCTCCAACTCACGTGCCGGAAAGGTCTCTGACCTTGCCGTAACTGCCAACACCCTATCCCGTAGTAAATCGACGCACACTTTCAGTAGAAAAGTACTGTCCACACCTCCAGAAAAGGCAACAGTTGCGCTACCCGCCTGGAGGATTATCCTTTTGAGACGATCGTACTTCTTCTGAAGTTGTGGTTCCATAAGGTTCCTTGTCGGTCAATTCCGTGACTCGAATCGATCAATCGGGATGCTCAAACCAAGAGCGTATTTACGGTTCTGTTTGTCCAAGCTAGTACAAAAAGGCCAGCCTGCAAATCCGCCACAATGTTTCAAATTACTGAGACCTTTGCATAACCACCACGGTCCTTGGCTTGGGCACTATTACCTGATCTGGTGTCCAGATACTTGGCTGGGACTTAACTCATTCCACTCTTATTGATGGGGACCGAAGCAACGATGTAGAAGGTTCTTTCGGCCTTTCATTACATCGGGGGAGCAGAAAGCTATTCTTACACCCTGGGCTGGTCAAGAAATACCAGACCCCTGTCTTCCGACTATGCCATGCCTCTCCAGTCACGTGTTTTCCTCTAACCCTGATACCCGCCTTGAAGATCACAAAGTCATCTTCCTCCCTTGGGAATCCGTAAACACGTGCCTGTCTTCTCCGTCCATCCTCACATACGACCATCTGTTTCTTCATATCTGTTCCTCGGTTGGGTTGTAACCGTTCACCGGGTGAAGCTCTTCTTGGAACGACTTCTCGGAAACCTTTCTGACGTCTATTTCGTCTACCCGGCTGACCAGACAGACCAATAGCATTTCCGTCCCCCCCTCTCTTAACTCACTGGAAAAAGAAAGGTCGGAAACATCGGAGTGTAAGCCCCGTCAGGTAACCTTCAACCCTGTGAACAGCTACGTTGCGTTTTGTTTGTGAATTAACGTACAACTCGCCAGACGGCTCGGTCCTGAACTGGCTATCGCCCAAATCCCTTTTCGCTCTGTCTAAGACGTTTCTTTGATGAATCCAAGGATCGATACAGGCGATATCACACGGAACATTCATACTGCATATTCACGCATTAGGCCTATCCTAACTTTTGGTATCTTGAAACAAGCCGGTAGCATCAGGCTCAAGCTGAAGTTACGATACAGGATGCAGGCTACATAATGCACCGGCCGGCAACAGATTGCACGTAAATATAGTCGCCCGCGCAACCCTTTTACAAGCAAAACCAAATATAGGGCGGCATCTTATATGCCACGAGATTGCGGTGGGTGTAAAATCCCACCTGCAAATACTCTCAACTCAACGAAGGTTATGGCTGTTTCCTCTATATCGGGTTTTGCACGTAGCCCGTAATTAATAATATGATGACTTTTGCCTGACGCTATATGATCTTCCATCTTACATCCTGTATCCTGTATCGTATATTCAGTATTCGCGTTGTCTTTTGACGCGGTCAGGTTTGTTTCGAGAGGCTAAAGTGTTAGGTCTATCCTTTTATTTTGCCTAACCCCTTGATTACTTCTATCAAAACACCAAGCCCTTCCTTTACTTCACTCTTGCAGCAGGCCGCAATAAGACCCACAGGTCCGACCCTTTTACACGTTGACAGATCCTCTTGTACCGGGATGTCGATGATCTTCTCCAAAAAGGCCATGGCCTCCGGATGGGTCAGCTTCCTGGCCAGACCGAGGAGCCCAACCAGACCGTCGCCGATCTCCTCGATGTCCTTGGGCGTGTAGGCTGCGGCGATCTTAGCACGGACCCCCATCATTGCCTTAATGATACGGAATACACCCCTTTGCTCTAGGTCGTCTAAGTAATTGATCATTTGAGGCACGGTAGACTTGAGCAGGGGCTCAACGGTCAAGGCAAAGTCGATCAGATTACCCAACTGCTCCAAGGCAAAGACAAGGTTTCTCACGCTTCTCAGCCCTTTTTTTACCAGGAGAGATAGGTCCTCCAGTTGGAAACTGCTTTCCACATCGACCAGCTCGGTGATGAGGAACTTGACCGCCTCATTGGCTCTGGGAACCAAATCATCCTTCAGCTCTTTGAGGCCTTTAGCCGAATCGGCCAGCGGAGCAAGCTGAGACTCTATACGGTCTAGCCTCTCCAGGATCAATTCTTCATTTGTCATGGTCGCCTCCTTAAATCATCAATTGGGTGGCGCATCTTACCCGCCATGGTCATCTGGGGTTCCAGTGGAAGCTCAAGGCCTTTTAACATCATATTCCAATAGACCCACTTGAACATCATTTTACCCCAGTAATTGAAATGACTCTCTCCGAGGAGGGTACAGGGGCCCAGGCCAGGGAAGGGAAATTTACCTGGCAAAGGCTCAACTTCGTAGTTGAAGTCAATGAGAACCGCCTTCTTAAAACCCGAGACGATGAAACAGGTGGCGTGGCCGTCAAAGGTTGGCTTTGGTTCGTATCCGTCTATCTCACGTACCAGATTCTCCACCACAGTGTCCGATTGATAGTGAGCCACCGCTCCGGCCTTGGATGTGGGCACGTTGGTGGCATCGCCAATAACATAGATCCGGTCGTAGTTCTTCGCTTTCAGGGTATAATGATCGGTGTCGACGTAGCACATTGGATCACCCATTCGGGAGTCCTCGATGAACTGAGCGCCAAAATTCGGTGGAACGGCCACCAACAGATCATAAGGCACCTTTTTCCCCTTATGAGACTCAATGGTCTTTTCTTTGGCGTTGACTTGGGCGATGTCGAAATTAGGAGTGACCTTGATGTTCTTCTGAGCAAATAATGCTGCCAAGGCCTTGGACGCCATTGGTTTGGTGAATACGTCGGCCAGTGGCGTGACTAACTCGATCTCCACCCTGTCCCGAACGCCGTTGATGGTGAAGAACCAATCAGCCATGAAGAGGAATTCCAATGGCGCCACCGGACACTTGAACGGGAGCTCTGCGATGTTGACTACCACCCGACCCGAATTGAAGTATTTCAACTTCTTACGAAGCGCAATAGCCCCCTCGAGGGTATAGAAGTCGTGAATATCCCCGCGCCAGCCATCCATCATTCCTTCGACCTCTTCCGGTACAATCCGACAACCAGTTGCAATGACAAGCCAGTCGTAGTCGTACTGGCCCATCTTGGTTTCAACGCGGCACTGATTTGGATCGACTTTCGTGACTTGGTCTAGCACAAACTCGACATCCTTGGGCATAAAGTCCTTTTTTGGCTTTATACACTCTTCCGGGGTATAGATACCGAAGGGTATAAAGAGCCAACCGGGTTGGTAATGGTGTAGATCATCATTATCGATTACGATGATTTCCCATTCTGACTCATCCAGTTCTTTCCGCAGTTTGGTCGCAACCATTGTACCACCGGCCCCCGCACCTAAAATGAGAACTCTTCTCATGATTGTTTTCCTCCCCCCTTTTTTATCTTTGTTAAATCTAAATTGAGCGTTACAACTTTTGGCATTATTAATAATTGTGATTTCAATCAGTCGTATTCCCTTTTTCTCGTCACCAGAGTAACCGATTGGGCGTCAACTCTCGAATTCAAAAGATTCTAACACTTAGCGAACCACATCCAGATTAATTTAGACTAATTTTATCTATATCAATTTAGTAAAGATTATGTCAAGAAAAATCTAGCCATGAATAGATTATGGTCCCGTAAGGAGTCTAATTTTCCTCTCTTCTTAAGCAAAACGACTCTTTACGAGACCGTCATACGTCGTACGTTGTCTTTTTGGTAAGTTCTTGATAGTTGATAAATCTGATAAGGTAGCTGTTCACGGGGTGGAGTTTATCTCGGAACGACTTGGTGGAAACCTTTTCTGGTCTATTTCCTCCAGCCGGTTTACCATACAGACCAATAGTTCCTACGTCCCCGCCCCAAACCAAGTGGAAAAACGAAGGTTGGAAACATCGAAGCGGAAACCCGATTGGAAAAGCTTTACCGCCTGAACACTTACCTGATGATCTGTATCTGTGTAATCTGTAAGTGAACGGGACGCTCCCGTTTCATGTATTACCTCTTGACAATGTCTTGAGCCGTCTTTATAATATACTAAAATGCTATAGATTAGATTGTTATATAACCCTGAAAATAGAAATGATGTAAGACTTACCTCCTTGAAAGAGGTTGTAATCGGCTGATCCTGCAACCGGCTCTGAACAATCTTGATGGTCCCGCAAAAAGTCTTTTGTGAACGATTTTGAGCAGTTCGGGAGAAAGGAACTTGAAACATTCAGTGTTAAAAAATTCTAACTGTTTGAGTTCGCAAGCCCGAGTCTTAGAGTTTTAGCCGAATGTTTCAAATCCGACCAAAATGCTCACTTAGTGAACAAAATGGACTTTTTACGAGACCATCGATCCTGAATCCCAAAATTCTTCACCCCGTTAGAAAAGGCCTGACCGGAAGAATGGAGTCAAACTGAGTCGCCTATAGGTGATCTCGAGATCTGAGATCGATAGGGTCTGTACGAAATCCTAACGGGTTCACGCAAGTGAGCAAGATTGACCGATTACGACATTACCAGTCAATCCTTTCAAAAGGCCAAATTGTGACGAAATCATGAAAGGAGCACAAAATGAAGTTTGTGGAGAACCAGCCATCAGATGCTACCTTGGACCTTGTATGTCGTGCCTGCCCTTTGCATCTCTTAGAACCCGGAGAAAAGCTCAAGTGTCTAAAAAAGGGGCAGGTTCTGGAAGTGTTAACCGATTACGACGGGGCGCTGGAGGATATCCCTCGATGGTGTAAAAGGTGCGGTCAGGAATTTATTGGGGTCGCCGAAGACGACGATTGCTATAAGCTCTACATAAGGAAGGTTAAATAAGGTGTTTGACATGAAAAGAGTATACATGGATCACGCAGCAGCAACACCTGTAAGAAAGCAGGTCATCGAAGCCATGCTTCCTTATTTTGATGAGGATTTTGGTAACCCGTCTGCAGTCTACGATATTGGTTCAAAAATCAGAGAAGTTATAGAAGAACAAAGAGGAAGCGTGGCCAGACTAATTGGTGCCGAGTCAGACGAGATCATATTCACCTCGTCAGGCGCGGAAGCAAACAACCTCGCAATCAAGGGCGTGGCCCTTGCGTGGCAGAAAAAGGGGAAACATATTATTGTTTCTGCCATTGAACACCATTCCGTTATCAATTCTGCCAGATTCCTGGAACGGATGGACTTTGAAGTAACCTTCCTGCCAGTGGATAAACACGGACTTGTAGACCCGGAACGCCTCTCCTCCGCAATTACTCCCGAGACCATACTTGTCTCAATCATGCATGCAAACAACGAAATCGGAACAATAGAACCGATATCGGAACTCTCTGCCATATGTCGTGAAAGGGGCGTCATCTTTCATACAGATGCTGTTGCAACTGTTGGGAATATACCGGTTGATGTCAATGAATTAGATGTTGACCTGTTAAGTATATCTGGGGCATCTCTTGGTGCGCCTAAAGGGATCGGAGCACTATATTTCAGAGACAACCTGAGGCTTATGCCATTAATCCATGGTGGTATACAGGAGAGGGGGAGAAGGGGTGGAACGGAAAACGTCCCTGGCATTGTTGGACTTGGCAAGGCATCAGAACTTGCTGAAAAAGAACTTCCAGATAAAGTCAGTCGTGTACAAGAATTAAGGGACCTGCTCATTGCTGGCGTGCATGAACGGATTGAACAGATAAGATATACAGGTCACCCCGAAAAGAGACTTCCCGGCCATGCAAGCTTTTGCATCGCGGCCATTGAAGGCGAGGCACTCCTTTTTATGCTCAACCAAGAAGGTATTTATGCAAATACTGGGTCTGCTTGCGCTTCAAAGGCCCTTAAGATCTCTCCCGTCCTTGTGGCAATCGGAATACCACCCGACCTTGCACAGGGCTCCATCGTATTTACCATGAGCAGCAGCAACAACCTTGAAGAGATCGAATACGTGCTTGAAAAACTTCCTCTTGCCGTTGATAAGCTTCGCTCGCTCTCTCCTGTTTGGAGAAGAAAACGAGCTTCATAATGAGGAGACACTTAGATGAAACTATCAACCAGAAGTCGCTATGGCACTAGAATGATGCTAGACCTAGCGCAACACTATAATCAAGGTCCAGTACAATTAGGCGACATTGCAAAACGTCAGGACATCTCTGTTAAGTATCTTGAACAACTTATCATTCCACTGAAGAAGGCCAATTTCATCAAAAGCGTTCGCGGCCCCAAAGGGGGTCATATGCTTGCAAAACCCCCTGAACAAATCACTGTTGGAGAAATCGTCAAGACACTCGAAGGTGAAACCAACCTGACTCGTTGCGTTAAAGATCCTGACATATGCGACAGGTCTGCCACTTGTCTGACCCGCACTGTATGGGAAACAGCAACAAAAGCGATGTACGGCGAACTGGACTCTATCACCTTATTCGAAATCATCAAGAGAAAAAAAACGGATTAAGATTGATGGTCACGTAAAAAGTCTAATTTTGCTCTGTACGTGAGCCCCGTTAGAATCTTGTATAGTCCTGCGGAATCGAATTTCGCCCTTCTCTCAATAGGAAATTCCACTTTGATCTGGTATCCTGGGCAAAATTCTTCTAACGGGCTGAGCAATTTCGGAATTCAAAATTGACCAACGTCGACCGTAAAATGACTTCTTACGAGACCATCAAGATGGAAAGGTGGGTAAAAATGTATTCAGAAACCGTGATGGATCACTTCTCAAACCCGAGAAACGCTGGTGACATAGCAGATGCCGACGGAATCGGAGAAGTTGGCAATCCAGTATGTGGAGATATGATGACCTTCTACATCAAGGTCAAAGATGATAGACTCATCGATGTAAAGTTTAAGACATTTGGATGTGTTGCGGCCATTGCCGTATCCAGTATGGTGAGTGAAATGGCCAAAGGGAAAACTATAGAAGAGGCTAAGGCCATAACAAAAAAAGCCGTTGCTGAGGCCCTTAAGGGTCTTCCGAAAGAAAAGATGCACTGCTCCAACCTTGGTGCAAAAGCACTTGGCGAAGCCATCAAGGACTATGAAGAAAAAAAAACATGGAAAACCAAGATCTGCAACGAATGAGACAAGAAGAAAAGGACCAAAAAGACACACTACATGTAGTCATTGTGATACAGCCAACCCTATTACTGCAAAATTTTGCATGAACTGTGGAGAAATGCTTACAAATTAGATGAAGATCGTATCTATTTCCATCAGTAAGAAGAAGGGGACGCGGAAGGTACCAGTGGAGGAGGCATACCTTATACAGGACTATGGACTCGAAGGGGACGCCCATGCCGGATCCGGGCATCGGGAGGTGAGCTTTCTTGGTGCTGAGAATATTGAGAAGGCCCGCAACCAGGGGCTTGATGTCACCTTTGGGGATTTTGCAGAAAACATAGCCACCTCAGGAATCGACTGGGGGAAGGTCTCCATAGGTACCCGACTGAAGTTAGGGGATTCGGCAGTGGTGGAAATTACCCAGATTGGCAAGGAGTGCCACAATAGGTGTGCCATCTACTATATGGCTGGTGACTGTATCATGCCCCGAGAAGGGATCTTTGCCCGGGTGCTTAAGGGGGGAAAAATACGATGTGGTGATGTGGTCCGTATCCTTTATGAACCGAGACCATTGCACGACCCGTTTGAACGACCATTATGACCTTTTTGGCGTACCCATTTGGACGAAGTTGACCGCCCGCTGAATAGGGTTCCCTCCGCGAAATTTAACGGGGCAAGCCGCCCACGGCAGTGGGCAAATCCTGAACTGTTCGAGGCCGCAGAATGAGTTTTCAGGATTTAGTGAAGAGGCGCGTAATGGTTCGAAAAGCTCACACGAACTGGTGAAACGGTAAGCCTTTAGCTCCTTGCAGAAAGTAGTAATCCGTTAATCTTGCAACGGTTTTGAAGAATTCTGGAAAAAGATTCAAGATCCGCATGGCGTCAAAAATTTCAAATTGTTCGAGGGCGAAAGCCGGAGTTTTTGAGATTTGGCCAGGTGAATCTTGGATCCCAGAATTGTTCACGAAGGTGGGCAAGATTGACTGATCACAAGATTAACAGTCAATTTTTTCAAAAGGCTAGATCGTTACGTGATTTACGCAAAGGTCTCGATATATAGCCAGCGAAAGGTTAAATTTGGCCATGTTACGTATACAAAACCATGCTAAGTCTAAAATGAATACTACCCAATCCCATCATGTCCTCCTCTTCGAAGGGGGGACAGATCAGGCTTATGAACAGGAACTGATTGGGGAGGAGCCACTCTTGATCCGTGTTGAGGGCCGCCCTTATTCGGTTGTGATGCGTACCCCAGGCGATGAGATCTTCCATGTGGCAGGCTTTTGCCTGGGTGAGGGCCTGGTAGACGAACCGGAAGATTTTGCAACAGTCGGTTACTGCAACCAGTTGGGCTCCAATGTGGCTACCGTGACACTCCAGCCTGCAAGGCGAAAAAAAGTGCAAGCTTTGTTAGAGAGGCGAGGGTTTATAAGTCAAACCAGTTGCGGCATCTGTGGTAAGGAATTGATAAAGGACCTTTGCCAAGTGCTGTTCCCGACCACTGACAAGACCAAGATCGATATCACTCAGGCCCTGGAATGTGTTAACCAGTTTTCTCTCCATCAGGACCTGTATAAGAAAACAGCCAGCTCTCACGCGGCCATGATCTTTGATTCGGAACTCCGCTTCATGACCGTAGGCGAGGATGTTGGCCGTCACAACGCCTTGGACAAGGCGATCGGCAAGGCCTTCATGGGGAGACACCTTGGAAAGGCATGTTTGGCAGTCCTTTCTTCCCGCATTAGCTACGAACTGGTACAAAAGGCAGCCCGTGCCCACTTGCCAATTTTGCTCAGTATATCACGTCCTACCTCCTTGGCAGTAGAATTGGGCCGGAGCCTCAACATGACATTAGCCTGTATTAGTAAGAAGAACGGATTGTTAGTCTTTTGCGGAGAAGAGCGTCTTTATAGAGGATAAAATGGAAGATCGTCTGGATGATAATAAAGAGATCATTGAACAGATACTGTCCATAAAGGAAGCATTAGGGGAAAAACTTATAATCCTCACGCATCATTATCAGCGAAAAGAGATCATTGATATTGGAGACTATCGAGGGGATTCTTTTGGGCTCTCCAGAAAGGCTGCTGCTGACAAGGCTGCACGATTTATCATCTTTTGTGGGGTTCATTTCATGGCTGAAAGCGCAGAAATCCTCTCCCAGCCACACCAGACGGTTCAGATACCGGCTGTTGAGGCTGGGTGCTGGATGGCTGACATGGCAGACAGGAACACGGTAGAAAAGGCGTGGGAAGAACTTACCTCCATCACGGGCGAGGAATCCGTCATACCAATTGTCTATATGAATTCTGATGCTGCCCTAAAGGCATTTTGTGGCGGTCACGGCGGCACAGTATGCACCTCGTCTAATGCAGAAGCCGCTTTTCGCTGGGGTTTCAGTCAGCGGGAAAAGATCTTCTTTTTCCCCGACCAGCATCTTGGGCGCAACACTGGAAATCAGATGGGATTTCCCCCAGATAAGATAATCGTATGGAATCCCAGCGAACCTTTAGGTGGCAACACACCAGAAAGCATCAAAAAGGCCAAGATAATCCTGTGGGATGGGTACTGCCTTGTCCATACTCGCTTTGGGGAAGAACACATCATGAAAGTCCGAAAGAAGTTTCCTGAAGCCAAGATTGTCGTACATCCTGAATGTACCGAGGAGGTAGTAGCACTAGCCGATGCATGCGGCTCCACCAGTTTTATCGTGAAATACGTGGAAAACGCGCCATCAGGTTCTACTATCATCGTAGGGACGGAGATCAACCTGGTAAACCGCATGGCGTTGGAAAACCCGGAAAAGGATATCTTAGAACTCCATTACTCCCTGTGCCCCAACATGTTTAGGATCAACCTGAAAAACCTGTTACGGGCCATGGAACATATTGGCGAAACCAATGTGGTTACGATACCTGATGGGATAAAGAGGAATGCCCGGAAGGCCCTTGATCGTATGCTGGCATTACCAGGTTCCGATCAAAACTAGGACCATGTTCCCTTCATCTCTTAGTCTTGGCAAGGTTGTTCACGTGCTAGGCAAAAGTTTTGGGCCTTGCGAGTGAAAAGAATAGAATCCCGGGCAAGCGGATACACGAGTGATTTCGATGGCCTCGTAAAAGTCATTTTACGAAATCATCGATTCTAAAGAAAGTAACAGTTTAGCTCTTAGAAAGGCCACTGGCCGGTCGCGGCTGGAAGCCGCTCCTATCAAGAGGGGAGAAGGATGAAGTCGCAAAGAGTCGGAATTTGCCTTTTTTGAGTCATTCCCGTGTAAGCGGGGATCTCGTTATTACAGCCTGTTAGGAACTCCAGCCTTCGCGGGAGTGACGGGTTACTAGGCTTTTTACCAATGTGTCAAGAATGAATGCGGAATAGTCCATTCACTTTTCATTTTTCACTCTTCACTATTCCCAAACGCCGTAGAAGCAGCACCCTGCTGCGACAATTTTTGTCAAAACGCTAAATTGTTGCAAAAAAGCTTATTTAAGGCTTGCTTTTACCTTTTTGTTACAATATAATACTATACAGCTTCTGACGAATGGATCAGCAGATGTTTCTTTAAACGTATAGCCTTTCATCTTACACGTTACACGCTTACTCCTTCACCCTTTCCTAGAAAGCTGTCCTTTTCCAGTACGGTCACAAAAAGATTCATTCTCCAAAAATGACAGCACCTAGCACCCGAAAGGGGGGACATTTTTCCCGTTTGCGGGGGGTCCCCATCTGCTACGCCTAACTGGGTTCCATTCCTCAGTTTTTCTAAAACCCTTAACTTTTTTGTCTTACCTCCACGGGACCGTGGTGCCACCTTCTGGTCGGCCCGTGGTGATCTGGAGAGAAAGGAGAAACTATGTATATCCAACAATCAGATCTTTTGCGGGGAATGAGTAGGGATTTCGTCAAGGAATTCATAGACATCGCAATCAGAGAATTGCGTGACGAAGGAGATTTTATCTTCCGCGAGGGAGATCGTGCCAGCTACTTCTATATTCTGCTTAAAGGACGCATCAAGCTGAGTGTCGGGGGGATTGGGCACGTGGTTTACGTCGTTAATCATCCAGGAGAGGTTTTTGGTTGGTCGAGTCTAGTCGGCCGCGATGTGTATTCCGCATCTGCAGAATGCAAGGCGCAAACAAAGCTGCTCAGAATTGAGATGGAGAAGCTCCAGAAGGTACTGGAAAAAGATCCAGCCACCGGGCTTATTTTCTTTAAACGCCTTGCACGCACTATAGGAAATCGCTTACTTCAGAGCTACCATATGGTTTCTGCTGCATCTCAAGCGATTCCACCCGGTCTTGGTACAGGCCGAGACCTGGGATCGACAGCAAGTCCATAAGACGCTGATTCTGCATAACCAAGAATTCAAGATCTTCAAACGCCCTTTGAACCGGCTCAAGCTGAGGGGGGGTTGCAAAGGGATATCAACCCGTCTGTTTAAGTGAAGAGGCATATCTTACAATCTTTACCGTATCTAATGAAGTCTTCGGCGGTCCAGATGGACACGCCGTCGATGAGCTCATCTGGAGAGACTTCCATCATGTCTACAGTCATCTTGCAAGCCACCAGTTCGACACCTTCGAGCTGGGCCATCTCCTGCAACTCTCTGAGGCTGGGAACCTGAGCCTTGTCTATCTTCTTTTTCATAATCGCTGTGGCCATGCTCGCCATACCTGGGATGGCTCCCATGACGCCAGGCGGTATGAACTTGGCCTTGTCAAAACCCCCTTTGAGAAGCAGGTTGAGGCCCATGAATGTATAGAATATCTTAGTATCCATCCCCTC
>DTYH01000028.1 GCA_012961955.1 Desulfobacterales bacterium | reverse complement strand
CCGCCTAAAAAACGAGAAATACTTATCAGAACAGGGACCCAATTGTATCGGAATCTTATCAGGCAATGACGGGGCGGGTGTCTGGTTCAGCCGATTGCCAGATTGTGAACCAGGCGTGGAATATATCTTTACCTGTCAGCTTTACCGGGAACAATGGGAAAACGGCGTATACCCTTACATCAGCATTTGGGGTCAGAAGTTTTGCGTGAATAATCACTGGCTGACCAGGACGTTTCAGCCCATAAGAATCTATATAACTTGCCCTGAAAGGATTCATGATCAGACCTTTCGCTTCATAAACCATAACCCTGAAAAGGTCTTCTGGCTGAAAGGACCACGCTTGGTCAAAAACTATTCGTTGAAAGCAGACACATCCTCTTCAGCAAGACCATCCTATTTTTACGAAGATTTCTTCCCGATAGGTGTCTATGGAGCCAATATTCATAACCTTGAACAGATCAAGAGCTTGGCTATTAATACTGTCTTGATCAGTGCCAGAGGCGAAGAGCTGAAGAGGCTTGTTCAAAAGTGTCATCGGATTGGTTTGAGGTATGTTCTCTCTGTTCCGCGCGACCCTGACAGGCTGTATGCCTTTCTGGACGAGATTGCAGAATTTGTACGCCCGTGTAACCTTGCCTTTTATGTGAATGACGAACCAGGAATCCATTCTTTTCCAATAAACAAGGCCAATGATATCAATCAGTTGATAAAGGAACGGTTCCCCAAATCAGCTACCTGCATGGCTGTTGTACGACCTCAAGTGTGCCGGGATTATCTCTCTGCCTGCGATTTTTTCATGATGGATCAATACCCGATCCCATACATGCCCATGGTCTGGCTTTCAGATTCCATGGACCGGGCAGCAAGGGATGCAGGTCCAGACCGACTTGTATCGGTTATCCAAGCCTTTGGTGGAAAGGAATGGGGGAACGTAGGCTGGCCCAGGATGCCTACCTGGCAGGAGATGGATTGTCTAGCGTTTTTGTCTGTTGTCCATGGAAGTCGGGGTATCTTCTTTTTTACCTTTAAGGAGATAGGTAAAACCCCGGAGGGGCGTCAGGCGCTCGGTCGGGTGGTAGGTCGTTTGAACAGACTTTACCCGTGGCTGTTGGAAAGGAATCTCGATTGTAACGCAGATGTTGAGATGGTCTCTCGTTACAAGCTGGACCCCACGGGCAGACCAGCCATCCACTGTTGTCTCAAGAAGAAGGGGGATCAGATACTACTGATTTGCGTAAACACGATCGGTACACATGTAGAGGCTGTGATGAGGATTGGGAATTTTGCAGTTGACAAATTTCAGGAGGTCTTTAGTGGAGTAGACTATCCAGTAATTGAAGGAGGTGTACGTGCCAAATTTAAGCCGTTTGAGGTAAAGGCGTTTGTTGGCGACGGGATCCAAGATTCAAGATGCAGGCCTATCTCCAGTAACCTTGCAACAGAGACGGATGAGTAAAGAAAGGAAGATGGTAAAGGGGAAAGATAGTGATAGATTCCTATTCTATGGCGTTCTGTCTGTCCTTGTCCTTGCCCCTCTTGCATTCGGTTCAGTTCATGTATGGGCTTATTCATTTGTTGAACTCTGCGTATCAATCCTTGTGACCGTCTTCCTTTTTAAACGGATTTTCTGTACAAGGAAATACCATCAAATAGAGCTGGTAAGTAGCCCTGTCTATCCCTTTTTTCTCCTTCTCTCGATTGTTATCATCATACAGCTCCTACCCTTGCCCCCTTCTTGGATAAAATCTATATCCCCCGTAACCTATACTGATAGACTGAAGTTGTCCCCTCTGAATATACTTGATGGAAGTCCCGGCTCCAGCACGACTACCTGGTTTTCCCTCTCATACTACAGGCATGCCACAATAGTGGAAGCCTTAAAGATTTTGAGCTATATGGGTATATATTTTCTTGTCCTAAACACGGTAAAAACAAGGAAGCAGCTCGATACCATTATATATGTACTGATCCTTGTGGGGCTATTCGAGACACTTTACGGGATTGGACAGACGTTTAGTGGCAAACAAAAGATTTGGTGGTGGACAAATATCTATGATCGAGGTTGGGTGACTGGGACGTATATCAACAGAAACCATTTTGCTGGCTATCTCGAGATGATACTCCCTCTCTCCTTCGGTTTTATGGTAGCCCATATTGGGAGGAAAGATAAAAAAAGGAGGTGGACGTCCAAAAGATCGCGTATCAGATCAATAACCACGTACTTTCAGGATCAGGTGTTCTCAAGAATGCTCCTTGTCTTTTCTATTTCTGTTTCCATGGGGGCAGGACTACTTCTGTCCGGGTCGAGGGGGGGGGTCATATGCTTTGCTGTGGCCCTCTCGTTAACAGGGATACTCTTTTTATTGAAAAGGGGATTTAGGAGACATTCTGTGTTCTCCATGATGCTCGGTCTCATTATACTCTTTTATGGTGTTCATATAGGCATCGAAAAAACGATCAAGCGATTGGAACAAAGCGAGCAGGGGCTGCGTGGTAGGCTGGAGATCACTGGGTCAGTGATTCCGATGGTTATGGATTATCCAGTCCTTGGTGTGGGGCTTGGCAATTTTACACATGCGTATACCCGGTACTCCCTTAAACAATTCAGCTCTTTGAACCATGCCCATAACGACTGGGTCGAGGCCGCATCTGAACTGGGCCTGTGCGGTCTTGCCATTATCCTTTCCGGATTTGTTTACTATCTTTTTATCCTGGTGAGGGGGTTCCTGAAAAGGAATGACCCTTATGCGATAGGGATATCCGGTGGAGTCATGGCCGGGATGGTCTCCATAGCTCTTCATAGCTTCTTTGATTTTAATATGCATATACCAGCCAACCCGCTTACGCTCTCTGCCCTCCTCGGTATCGGATTCATTGTCATTAAGATGGAAAGACACTCCACTTATGATCGTTTCTTCTACAGGACAAGGAGAATAAGATTAAACACGCCAGCAAGAATCGGACTTGGGTGTCTCCTCGCGCTAGCAGTATTCTTCTCTATTTCAGGGATTGTACGCCATTTCATGGGAGAGGCCTATTGTAATACTGTTCCCAATTCCACCTTGAATAGAGATAAGAGCCCCCCTGTGGAAGAGATCAGAAAGGCTATCTCCTGGGATGGGGGGAATGCGGAGTACTGGTATAAGCTGGCACGGGAATCGATGAGGATTCGGGATGCAGGATACAGGACGGAGGAGAGAGAGAAGGTGCAAGAGGCAGCACGTGAGGGGATGTGGGATCGGAAGGAATGTCAGATGGAGATTATCAGGGCACTGGAAGAGGCAGTACGGTTGAATCCCCTTAAGGCAGAATATCACCAGCGGCTGGGCTGGGAATATACCTATCTCTGGCAGGAGCCTGACTATCACCGGAGGTGGCTCCCTGCTGCTGATTTATGTATGGAGAGAGCAGCCTATTTTGCAGGAGGGAAGGATCCACGTATTCACCTGGACCTGGGGAACTACTGGATCATGCGCTCAAAGACAATTGATCCTGCCAGCCCTGAACGGGAGGCTGCCTGGGCAAAGGCCTGCTGGCACTACAAGGAGGCCCAGAGACTTGACAAAAGAAAAAGGTTGAAACATGAAATAGTTAAATACGTATGGATGTTCTATCCGGACATGGAGCTGGTAGGGCAAGTATTGGTGAAGTAGGATGATGAAGCAAATAATAGATGATACCCTCCTTTTCGCTGTAGTGATCCTTCTTGTGTTATGTCTTTCAGACCCAGTATTCAGCGGGATTATCAGGACAAAGATCGTCTGTCGTCACACGGTTGATCGAACAGGGAAGGTAGGCATAGAGGTTGAGGTGAAAAATGCAGGGGACGCCACGGCATACAATGTGGTTGTATCTATCTTTCTGGCAGATTGGGCGCAGGTATACGACAACCTTGGCGATAATAAGCCTGGTGGCCAGATTCGTGTAAGGAGTCGGTTTTACAACCCGGATCTGAACCCCGGGAGATATACGCTGGCCATAAGGGTAAGTTTTGAGGAACAGAGCGGGCGGGCTCATCGCGCCTATCATTTTTCCCGGATATCGTATCGTCTGGATAGGAAAGGAGCGTACAAGCCTGCCTTATCCTTTAGGCTGGAGCCCCCTGTTTTTAATACAAAAGCGTTCTTTGGACATAAGGGGAAGCTCAAGCTTTTCCTGGAGAACAGCCATGCGCGGAGGATTTCTCCATCGATCTTTCTATGCCTCCCTGATGGTTTCAGGGCGTACGAGCCTAACAGATACTATCAGTTAGGCCCTGGCGAAGAGAGGACGGATATGATTCCTATAACCATGGATAGGTCAGTCAGAAAGGGTGGTGTTTATCACGCGGTTTTATGGTATGAAGTCAATGGTCTCCATTATTCAGAATTGATTAAGGGGAGGATCGGAGTCGAGGAGAGGCCGGTATATTTCACGTGGTATCTTGTTCTGAGCACAGTCTGTTTGGTACTCCTATCTGTGGTCGTATATTACCTCAATCGCAGAGAAAAACGAATTTCACCCCAGGCTCAGAGAGGAGACAGAGACGTGTAGCAACTGTCATTTTCGCACAGCGGGGGTAGTTTATTTTTGTCCATCGCCGTCTCCCGGGAGGCGGAACATCAAAACCCGCCGTGACCTGAGTGGCTCCATGGTCGATAACTACTCTTAAGTTTCCCACCCCGATACAGGACGAATCGCTTGTACCTAAATACCCCTCTCAGAGAGACTATGACGCATTTACTTCGTGGAGATCGGAAGGGTTTGTATTACGACGCATAATCTGGACCCTCTCTCAGGAATGACAAGGAGGTGCAGTTTTTTTGTCATTCCCGGGAACGCCGGAATCCATACGGGTGCGAAGCTTGAGATCGATGTTTCTACTACGTCACGGTGGTCATGAATTTAGGCCACTCGGAAAAAAGGCTGCCAGGGGCCGACGTGGAGCGGATTCGGGCCATACAAAAAAAGTAAGAGTTCAAGGGTAAGCTGCACGGACGGTTCAAGTGCTTGCTAACTGTAGCGCGTATTGGAGACATTCTATGTCTGACGAATATGTTAGGTGTGGGAGACACGAATTGTTTTCATCAGGTGTGCAGCCATTTTGCCGGTGTCTAAGGACCGAAAAAATGCCTGGATTTAGACACGCCTTGCCCCGTCAAATTCCGAAGGAGAGCAAAGTCTACCCTGTATTGACCCCATGTAACGGGAATCGAGATGAGTTTAGTTTGGTGTATGGTGAACTCTTTTGGCAGAGGAGGGTCAATGAGGGATAGGAAGAGATTCGGTCTTGAAGGGTAGGTGGCCCTTGTATCGGCGAGCATCACGGTGAGGAGGGAGTTGTTTCATTGGCTCGTAGGTATGGAGCACCAGAGGCTGCCGTTTACCGATGGAGAGGCCGGTCTTTAGAAGGTGTCTTTCAAGCAGAGGGGGCAGGGGTTCGAGGATGACGCGGCTTGGGAGGGAGCCTGTCGGAGAGAAGGGGGTGTATCGGATCATGAAGGTCCACAATTTAGTAAAGAGGAGAAGGGGGCCCAAGGAGCCAAAATCCTGATGTTGAGAGATTAAAAGCCCTTAACCCAGATGGCCCTAATCAGGTGTGGCAGATGGAGATCACCTAGTGTTGTTCATCTTGCAGCTAAACTCTCTCTACAGACCGGCACCTCGCCATAATCCGATCCCCTAAACTGAAAGACTTCAGAAAGGGGGCTGTGGCTTATCGCGTAAAATACGGACTGGCACACCACCCTCGCTTTTATCCGCAAGGGGAATTCTTCAAATCTCTCATGATTCACAATCCCTGAATTCCCCAGTTCCTCAATCCCGCACTCACACCCTGGGGTGTCAACGAGAAAGATCTGGCCCCGGTTACCTTCGTCCGCACGTATTAAAACTGCGGAGTGTACTCCGGCACAATCCTCTTCAGCTCCTGTTTTATCCCCTTTGCATCACAGGCTTCAGCCAGCTTCACCAGCCTCTTTATGTGATTATTCAATTCTTTTATGGAAATATCGTTATCACCACGAAGT
>DTYH01000027.1 GCA_012961955.1 Desulfobacterales bacterium | reverse complement strand
CTTTTTATAGGCATATTAGCCAACTGCCTTTCCTTGATCATTTCAAATTTCGGATGGGACTTTATCAACTCAGTAGCTATTATCCCAGGGGCGATGGCATTGACATTTATATTGTAGCGGCCAAGCTCCCATGCCAGGGATTTAGTTAGACCGATTATACCAGCCTTTGCAGATGAATAGTTGACCTGACCTGGGTTCCCATGCCATGCTCTAGAAGAAATATTTACAATCTTCCCGTATTTTTGTTTAACCATATATTTTGACGCAAATTTGGCGCACAGGAAAGCACCTTTAAGGTCTGTGTTGATCACGTCGTCCCAGTCCCTTTCCGTCATGTCCTTTATTAGCATATCCCTGTTGAAACCGGCATTGTTCACCAGGATATCAAGTCTTCCAAACTCCTTTGCTGCTCTTTCCATCAAAGCCTCTACCTCATCGATTTTGGTCACATCTGTTTTTACAGCGATCGCGTCCCGTCCTTTGGCCTTTATATCGTTTGCCACCTTCTCAGCACTTTCCCCATTTATGTCAGTGACCACAACCTTGGCTCCTTCTTCAGAGAGTCGTTTGACTGTTGCTTCTCCTATGCCTCTTCCAGAGCCAGTTACAACTGCTACTCTATCCTTTACTCTCATTCCATTAACCTCCATTTCTGGATCATACCTTGATGGTTTGGTAAAAAGTCTAATTCTCCTCTCCCCGTGAGCAAAATGACTTTTTGCCAAACCATCAATACGTGAGCTCTCTGAAAAAAGCGTATCTATATATCCATTAAGTGTTGGCATGTTACATCATCTTAAAATAAACATCAAGTCGTGACATCAATACTCTTCCATTTTATAAAAGAACTGCATTGCGATCGTTTAGGCAAGACACTGTCAGTGCAAGTGTCGGTATCGGTGTCACTGGTCGGTTAACCGACACCGACACGGCCGTCAACGAAGTCTTTTCTCTCTGTTGCTGTGCGTCTCATGGTCATTCTGAACGGAGCTTATTACCACCTTTACTTGCAAATTAGGAACAAAAAATATTCGTAACAATCTAGTGTTATGAAAAAACAGCCACAGCAAGATGCTCACCCTAATTCATTCTTCACTCTTACCAGGGGGGCTTCCGCCCGTGACCGAATACTGGCTTTTCGAAGAGCTAAACTGTTACCAATCTGCAAATATTATCAACTCACAAAGGTTATGACTGTTTGCTCTATATTGGGTCTTGCACGTAGCCATATGATTATAATAACCTGTTTTGCGGGATACTGTAATCTGGTGTCTTGCATCCTGTATCCTGTACCGTGACTTCAGCTTGTGTCTGATAAAACCGGCTTATCTCAAAATGCTAAAGTGCCATCAAAAATTATATTTACGCTTCGATCTTACATGTGCTAAGCTCTCACGGTCTTTTATCCTTACCTATATTCCCTATTTCCCAGACCGGTCTTCGATCGTACAAGTCTGAAATGTTCCTCTTGACCGTCTGGAGCTTTATGGTCAAACTTTAGCCTGAAAGAAAGGTTATACAAGGGGGTGACCCTGATGGGCATGAGAGTGTTCAATGCCATATCACAGAGGATTGAGAAAGAACCATACGCTCAAAAGCTGGGCATAAAATTGTTAAAGGTGGAAGCAGGATATTCACTGGTAGAAATGCTCTTTACCAATGACATGGAAAACATATTCGGAACGGCCCACGGGGGTGCTATATTCTCTCTGGTCGACGAGGCTTTTGAGGTGGCCTCAAATTCTCACGGCACTGTGGCGGTCGCCCTCACCATCAATATTACTTACCACAGAGCCGCTAAACCAGGGAGTGTTCTGCGAGCAGAAGCAAAGGAGATAAACAGGACGGTCCGAATCGGAACATACGATATCCAGGTTAGGGATGAGCAGAACCAGTTGATAGCCACATGTGAGGGTGTGGCATATCGCAAAAAGGAGCCTCTTCCATTTCTTTGAGCTCAACACGGGCTTAAGTCTGACAAGGATTGGTCTCAGGCTCCGCATATTTTCACCACGGTGACTCCGGGATTCTCCTGTTTTTGTCCGCCCTGTCTGGTATCAGAAACCAAAGGATGTTCTTTAAGAAAGAGATTGATACTCTTTCGCAGTGCCCCTGTTCCAATACCGTGGATGATACGCACCTCCTTAAGCCCAGCGAGGACCGCATTGTTCAGGAACCTGTCAACTGCGGCAATGGCCTCTTCGGTGCGCATCCCGCGAATATCCTTCTCAGTCAACGTGGAATCTGGAGTAGGGGTGCTGATTCCGAAAGAAGACTGTGTCTGAGTTTGGGTTTGTTCACTCACCTGACTCAATTCCTTGGCGGGAACTCGTACTCTGACATTTCCGGCTGCAATCAGTATCCGCCCAGTAGAATCCAAAGGATCGATTACAGTCCCCTTCAGACGTGTGCGCTTCCAATACACTTGATCACCAGGTTTGACATTACCTATGGTCTGGGCCACATCTTCTGCCTGACTCGCCTCTATCTCCTTTTTTAGCCAGGCTTTTTTATCAGCTATAAGCTTTCTGGCCTGTCTTACCGATTCTCTGCTCTCACTCCTTGTACGGACTAACCTTACTGCCTCTTCCAGTGCAGCATTTGCTCCACTCAAAATACGGCTTGCCTCCTGGATTGCTTTCTGCCGGAATACGTCTGCTTCCAGAGCCAGTTTTGCAATCCTTTCTCTGTAGTTAGTAATCAGTTCCTTAAGTTCAGCATCATCCTTTTTCAGTTCTTCCTCGAGCTGGCTATTGACCTTTAATTGTCTCTCAAGCTCCATTACAAGTTCTTCCAGTCGATTTCCCTGAGAGGTCATAAAAACTCGGGCTCGAGTAACAATATCTTCGGAAAGCCCAATCCGGCGGGCTATCTCGAACGCGTAGCTGGAACCTGGAAGACCGGGACGAAAGCGGTAGGTAGGTGTAAGTGTCTCCACATCAAAGACCATGGAGCCGTTTGCTATCCCCGGAGTTTGATGGGCAAAGGCCTTTAAGCTCCCCAGGTGTGTGGTCGTAAGGGTTATGACCCCCCTTCTCGTTAGGTCTTCCAGGATCGACATACCAAGAGCTGCCCCTTCTTCAGGATCGGTTCCACTCCCAATCTCATCGATGAGTACGAGATCTCCGGGTTTAGCCCTTTCGGTTATCTTTTTTATCTTCTGGATATGGGACGAAAAGGTTGAAAGGGCCATCTCAATGGATTGATCGTCCCCTATATGGGCATAGATCTGATCAAAGAACGCGATGTTGGAATCGGGTGATGCTGGAATATGGAGACCACACCTTATCATCAGAGCAAACAATCCTACTGTCTTCAGGGCGACTGTCTTTCCCCCGGCATTAGGGCCGGAAATCACCAATGTGCTAAAATCCTCACCTAGATTCAGGTCTAATGGGACCACATCAGAAGGCTCGGTCCTCCTCAATAAGAGGAGGGGATGACGGCCCCTAACGATCTGGATATTCCCCTCGGTATTTATGGCTGGTCGACTCCCGTCCAGGATTCTTGATAACTGTGCCATTGCGTGGACACAGTCCAGATAGATCAGGGACTCTAAATTCTCATATAAATTGTCTGTATCGGCCCGTACCAAGGTAGTCAATTCGCGGAGTATATTTTCGATTTCAAATCGTTCCTCTGCCTCCAGACGACGTATTCTATTGTTCAGTTCGAGAATCTCAAGGGGTTCAATAAAGAGGGTGGCTTTGCTTGCCGATTGATCATGTACTATCCCCCTGATTAGATGTCGATGCGTCTCTTTGATCGGAAGGACCCACCGCCCGTTCCTCATGGTAACAAAGCGTTCTTGTAATACACCCGCCCTACTCAATGAGGCAACAAGCATATCAAGCTTCTTACGTATCTGATCCCGGGTCTGGGTAAGTTCCCTCCGGATTCTGGCCAGTGCGCGGGATGCATGGGTTAAGACCTCGCCAGTGTCAGTGTCGAGTACTCTTTTAATCTCTTTTTTGAGCGATGGGTTGGGAATCAAATGCTCGGCTATCTCACTAAGAAGGACAAGTTCAGACTTTCTCTGGTTAAAGAAACGCTTCATTGTTTCAACCAAAGATAGCACGTGGTGAATATCGCACAGTTTTTTCTGGTCCAAAAAGGCTCCTTCAATTGCAGCTATCTTTAGGTAGGAACGGATGTCTTTAAAGGATTCAATAGGAAAGATGTCAGAATCGATCAAGATACGGAGCTCTGAGATCTCGTCCAGCCGTCTTTTTGCCTCATCTGCGGTGTTAAAAGGGGACAGGTGTCTTAAGCGCTCTGCTCCTATCTCCGATACAGCTCGCCTGGCAAGTTGTTCAAGTATCTTATCAAATTCTAATATCTGGTAGAGGTTGCGGTTCAAATTGCATCCTTATTCTATATGTTGAGGTATCTATAAAAAATTTGTCACTCTTCACGGGATGAAGGTCTTGTTTTCACTCCGTCAAGAGTTACAAAAAATTTTAAATTTTACTTGACAACGATTAAAAGGGCTGTTAGAAGGCCAAACTTCATTTTCATACAATAAAGAAAATATATCCCTTTAGGTGTTTATAACTTTTGTAGTGGCCAGAGGGGATATCTTTTAGTCTGATAATGTCCTCCTGCTAAAGAAATATCCCTCTGGCCGATATTTTT
>DTYH01000026.1 GCA_012961955.1 Desulfobacterales bacterium | reverse complement strand
GAAGGTTAGTGGCACGCCTGCAAAATATGATCAACAGGCAGTAGATGAAGTAAAAGGGATGCTCAAGGAGGGCGTCGACTATCTAGGAGGGATGAAAAAGTTTGTAAAGCCGAATGATGTGGTCCTGTTGAAGGTAAACGCGGTTTTTGGCGTACCGGCTGATGCGGCCTGGGATACAGATCCACGGGTGGTAGAGGCCTTGGTAACCCTGATTAAAGAAGAGGTTCCTGGAGTGAGAAAGATAATAGTGGCTGATTCTTCGGCCAGTACCAAGCAAGACCCTAAGATGGATTCGGTAGAGGCGATGGAGACAGCGGGTATTGCTCAGGCTGCCCGAAGGGCAGGAGCAGAGGTCCTATGCCTGGAATATGATGCTCACGTTAGGGTTACTATCCCTGGTGCCCGAGCGCTCCCATATTTTGATCTTCCTAAAGTAATAGACGATGCCGACGTGTTCATTAGTCTTCCCAAGTGGAAAAACCATGTTGAATGTCGTATGACGCTGGGGATAAAGAATGCCCAAGGTTATTATGGCCGTATTTTAGTACCGGACAAGACAGGTACAAGTGTGACGGGTTTCATAACCGATCCCATGGGTGATAAAGAAAGATGCCATGCCAACGACTTGCATCAAAAGTTTGTGGACACATTGAAGGTAGTCTATCCAGACTTGACCATTATCGACGGTCTTTGGGCACTTCAGGGGGATGGTCCTGGGGTTGCCCATGACTGGGAAGTGATTCGAGACATGAACATGATCGTGATGAGCGACGATGTTGTGGCTGCTGATTCTGTGGCAGCCCAAGCCTCTGGTTATGCCTGGGACTGGGTGATTACCACCAGGTTGGCTGCACAACAAGGTTTTGGTCATGGCAGGCCCGAGGAGATCGAGATAAAGGGTGCTGACCTTGATAAAGTAATGGTCAGGTTTATTCCTCCTGGGCTCTATGATATTCAGGGATTTTTCCCTAATGTGGACGTTTATATGCATGGAGCTTGTGCTCATGGCTGTCCAGCTCTTGTTCGGATGTTTTTTAATTTCCTTGAGGCAGATGGAACTCTGGCAAAGTTGAAAGAACCGATTAATATTATTATTGGCAACGATACCTATATTCCTCCCCACCTTAAACCGGAAAGGACGTGTCTGCTAGGGGATTGTGTCTGGTACGAAGGAACTTATAAGTTTTGTAAAGAACAGGGTTCTTTAACACCAAAAGAGCTAGCGGATAGAGGCGCGCTAGTAAGTCCGGGTTGTCCCTCCTTTCCCAATTTTTATAATCAAGTGATGCCGTGGGTGTCCAAAGTCGCGGAGCGGGATCAGGCTGAGCTGGAAGCTGAGGCAGAAGCCAAGGCTGAAGATAAAGAGTAAGGACTTTAGAAGCTTTTCATGATTCAGACCAGGTAACCATTTGGAGGATGAAAATGGAGATACTACCCTCCAAATGGTTACCACTCTTCATCATTCTTTGGTAATAAAGTGCATTTCTAATCCCACCATAGTCCGGATTTCATTCACATTCCACTAGAAGTCAGGACATCGGATTTTCCTAGGGGAGGCCTCAAACGTGGGTTCAGGTGTTAGCTTCACTATAATGCCAAGGAGCAGATATGGTTATAAGTCAAATGTGTCAGCCAAATGTTTAACTCGGGTTTGCGTTTTGTAAAAAAAGATAGAGCAAAGATCCTTGCGTACCGCGCCCTTATACGGTATTGCAAAAACCGGGGTGTCCCTACAAAATCTGCTATTTTTGAGGGGGTTTTTCGATGCGAAAGATTTGTTTGGGGATGGGTATCTTAAGTCATGTTAGCATGTTGCTGGTTTCAGATCCGAGAAATTCGATGACCTGCTCACGGTGCCTTATCTGACGTCCAGCCTCTCTTGGATCGTAACACAAGATGTAGCGCTTTTGACATTCGTCGGCTCCAATAATCACCTCTTATTGTCTGTGACAACTTTAGGAAGGTTCGTTAAGGAAGGATTATTATTAAGAAGTGCCTTTAACTGTTCCTTTTCTGATGCCTTCCGTTTTCAAGTTGCAACCATTACCAAAGGGTTTTAAGCCGAAGTTCCTGTAATCTTTAAATTCACGACCTTTCGACATCAGTATCATTATCCCTTGAATGGCCTGCCAAATGATAAACCGGTCGAAGGGGGTCTTTGTGAGGTGCCTTGGTAATATGAGAACTGGTCGCCTCGGATGGGTCCACGGGAAGAATATCGAGCCCATTTCTTTAGCAGCTCCAGGTAATTCTTGAGGTCCAACGCCGGTCAATTCAATCTCTCCCAGTTCATATCTAGGGGAAATCTCCCGGAAAGTTACCCACTCACGCCACGTCGTTCCACGGAGACATGATCTTCTGCGCCGCTAATTCTCTCAATTTTTCAGGTATAAAAGAGCGACCAAAGGAAACTATGGCTATCCAAGAGAAGGTTCACGATCTCAGCATTTCTTCATCGTTCGGTCTAAGGTCCTCATGAATCACCCAGTCACCACGACCCTTGAACAAGCCCAGACTTCTTTTAGGCCTGATCCTGTACTGTGAATAGGGTACAGGTATAACAAGTTTCTCTAGCTTTTTGCCGTAGCTAATGACAATTTCCTCTCCCTCCTTTAGTCGCTTCAGGACGTCGGAAAAATCAGCCTTTAATCAGTAAGTGTCTGCGTGCATGCCTCCTTACAATAGGCAAGACCCTTGTATAATCCGTCTCCGCCCAGAGACCTGTAATCGTCCAGTCAGTGTTTTAAAAGCATTACTTTTTTATTATAGTCTTTTGACAACTTGTCAAAAAAATCTTGTGTTCAGTGGAGGAGACTAAAGGCCTTCCTGAGGTCGTTCCAAGAAAACCTGCCCCCTCGGAAGGGTTGGGGTTGGAGATATTATAGGGGTTTAAATAACGACTTCATCTTCCTGTTAAGAAGCCTCTTCCACAGCTGCATCAATCACCGCAAGGATCTGCTGGTCTCGATAACCCCTAACCACTGCGGCGCTGTTGGGGCAGACAGCCGCACAGGAGCCGCAGCCTTGACACATAACCTCGTCTACCACGATCTTCTCCTCGTCCTCGTCATAACGCCTGGCTCCATAAGGGCATGCGGCAATGCATTGCTCGCACAGGGAGCAGAGGCTATGACGGACCTCTGCCACGATGGTGCCTCCAGCCAGTTGCTCACTGTCCAGGATTCTTAGTGCGCGCTGCGCCGCTGCCTCAGCTGTGGCAATGGACTCGGTCACGGAACGGGGTGAATGTGCGATGCCACACATGAATATCCCTTCCTTGATGAAATCGAGTGGACGCCATTTGGGCTCCGCTTCCTGGAAAAAGCCGTTCTGGTTGAGCTCCACCCCGAACACCTCTGCTAGCCCTTTATGGTCATTGGGGACGATTCCGGTACTCAGTGCCAACAGATCTGCTCTTACCAACAATTCGCGACCAAGGATTGCATCCGTAGCACGAATCAGCGGCCGAGAATTTTCGATGGTTACGCGGGGTTTATCATTCACTTCGTAATGGATGAAGACTACTCCGGCCCTGCGAGCCTGGGTATAGTATGTCTCCAGGAATCCATAAGTCATAATATCCCTGTAAAAGATATAAATATTGAGTTCGGGGTTTCTTTCCTTTAGGTAGAGTGCATTTT
>DTYH01000025.1 GCA_012961955.1 Desulfobacterales bacterium | reverse complement strand
GAATCATTGCAAAGGTCATCTCTGATTCAGAGTACATAATTGAAGATGAGACTGGAAGAATATTAGTCAGGGATGAACCGGGAAAGATTAAGGAGCGGAAGAGTAAAGATTCAGGTTTCGGAAGCGTAGGCTCGTCGCCGAACTTCCTACGTAATCCTCAATCTTGAATCATTTTGATATGCTACACTTTCATTATTAAATAATAAATTTAAAACTCTACTCTTCCCACTCCCATTCTTCCCAACAATAACAGTTCCACCCTTAGCGTTAGCAAAGGATGTAACGACTTCAACAATACGGTTGAGATCGGAGAGTGAAAGCTTAAACTCTGTTCTCTCTCCTTCGCCTTGATGGATAAGTTGTTGAATTTGTTCATTAGTCATTCACGCACTCCTTGCCTTAACCAGCCTGTTTTTCACCAGCTCCACCACACCGGGTCCTCAAAGAGGCATCCCCCACTGTAGGTGCAGATGGTGACGAAATATGCCCCTGGTTGGGTGTAATCCCACCAGCGTAGCCGAATTGAACGACGATGGTGTTTCTCCGGATCGTAGCGCATCTCACACTCCTTAGCGTAGGGCGAGGCATTCCCCGGTGGTCGTTCTTTCAATGGTGCAGGTTCTTTGGACGAGATTGCCCTGGTCGACGATGGCACCTCTCTGGAATGCCTCGCCCCTACAGATTTAATTCACACACTCTTCGCTTTCACCAATCTATTCTTCACCAACTCCACCCACTGCCGATAGACCTCAAGTTGCTCCTCCTCAGCCAGATGTTACTTTAATAATTCCTCCAACTCTTTTCTGATGCTCTCATTAAGCTTTTGAGGGAGTGGGGTACCTGTCTCAGCTAATAGGTTGTAGAAAGCAGCCCTCGGTATACCGAGCATCTGAGCAGTTCTGCTTGCTGCCAACTCACCTTTCGCATACATATCCAGTATCTCCCCCAGGAACTTTTCCCTTATCCTTTCTGGTATCATCAAAGAAGCCTTCATCTATCCCACCTCCTTAACTCTCTAATCCGCATCAGGGTCCTATAGTGTGTCCAAGTTAATTCTGCACGCAGTCCGTGCAGTTTTGGGTATGTAAGACAAAACTGCTTCATTGCCCAAAGACTTCTTTCTGTAAATCCTCGCCCAAACCTCTTGATTAAATCCCTAGATAATCTCCGGACAAGATATTCGCCGTACCGAGTCCTCTCCGTCCCCTTCTGTTCCTCTTCTACGATCAACCTTCCGATTTCCCAAAAGGTTTGGACTATAACCGTATTGATTCGTCTTACTGTTTCTCTTCTTGCCTGCTCAAGTAGGTTTGAGACCCTTTCCAAGAGTCCTTTATAATCCGCCTTCATCAATTCGCTCATCCCTCAATCCTCCACCTCATTGGTAATACCTTCCCTCCGCTCTTTCGGAATATTATCATCCCTAGTCCATCCACAGGATCTGTACCGAGCGGATGATAACATCCGCTCGGAGCAAGGGATCAATCGGTCAATCATTTTTATTTCATTCATACTACACACTCCTTGCCCTATCAAATAAGCACAATTTAACAGGGCGAGCCTTAGCCAGCCTGTTTTTCACCAACTCCACCACCGCCCGATAGACCTCAAGTTGCTTTTCCTCCATCAAGTCCACACCTCAAAGATGACTTTCTCATAACTTCCAATTCTCTTTTCTAAAAAGCTCGGTGAGTGGAATATGTGTTATTCCGTAGTAAGTGCACACATCAGGGATTTTGGGACGGCCTCCGGGGGTAGCAGGTTTTTCTTCACTGACTACTATACGCCGTTCCTCCCACAATGTCCTTTGCTGTTCTTCACACATAGCGAGTGCAATGATAAAGGGATCAGCATCTGGCGTTGTCTTCTGAGGATCAATAAGGTCTGGGAAACGGCCCAAAATATCTCGCACTTTTTCTAATTGATTAGCATCTAATTTCTTAAACATACTCTTATGAGCCTCTCCCCATTTTCGGAGTTCGTCGTCTTTTTTTCTCAATTCTTCAAGAACTTCTTGGGGGGAGATAAGACGTCCCTGATTTATTAAACTTTCCAGGTTTCTCCATAGGGAAGGAAAAATATCCTGAGGATATAACACCTTCATGTTTATTAATGCACTTGTATCAATACAGTAAATCCTAATAAATTCCACATCAAGACTCACCCTTAATGAGTTGTTCTATTTTATTAAGATGTTTTAGCCGAATTGACAGATAATCGACTACATCATTATAGGTAATCACACCTCGCTTGTGTGTTTCTAAAACAAGGGAAACGAATGGAAGACCCTTTTCCAAAAGGCACTTTTTTGCAGGCTGGACAAAAAATCCTTTCTTCCTAATCTTTTCTTTTTCAACTTTGACTTTCCATTCTTCGCGCCTTCTTTGATAAAAATCTTTGGTAACCAATTCAAGGATTTCCATCCGTCGGAGAACCACCTCTTGGCTAACCTTAAAGCTTGTAGCAATCCTGTCCAAATACTCATCAGGTATTTCCGAATAAGGTCTGATTGACTTTAGTAACTCATGATGCAACAAGTGTTTCTTCGGAACCAAAACCGCTCCAGCAAAATGGTTACAAAATTCTTCTATGCCCAACGGCAGCTCAGAACCTTCTTCTAGATTGCATATTCCACTCGTGCCTAGAAGAAGATGAGCATATTCGTGGAAAAGAGTGAAGATTCTGGCATTGACTGAGTCACGTAAATTAAGCACTATAATGGGAAGCCCACCTTCTGTTAGTGAGAATCCTCTTACCTCTTCTACAGGCATTGCAAATTGAAATACAAGAATGCCCAAATTCTCTATTTTTTTCTTCCATTGATTTAGAGCCTGTCGTGAATTTTTCCAATCAAGTTGTTCCTGTATTTCTTTACTTAAGCGTTCCCTTTCCCTTATTGCTACTGTTTCAGGATTATCTGTTAGATTAGCCTTGCCGATATTGATGGTAACTTCACGATCAATACTTTTCGTCAATTCTACAGCCAAAGATTGAAGGCGTCTGGCGTTACGCAAACCCAAGCGAGTTTCCTTAGATAGCTTACCTCTTTCTTGCTCAGGTAACACTCGAAAATCTTTTGGGCGAGGTAGTTCTTTGGGAGGCTCGGGCAAGAAAAACACTGCAAGTGGTCGTTTATAAAAACGAGCAAGTTCCTTAAGCGCTCTCAGTGTAGGTTTCTTCTCACCCAATTCCCATTTAGCAACCGTGTCGACGCTCACACTGAGTCGTTTTGCAACTTTATGAATATCAGTGCCCACACTTTCCCTCGCCCACACAAGAACTTTGGGTTCCACAGTAACTTCTAAGGTTTTACGAGGCATAATTTTCCTCCTATACGCTTCTTGCCTTAACCAATCTATTTTTCACCAATTCCGCCACTGCACGATACACCTCAAGTTGCTCCTCCGTGAGTCCCAGAGCCTCACAGACTACCTCGTCCAGCGTCCAGTGATTTGATCGGTGCTCTATCCATCTCGTGCTGTGGTTTATAGTTCCAGAAGTTTATGGGATTTTCTGGGTTAAATGTATGTAAGTAACATTTGGTTCTAATGCTGACCCCAAGTCTCTTCCGCTTGCAGTGTTCATGAAACTCCTTTACTAGGTAAAATCTCACAAGATCGCCTTTTGAGAGATCTTCAGGAACATCCTCCTCCCTATCGAATAGCACCAGCTGGTGTTTTGACTCTTCGCTACATAGCCACCTTATAAATGAAGTGCCCTTATCCCTTGAGAAACTTGCAAGACCAGCAAACAAATCTGCAAGTTGAATAAGCGGTTCCTCGTGAGAACATCGCGGTACAATACTATGAAATTTAAAGAAGTTGTATTCATCCAACGATTCAAACAATCTGAGCAAGTCAGGTTTGGGACGATTGAATCGAGTCATATTTAGAAAATCTCGAATCTCCTCCCAGTTGATAGCTGAATTCTCGTCTGGAATGATCTTCCATTCGTTGATGTGCCATCTATGGCTGAGATTCGTCAAGACTTTGTAGTACATCCGGTGGAGATTAGCAATATCGTCTCTTCCAACCACTGTGTGTCTTGAATCTTGGAGGTCCCAAATGAGCACATCTATTCTAATCTTCCGCTTAGCACTATAGTCAATAGCAAGATTGTAGAAGCAAATGGCGGCTTCTACCTTGGGTCTATGACCTCGCACTTTCTCGAATTTAATCTCTTTTATCCCTTTGACCTTAAGCATACTAACGAGTTCCCGGCGGAGCAGTGCCAGATGGTCTCTTGGTCCCGAAACCACACCAATGGTTTGAAACCGCTTAGTGGGAGAGCCCGACTCGTCGCTATACGCTTCATAGATGCTACTACTTGACATTCACACACTCCTGGCCTTCACCAATCTATTCTTCACCAACTCCACCACCGCACGATAGACCTCAAGTTGCTCCTCTTCAGTCAAGCCCAAAGCCTCGAAGATGATCCTATCAAGTTCCCTGCGGTCAGGCATGACCTTGTCGAGCGAAACATCCTGAGAGTCTATGTTAGAGTAATCCCGATTGGGCTTGGGAAGGCCGAGTTCCTCGAAGATGGATTTGATTTCACGGGTGGCCATTCGCTCAAAAGCAGAAAGGAGACGCTCCCTCTCGGTGGACGTGAAAATAGATGGGTTTAGCACTAATAACTGCTTCGCATCAATTGTTTCAAACTTCATGGCGCCTTGTCCAAGATTCCAACGTCCCAATGTCGAAATGTAGAAGGCACAAGTTGTGGAATTGAGAATAGATGCCAATTCGTATTTGAACTTTCCTCTTGGAAACACTCGATGAAAGCACCGATCGGTAACAACAGGTTTATCTACGAGAGGGCAAATGAACCTATCGTTCATCACATAGAGCATGAAAACCGTGGTTGGCGTGAGATTGTTGTTAGGAATGGACCACCAACCAGGTTTACGCCTCTTAACTGTCTCAACTTTGGGCCAAGGAATGCCAGCAGCTGTCTTTTGTCGTTTACGGGTGACCTGGTTTTCTCCCCAAATGATGTAATCCAATGCTCCAAACTTCTTTAACCGATGCAGCTCGTTCTTAGACATGCTGCAAGCAAAGACAGTGGTGCGAACACTGTCTCTACAAAGACGAACGGCCTTTGCCTGCTCAGGTGACCGAATCAGCGGTATTAAAAATTCATCTTCTATACGGAGCTGCTTTGCCTCATCAAAGGTCAAGTAAAAGAAGTCATTTATCCCTGCATAGCATCCTGGATACACCTCGGCAATATCCCCAAGCCTAACAAGTTTCCCTTCACCCTTTTCCAGAATCTTGAAGAATATATCCGGTGCCCGCAGATATTTTCCGCCCCATTTGCTGCCAATGTACGGCAGATGCGCCGGCTCTTTGAGCAGGGTCTCCTCCTCTGGCAGTTCAACCCCGTCCTTGAGAAGCTCTTTCCGGGTTATAGGAAAGACACGGTAATCCTCCGTGCTCCTGACCTCTGGCGATCCTTCAATTTCAATTAGATTCTCTGGATTTAACACTTCATCAAAGGGTTTCTTGTAGGTGACAAATCTTATAGGGTTGTCCCCCATCTTTTTCGGTCTCTTTATGGCCACGATCACCGTATTCACATCCGACTCTTTGAAGGAGCGTTTGGCCTGATTGTCGATGATATAAAGGGGCTGTAAGTTCTTCAGAAGAAACTCCTGCAGAGGCGCACCATAACCCACATCCAGCCAGGAGTTGGAGTTGATGAAACAGAAGACCCCACCGGGGCGGAGCAGGGCCAGGCCGTGATAGTAGAAATAGACATAAAGGTCGCTCTTTTTGTCAATTTTTATGAAATTACCCCACTGTGTCTTCACCGAACGGTCAAGTCGGTCTTTATACTCCCTCTTTTTTGCCCTCCACGTTTCTGCATCTTGCCTTTCCTCCGTTTCAAGAGGTGGAGCTACCTTCTCCTGACGCACATAAGGGGGATTGCCGATGACGATGTCAAAGCCGCCTTTCTCATTAAAAATCTCGGCAAAGTCAATCTCCCAGAGGAAATAATCTTTCGCGGTCTTCTCACCGATATTCTCAAAGATCTTCTGAAACCTTTGCCTTTCCTGTTTCAAGTCCTCGATCCTTTTCTTTATCCTTTGCTCCTCTTGTTTGAAGAGATTTTCCTGTTCTGGAGTGATTTTTATCAGTTCCATCTGCTCAACAGGGCGACGAATTTGCCGGATCTGCCTCTCTAACTTGGCGATTTCTTTCATTAATTTTTCAGTCTTCGCCCCAACAATGTCTCGAAAAAGTTCGTTCTCCAGACTTTCAATTTTCTCTTTCTCACTGAGGTCAGCACTTCTACTGGCAAAATAGCTTGCCTTTTTACTCATCAGCTCGGTGATTTTTCTCTTCACCCTTTCCGGGATGTATTGGAACTCTCTCCGCAAAGATACAGGAACTCCAGCAATCTCTTCTACCAAACTGTCTCCCTGCCGCATCTTGAAGGTAAGGTTCGGAAGAAGGGGATGTTGGTAAATATTAGCCACGCGTTCGATAAGTTCCTTCTCTTCGGTCTCAATAATAAGGGAAAGCCACAGCCTGAGTTCTCCCACCATCACCGCCCAATCCTTCACATCCACACCGTACAGGTTCTCACGAATGACTTTGCTTTTGAGATCAAATTCATTTACTTCTCGGTCAAATCTTTTGTTGATGCATCTATGAAGTTCAGTAAGCACATTCATCATACCGACCAGAAAAGATGCTGAGCCGACCGCCGGGTCTACAATTCGGACTTTGTCCAGCGCCGATTCAACTTTTCTCAGTTGATCATCGAGCAAATCACTATCCACGGTCGAAGATTCGCCTTGGCCGGGCAGGCTGGGAGGAAAGGGCTCGAAAACGAACGGAATCAAAGTTTCTTTGGGAATCCCGGTAGCATCATGGACATACTCGGTTAAAGAGAGCCGGCACATGTAGTCAATCTCAATGCGTGGAGTGTAGAAAATCCCCGCTCTACCTCTTTCCTCCTCAGAGATGAGGGACTCATACACCTTGCCCAGCATCTCAGGGTCTACTGCTACCTCCACCTCAAGAGGGGTATCCTCACGGATAGTAAAGTTATATCGCTCAAGAAATCCTTTCTCCTTATGTAGGGGATCAATTTCAAACAATAGCTCAAAGACTTTATCCGGGACTTCAAATCCTATCTTGTCCAGCTCATTTTCGGCGAAGAGCCCTCCATTCAGGAAAGGCATGGTGATAAAGGACTCTTTTATCTCATTGGGGATGTCAAAGTCCCAGATGTAAGCATGCTTTCCTGGGCCATTCAATGCATAGAAGAACAGACAACACAGCCAATCTGAATAAAAGGAGTCCCTCTTCTTGGTATGCTTTTTATACTTTTCCCATAGATTCTTCGTGTACCGCTTGTCCTGGACGTAGTCTTTCCACTTAAGCCACCCTTTCTTCTGAACGAAATAGAGGAACATGATTCGAGAGAGGAGTTGCTGGGCAAAGCTGTGTACCTTCTGGTATGGGGCCCTATTTTGCGATAGCAACTCTCCTTCCATGAAATTTAAAGCAAATTTGTATGCCTCAAAGAATTCATGGGTAACGCGCTCGACATTGAAAGCCTTAAGATGCTTTTGCCAGATGAGGTCAGCCCTTTGTTCAGTAGGCAGGACAGCGATATTTCGTAGAACTTCAAGGTCAGTATGATACACATTACTACGGTCAACGAAAAGAATCCTGAGCCGCAGTTTTGTTTTACCGGGCTCTATTGCCACACGCTCCGGACTCACAAAGGCAATCTCCTCCCAATCACTCGTGAACACAAAAAGATAATTTCCTTGTGGATAGCGGCGATAGAAGGGCTCGAGAATAGTACGGAAGTCGGTGCGGCGCATGGAGGAAGTCCTTACAAAGTAGATCTGGAAGTTGCGATCATAATCGGCCAGCAGGAGGGATTCCCGCATAAGATTCTGAGCACCCTCCGGAAGGCCCAGGTCAGGAATATGTAAGCCCTGAATTCTTGTTCTGTACCCTAGGCCGGCTAAATATCTCACCAGTGCTTCTGGACTACTGACACTTTCAATTGCTCCTACTGTCGGTTTTGTTGTAGAATTCATTTTCCTCCCTTTGACAAAACAGCAAGTGTTATGATTTCACAAATGTGAGACCATGAAAGGTTATTCAGAAAATCAATCTCTGGGATATCAGCTTGAAGCTCTACCAATTTCCGAGACAGTGTCTCGGAAATCTTCCTGCCAAGCCAGAATAAATCAAGTAAAACTTTCTCATAGCCTCGAAATTGTCGGTTGAGAACCCCCGTCCATATCTTTTTGTAAGATCATTTGATAATCTCTGTAAGGATCTTTTACCATACGCGGCCCGTTCTTCGCCCTTCTGCTCCTCTTCTACGATTAATCTTCCGATTTCCCATTAGGTTTGCACTATAACCGTATTGATCCTTCTTACTGTTTCTCTTCTTACCTGCTCAAGCAGATCCGAGACCTTTGCCAGAAGTCCTCTATAATCGACCTTCATCAATTCTCCTATCCTCGTTTTATCTCTTCAATCGCTGCCCTGACCAAGGGTTCTTCAACCTCATCGGTCACAACGGCCTTACCGATCTTCTCCAACAGCACAAACCTCACCCTGCCGTCCCTCACCTTCTTGTCCGACTCCATCCTTTTCAGGATGGAATCAGTTGAGATGTCCACCGGGGTTTTGGGCCTCCCGATCCTTTGAAGTAGATCGTTCTGCTGCTTGAGCTGGTCTTCGCCAAGCATCCCCTTTCTGCAGGCAATCCTACCCGCTGCGATCATCCCCAGAATGACAGCCTCGCCATGTCTGTATCTGCAGTAGTTTGTAACTGCCTCCAGGGCATGTCCGATCGTATGGCCGTAGTTCAGTATCGCCCTCAGGCCCTGCTCCGTCTCATCCCTGCTTACCACCTCGGCCTTGATCTGGCAGTTCCTCTCAATAACCCTTTCCAACAGCTCGGTTGGGGCCTTCAGGTCGATTATGGCCTCGATATCCTCCTCCAGTAGCCGGAAGAACGCCTCGTCACGGATAAGGGCGTGCTTGACCACCTCGGCAAGGCCGGCCGTGATCTGGTGCTTTGGTAGGGTCCTTAAGACGTCCACATCGATGAAGACGAACCTGGGCTGGTAGAAGGCACCGATCATATTCTTGCCGAGGGGATGATTGACCGCCACCTTCCCCCCTATGCTTGAATCAGCCTGAGCAAGGATGCTGGTGGGAACCTGGACGTAAGAGACCCCCCGCAGGAAGGTCGCTGCCACAAATCCCGCGATATCACCCACAACACCTCCTCCGAGTGCAACAATGCTGGAACTCCTCTCCAGGCCTGCCTTTATAAGAACCCCGCAGACCTCCTCACAAGTCTTAAGGCTCTTCTGTCCCTCACCATCAGGGATAACAACCCGGGTGACATTATAGCCGCTCTCATTAAGGCTTTTCTCCACAGGCTCGAGGTGCAATCTGCTGACCGTTGTGTCGGTCACAACCGCAACCTTCCTGCCGAGCCCGTGTCTCCGATAGTAATCACCAAATCCGGACAGGATGCCGCTGCCAATGTAGATCGGATAACTCCTTTGGCCCAGATTGACACCGACGATCTTCAGTGAGGCCCTCATAGCTACCTTTTCCGCTGCCAGCTCTGCCGTCCGTTGCGGAGAGTCCCCTTTCTCGTTCCGAATCACGATGTCGGCCATATTATAGAATTTCTCCCTGTAGGCCAACATAGACCTGATCCTTTCGAGCTTCCCTTCATCAGAGAGACCGGAGAGAAGGGGACGGTCATCGTTTGCTCTCACTCTCTCTAAGATGGTTTCCGGACTTGCGAACAGGTAGAGGCTTATCCCCTGTCTGATAACCTCCCAGTTCTCCGGCCGGGTCACAGCACCTCCGCCCAGTGATATCACAGCGTATCGGGATCTCGATGCCTCTACAATACACTGGTGCTCAAGGCGGCGAAAGGCCTCCTCACCATCCTGGGTGAAGATATCTGAGATGCTCTTGCCCGCCTTCTCTTCCACCATTTCATCGGTGTCGATAAACCTCATGCCCAGCTTTCGGGCGAGGATTTTGCCGACCCGGCTCTTACCTGAGCCCATAAAACCCATCAGATATATGTTCTTATCCAGGGTCATCTCCCTTCCTGACATCTCCTATCCGTTCCCTTATCTCATCGAGGCTGTCACCGCCGAATTTTTCCAGGAATGCATTTGCCAGCGTAAAGGCAACAACAGCTTCGCCTACAACCGAAGCCGCCGGTACAGCGCAGACATCGGATCTCTCCCTGTGTGCTTCCCTCTCCTGTTTCGTATTGATGTCAACCGAGTGAAGGGGTTTGGAGAGGGTGGGTATTGGCTTCATGGCGGCACGGATAACGACCGGCTCCCCGTTCGTCACCCCCCCTTCAATGCCACCGGCGTTGTTGGTCTTGCGGTAATAGCCCCCTTCACCGAAATAGATCTCGTCGTGCACCTTCGAGCCCGGCCGTCTTGCGCTCTCAAATCCGAGCCCGATCTCCACGCCCTTTATGGCCTGGATGCTCATCATGGCCTGGGCAAGAAGTCCATCAAGCCTTCTGTCCCACTGAGCATAACTCCCCAACCCAACAGGGAGCCCCGTTACGACAACTTCAAAGATTCCACCGATCGAATCACCGGACTTCGTAGCCCTATCTATCTCCGCCATCATAGCCTCTTCTGCTTCCGGGTCGATGCATCTCACCGGCGATCGATCGATAGCTTCATTTAAAAGGGTCACCCCTGGTTCCCATCCCCTTCCCTCTGCCTTTCCTATTGATATCACGTGACTTGCTATACAGACCCCGAACTCCTCAAGCAATCTCCTTGCCGGAGTACATATGGCCACCCTCATCGCCGTCTCCCTGGCGCTTGATCGTTCAAGGACGTTCCTTATGTCGCCGTGTCTGTATTTGGTTACCCCGGCAAGATCAGCATGACCTGGCCTTGGGACGGTCACCCTCCGCCCGGCTTCTTGATCTTCAACTGCCATCTCTTCCCGCCAGTTCGTCCAGTCCCTGTTCCGTATGAGGAGCGCGATGGGGCTACCGAGCGTTCTCCCGAACCGCACGCCTGACAGTATCTCCACCTCATCCCTTTCGATCTTGACCCTACCACCCCGGCCGTATCCCTTCTGGCGACGCCGAAGCTGGTGGTTAATATAGTCCCTTGTGATCTGGAGCCCGGCCGGCATACCTTCGAGTATGCCTATCAGGGCCTGACCATGTGATTCCCCCGCGGTGAAAAAACGCAACATGAGCATTCTCCTTACCATCCGTAACCGGTGATGTCCTTTTAACATCGCCATGCTTTCTTGAAAAAAGATACTATAATGATTGAAGATTGTCAATTTTTTTATAGGGGCCAGGCTGGAAGGAAGGCCAATAGTGGGCACCTGGTGGATGCAGAGGACGAAGGTCTGAACCGGCCTGGGAAAAGAGGCGGCCGAGTCTTACAGGGACTCTAATTAAAAAATAGTGACATTGGAAGGAATGGCACGTTGGGAAAGGGTGGAGCGCAGAAGGCTTCTGGTGGGAGCAGTTTTCCTCACAATAATAAGCTGATTTATGAAAGAGGCGGAGCACAAGGCCCCGCCCCACGAAACCACGGTCAGACGAAGAAATTATCCCTCGATGGGCCCTCCCAGTCCTGCCGCCCGCAGCACAGCTTCATCCGGACCGCGGCCAGCACAACAATCGGCGAGCTTTCCGTCGGTCATCACGGCAGGTACCGACCGAATGCCTAAGCTCACAGCTCGACCTGCCACGTTCTGGTCATTCATATCCAGGATGCTGACTTCGCAAGATGGACAAGCTACTCGGTTAGCCAGCTCCACCGTCTCCTCGCACAATGTGTCGCATGGGTCCGGAATTACCGAGGACTAAAATTCAAAAGAAGGATGTCCTCCCATCAAACCCACTCCCATTAATAAACGTATCTCAAATTCTGGCTTACCATCCTTAACCTCGCCCACCTTGAAAGCCGAACCGAGGGTTACCCATAGGTCTTCATGGCCATGGGATATCACCGGACCTATGTAATGGCCATCCCGGCTGCCTTTCCCTTCAACCCCTACCTTTAGCAGTTCAAACATCTCGTAACTAATCCCAAGAGCATAGGCAGGTTTAAACTCCCATTCTTCCTTGTATTCGAATTCAACCATTGGATTCAGGGCTATATTGAATCTCTCGATATCCTTGGCGAGAACAGCCTTAAGTTCAATCTCGTGTTCCGCGAAATTGGGTTTCCCTTTGTATTCGAAATATAGCTCGTCACAAGAATTTGTGGGTAAGTTAATGGTCTAAGACCTTGAAAACGTGAATCTTCTCCTTTATATTTGGGCATTCAAATTCATCCTTAAAAAAGGAGTCGATTCATGCTTGTCAATAGTATAAGCAAAAACACGCTCGGACTCAAGTCCCATCGTGTAGAAAAGGTCTTTTTCCATATCGTCAAGCAGCTGATGGCGGCCGTCGATG
>DTYH01000024.1 GCA_012961955.1 Desulfobacterales bacterium | reverse complement strand
TACAGGTGGGGGTTTAATGCCCCGCATGAAATTCTAACGGGGTTTACGTCCAATGTCTTTCGCCCAGTCCATTATATATCCTGCGGCTCTCAGCCTGAATCGTAACTTCAACTTGAGTCTGGTCGAACTGGCTTGTCCAAAATGGTAAAATGTTGCAAATATTTTAAAGTATATTTGGAAAATCATTTAGAGTCAAGCAGGAATAGATGCAATTAGGGGGCGCCATGGAAGGGAAAATAGATTGATATATCCTTGACACCCCTCCAACTTTCCTTGAAAATACCCTCATTCTGTTTTTTTCGGTTAATGACTTGAGGGAAGCGTCTGTAAAGCACATCTCATATAAAGAATGGCATCATCCCAGTAGCCAATAGCATAAACCCATGCGACATAGACCAGCTTTTCAAATTGTCACCACCTTCTTTTTACTGATTGTAGTAGGTGCTCTGGCTTTATACTGTCTTGGTTTTAAGGCTGAGTCCCAAAAAACACGTCTGATATCCGCGGTGTTTACCTCCACGAGCTCAGTTTGCGTCACCGGACTCACGGTAGTGTACCTGTCTAAGGATTTTAGCTTCGCAGGACAATTGATCGTTCTTTTGCTCATACAGATGGGGGAGGGTTGGGCCTGTTTACTCTATCCAACTGGTTCCTCCTTTCCGTTCGGGGAAGGCTCGGGCTTTATAGAGCCATTATGACCCGTGAGGTGCTTGGCGGGCTGCCCAGGCTCTCTGCACCTACACTTCTTAAAAAGCTGATGCTGTTCACTTTCATAGCTGAATCTGTAGGAGCCACATTACTGTTTGTGGTGTTTTTAAGGAAATATTCAGCCAAGTACGCACTTTGGCTTGCTTGTTTCCACTCTATCTCCGCCTTCTGTAATGTAGGTTTCAGTCTGTTCAGTAACAGTCTGATACAAAGCCAAAGCGACCCCTTGGTCAACGTTACTGTTATGATTCTTGTTATTTCCGGGGGCTTGGGTTTCTGGTTGTTATCGATCTTTTCGTGTACCTGAAAAGCAGGTTTAATAATCGGCAATTCTATCTTTCATTTCATAGCAGAGTTGTAATCACTACAACAGGCCTGCTGACTATTGCCGGGTTCGTTGTTTTTTTTGATATTTGAATGGGATAATACGTTCAATCACGAATGGATCGGTCCAAGACTTCTGGAATCACTTTTTCTTTCCATTACTGCACGGACAGCAGGTTTCAACACTGTGCCAACAGGGAACCTGACAAATATGATCCTGGTCTTTCTTATGTTTGTTGGTGCCTCGCCCGGCTCTACCGGAGGAGGGGTAAAGACGACATCAATAGCCATCGTCTGGTCCCTCGTAAAGTCTAAGATATTCAACCGGCAGGACGTGGAGATGTTTGGCCATAGCATATCTTATAGAGTGATAGCCAAGGCCCTTTCAGTTATAATTCTGTGCAGTTCGATGGCGTTTCTGGCCATGATGGTGCTTCAGGCAACAGAGTTTGGTGAGTTGCCCCATACTGAGATCCGTGGTATGTTCCTGGGGCAACTTTTCGAGGTGATAAGCGCGCTCAGTACTGTAAGGCTGAGCACAGGAACCACAAATCATTTATTCACGGCGGGTCTGGGAGTTATCATGACCTGTATGTTTGTGGGTAGAATCGGCCCGCTGGTTCTTGCCACTTCCCTGATTGGCGAGCGAAGACAGTTACAATTCCGCTATCCAGAAGGTGAGATCATGGTAGGATGATAATTATTCATAAACATAGAAGGAATAGTCACAGATGGCTGAAATCAAGGATTCCTTTGCAGTGTTAGGTCTGAGTAAATTCGGTTTTCGCACCGCGGTGTCCCTTTTCAACCTTGGTGCAAAGGTTGTAGCTGTTGACCGAAACGAAAATCTTGTACAAAAGATCTCCACCAGTGTTACAAAAGCAGTTTGCGCAGACGTCCTGGATAGAGAAATACTGGAATACATCGGAGTCCCGTATGTAAACGTGGCCATTATCGGCTTGCGGCACGCCTTTGACGTAGCAGTATTGCTTGTGAATTACCTAAAAAGGCATACCAAGGTGGAGCGGATCGTTGCCCAGGTGGATACTGACGAAAAATTAGAGGCTCTTCGTATCTTGGGGGTAGATACGGTTGTCTTTCCAGAAAAGGATATTACAGACCGAGTGGTAAAGCAGCTTACCATGCCCAACCTAGTAGAGCATATATCTATATCCCCGGAGGCTACCATCATTGAAGTGTCTTGTCCAGATAAGTTTGTGGGTCGTTCCCTGACGGAGTTAGAAATTAGGACAAGATATAATGTCTATGTTATCGGAATAAAGCGGTATTCTACTCAAAGTACAGAACCCGAGGTGATGATAGCACCAGGCCCGGAGACGCGTTTCCAACCCGGTGATACCATGCTCTTATTGGG
>DTYH01000023.1 GCA_012961955.1 Desulfobacterales bacterium | reverse complement strand
GGTCTGGAAAATACCGCTCACTAAGACATTCATTGCGACTATCATACCAATAATCGAACTGGAGAGATCGAGCCTAGTGCTCGCAAAAAGCGGGAGAAATGCCCATACGATGCCTATGCCAGTCGTAAAGCAGGCACGGTAGGCGAAAAGAGAAAATATTGCCGGTTCTTTAATGATTTTCAGATATTTTGGAGGTCCTACTGTATCAGAAGCACGTTTCCTCATTTGTTCAGTCTCGCTTGGGAGCAGTAAGAGGCATAGGATAAAAGCGAAAAGGGTAAGGGCACCCATGCTGAGAAAAGAGACCTGAATATTGAATCGATCTTTTACCAGCCCTCCCAATATGGGCCCAACGCTCAGACCTGCAAATAGAGAGATATTAAACAGGCCCATGGTTAGTCCTTCTTTTTTTTGTGGTGTGATTGTCCCGACATAGGCCTGGGCTACTGGAAGAATCATGGCTGATGCAAACCCCTGGCCTAGTCTGATGAAAACTAGCATTTCAACATTCCTTGACAATACATAGAGGATAGAGAGGAGAAAATAGATAAAAAGACCAAGGGCAAGGAATGGCTTTCTACCCTTCTTGTCAGACAGCTTGCCGAAATACGGTACAAATACTGTCCGTGATAGGGAGAAGGCGCCAAAGATTAGACCGACTTGAAACGCATCAGCACCCAATTCATGCGCATAAACAGGAAGGAGAGGAGCCACCAAACCAACACCCAGAGTTGTGGCAAAGACTCCTAGAAAAAGGGTTATAAAAATCTTAGCATCCAAAGATGACATCTAATTGGTGGCTTACCTATTATGACTTTTCTGTATTGATATTACGACACCTTTGCACAACCCGGTTTTCGCTCCTTCTTGGGAACTTTTTGACCCATCCATGGCTCGGAAAATTCTTCCTGAAAATTAGGGCTCGTGGCGTCAAAGAAGTTAAAAAGGATTATTGTTACGATTTTTTGCAGTTGCCCTCAACTTACTTTATCCTTGACAAAATAATTCTTTTTTTTCAACATTAAAAGGTCTTTTTTTTATTTAACCATCTGGATTAATTGTATGAGAGGAGGTATAAGATGCGAATAGTCTTGATTGGCCAGGCCGCATTTGGGGCAAAGGTATTTGAGGCTCTCTTGGAGAAGGGTGAAACTATTGTAGCTGTATATACGCCACCCGATGCCCCAGGAGGTCGTATTGATCCTCTAAAAGAGGCTGCCACGGCAAAAGGTATACCAGTTTTTCAACCCAAGGGATATAAGGAAGAAAAGGTATTTGAAGAATATAAGAAGCTTCAGCCAGACCTGACAATCCTGGCCTTTGTTACAGACATCATTCCTGAAAAGTTCTTTAAAGTTCCTTCCAAGGGGGCGATCTGTTATCACCCCTCTATACTTCCTCGTCACCGTGGCGGAAGCGCTATCAACTGGGCCGTGATCATGGGAGACAAAAAGACTGGTCTGAGCATCTTCTGGCCTGACGGAGGGATTGATACTGGCCCGATCCTGCTCCAGAAAGAGGTGGAGATAAAACCTGATGATACGACCGGCTCTCTGTATTTTAATCATCTCTTTCCAATGGGAATCGAGGCCATTTTAGAATCTGTGGACTTGATTAAAGCGGATAAGGCCCCCAGAATTCCCCAGGATGATTCAAAGGCAACCTATGAGCCACTTTGCGACGATAAAGTAGCGGCAATCGACTGGTCAAAGCCGGCAGAGGAGGTCTACAATTTGATCCGAGGCTGCGATCCTCAACCCGGGGCATATGTTCAAACAGATGGGGGTAAAGTCCGTTTTTATCAGGCACATTTTAAACCCGGTGAGGTGGAAAAAGAGCCAGGAACGGTCATAACTATTGACGAAAACGGGATCCATGTAGCTGCATCAGGTGGAGTAATAACCCTGGGTAAGGCTCGACCAGAAAAAGGGGGGAAGGTATCGGCCTCAGAGTTTGCAAAGGTGACTTCTCTTAAGCCAGGAGACTATCTCGGAAAAAGAGATTAAAGTAATGATACTGCGCTCAGAGGCTGCATATTCTGATCTTGAATAGATGGACTGTATACACGTTTCTTTAAAAAAACATATTGATGACTCTTATCGGATTCTAATTGGTAAGGGAATTCTCCAACAACTCAGCGGTGAAATAGAAGGCCTAGGTTCGTTTAATAGCCAGATTATCATTACCGATTCGAACGTGAACAGCCTGTACGGGCAAAGGGTGTTAGATGAACTCGAGTCCTCGGATGCCAACCTTCATCTACTTGAAATCCCTCCTGGAGAAGCTTCAAAATCTTTAAATACGGTTATTAGACTGGCAAAACAGCTTGTTTCCCTTCATGTCGACCGAAAATCTATCATCATCGCCCTTGGTGGCGGAGTGGTTGGCGATTTGGCCGGTTTTGTTGCCTCCATATACATGAGAGGGATTCCCTATGTCCAGGTCCCTACTACCCTTTTGTCTCAGGTGGATAGCAGCGTAGGGGGAAAAACAGGGATTAACCTAGAAGAGGGGAAGAATCTTCTCGGATCATTCTATCAGCCAAAAGCTGTAATTATTGAATTGACTTTTCTAAGGACCCTTTCTGAAAGGGATTTTCAGAACGGTTTAGCCGAGATTATCAAGTACGGCATTATCAGTGATGAAGAATTGTTTTCCTTGCTCGAGAAAGAATCTGAGGCGATAAAAAACCGTGATCTCGGACTCATAGAGTTCCTGGTGGAGCGCTCCTGTGAGATAAAGTCTGAGGTTGTGAAGAAGGATGAAAAAGAGCTTGGTCTGAGAAGGATTCTCAATTTTGGACATACCCTGGGTCATGCTCTGGAATCGATATCTGACTTCAGATTTTCGCATGGCGAGGCGATATCCATAGGTATGGTTGCTGCTGCAAAGATCTCATCTAAATTGGGATACCTGGATGATGTATCCTGTAACAGGATTGAAATGGCTATAAAGAGATATGGATTGCCTCACTGCATACCTGCAGATTTGGATACGGAAAGGATCTTTACCTTAATTAAGAACGATAAAAAGGCGTTAAAGGGGAGGCCTAATTTTGTCCTTGTAAGGGATATTGGTAATCCATTTGTAACAGATGAGGTACCCGGGAAGATAGTCGAAGAGACCATTAATGGGATGAAAGTAGCTTCCCCCTTCGGTTAGGTGTGGAGTATAGCAGGTCAAAAAACATACGTCTCGGAAATGGAAACGAAGTCCTAAAGGTGAAAGCGCCCCGGTTGATCGATTTTCAGCTTTGAGCTTTCAGTTCAGGAACAGAATATGTTGTGCAGCTCATTTTTTCAAACGGCTAAAACTTCGAGGGTTTCGTAAAAATCCATTTTGCGAAACCATCAAAGCTTTAAGATAGTGAAAGAGTAGAATTTTCTATAATGTTCACCTCTGAAATAGATGCTAAGACCCAGATATACGGCATTATCGGAAATCCGGTAGAACATAGCATGAGTCCCCTTATACACAATCTCGCTTTCAGGAGGCTGGGAATGAATGCCGTGTACCTGCCCTTCCTGGTCCAGGACATAAAAGGCGCTATTTACGGGATAAGGGCCTTTCAGATCAGAGGTATGAGCATTACCATTCCATTTAAAACAGAAATCATAAAATATATAGATGAGATCGATGATACAGCCAGGGCGATAGGGGCAATCAATACTATTAGGTTTACCGAAGATCGCATTACAGGTTTCAATACCGACTGGCTCGGGGTAGTAAGGTCGATTCAGGAATTTTTACCTATCAAGGATAGGAAGTTTGTAGTCTTAGGGGCCGGCGGTGCTGCCAGGGCTGTGCTTTTCGGTCTTAAAAAAGAGGGGGGAAACCCCATAATTGTAAACAGGACCCCCGCGAAGGGGGAGATGCTCTCCCGCGAATTTGAGTGTCCTTTTTTTCCACTTAATCAGATCGACGACTTACAAGGGGATTGTCTGATCAATACTACACCTGTAGGCATGTTTCCGGACATAGATAAGTCCCCTGTCCCTGGAAAAGTCCTTTCCAGGTTTGGGTTCGTCCTTGATATTATCTACAATCCACTGAAGACAAAGCTCCTTAAAGAAGCAGAAAAAAGAGGGGCCGTTGCAATAAACGGAGTGAAAATGTTTGTATATCAGGGGGCTGAACAGTTCAAGGCGTGGACAGGTAAGGAACCACCGGTAAAAGAGATGGAGAATGCTGTATTAAAACAGCTTTCAATCAGAAGCATCAAATCAGAAAAATGAGAAATATCAGGGTAATCAGTAAGGTCAGCGGGAAAATCGCTGTTCCCGGCTCAAAAAGCTATACACAGAGGGCTCTTGTGGTCGCCTCACTTGCTTCTGGTCGATCCGTGTTGCATAATCCCCTGATCTCTGAAGACACCACGTACTTGATCGAAGCACTTCGTGCCATAGGGGCAAACATTTTTCCCCAGAACGATACCCTCTGTGTAGAAGGGACAGGAGGGCGTATAAATCAATCCTCAAAGGTCCTCTACATGGGAAACAATGGAACAGGGTTGAGGTTCCTGACCAGTATTGTGTGCCTTGGACGCGGAAGGTTTGTTATTGATGGGAATGAACGTATGAGGCAAAGGCCAATACAACCCCTTGTAGAAGCATTGAAACAGATGGGGGTACGTGTATGGTGTACTAATGACGATGGTTGTCCTCCGCTGGAAATCGATGCGTATGGTCTCCCTGGGGGCAGGATAACCCTTAACACCTCCTTCAGCAGCCAGTACCTGTCGTCTGTACTTCTCGCATCTCCATATGCCGAAAAGGACACAGAGATTGAAATCATTAGCAGAACCCCTTCAATCCCATATGTTGACATGACCCTGGAGGTGATGCGAGATTTTGGTGCTTCCGTCTTGAGGTCGAAGGATAGCGTTTATCATGTAACGGCTCAAACAGGATATACTGCCAGAGAATATGCAATCGAGGGTGACGTTTCCAGCGCTACCTATTTTATGGCTGCTGCAGGCATATTGGGTGGCTCTATAACTATTTCCAATATTAAGCCCCATACCTCTCAGGCAGATATCATGTTTCTGGATATACTAAGGATCCTGGGGGCTAAGATTGAAAGTTCAAACGCAGGTATTTCGATCACCGGGCCAATAGTTAGGGAAGGGGATTACTCTTTTAATCTAAACAGAGCGCCTGACCTGGTTCCTGCCCTTGCCGTACTTTCCGCTTTCAGAGTAGGTAAAACCGTTATAAAAGAGATAGGCCAGTTACGATACAAGGAGTGTGACCGAATATCCGCACTATGTGCCGAGTTGAACAAGATCGGGGCAAAGGCGATTGAGGGCCAGGACGAGATAGTAGTTCAGGGCATGGCAACCAGAGGAGCAGAGATAGAATGTTATGGTGACCACCGAATCGCCATGAGCTTTGCCATAGCCGGGCTTGCTTTGGATGGAATCGTGATCAAGGATGAGGTATGCGTTAACAAATCCTTTCCTAATTTCTGGGAAGTCCTTGAGATTCTGTAACTGTTCAGCGGGTGAAGCTTTTCTTTACCCCGTTAGAAAATCATGATCAATCTTCAAACATGCACCTTTACGTAGTATGAATTGAGTAGTACGTGGTTTAAGATCGGATAGGGACTGATTTTCTAACAGGGTTTACACTCCGATGTCTCCAACCTTCTTCTCTAGCGAGTTGAGAGCGGGAGATACTCGGTGATATTATTAGAAGTAACACTTTAGTTCCAACTCCATGACTTACAACTAGCTACACAAAAAGAACCTTTGATTTATCTTGACGGGTTCACCGGACACTTACCCGTGCACGGCTACAAACTTCTGGGACAGATGAATATCGTACTTATTGGATACCGTTGTACAGGGAAGAGCACAACAGGACATGCCCTCTCAAAAAGGTTACGGATGCCTTTTTTTGATACCGATTATTGTATCGAAACAAGGTTAAGGAAAAGCATCAAACAGGTAGTAGAAGAGGGGGGGTGGCCACTCTTTCGTAAGGTAGAAAGGGAGATGATCAAGGAAGTCTCCTCAAAGAATAACGTTATAATCGCGACTGGTGGAGGGGCTGTTTTAAATCAGGAAAACGTTAATGATTTGAAAAGAAACGGTGTTATGGTATTGTTGGAGGCGGATGTCTCTACTATTGTAAAAAGGCTAAAGGAGGATACAAAAGGGAAGGACCAGCGACCTCAATTCACTTACGCCGATCTTTATACAGAGACCATAACGGTTTTGGAAAGGAGAAGGCCCATTTATAGAAGAGTTGCCGACATCGTATTAGACACCTCAAGAATGAGTCAAAAAGAGGTTGTGGAGGCTATCGTCAGGACCATAAAGGTTGGGGAGGACGAGGATGCCGGGAAATAGTTTTGGAAAAAACTTCAAGATCACAACGTGGGGAGAGTCTCATGGGAAGGCCATAGGAGTAGTCATTGACGGTTGTCCTCCACTCCTACCTCTGGATGAATCAGACATTCAAAAAGAATTGGACAGGAGAAAGCCAAGGGGAAGACCGGGGAGTACCACGAGAAGCGAAGAGGATAAAGTACACATACTTTCCGGCACATTTAACGGCAAGACAACCGGGACACCCATTCAATTGATCATTTATAACAAAGACGCCAAGGGCAAGGCCTATGAAGACATAAAGGATATATTCAGACCCGGTCATGCGGATTTTACGTACTTTAAGAAATACGGGATTCGGGACTACAGGGGTGGGGGAAGGGCTTCAGGGAGAGAAACTGCAGCCCGTGTGGGAGCGGGTGCTGTTGCCAGGAAGATACTAACACAGGAAGGAATAGTTGTCCGGGCATATACCATTGAGCTGGCTGGAGTCCGCGTCAGTAAGATCGATCTTGATCAGGTTGACAAGAATCCGTTTTACACCCCTGACTCTGGGGCGGCTAGGGAGATGGAAGAGAGAATCACAGAGATAAAAAATATGGGAGACTCGGCTGGTGGAATAGTCGAGATCATCGTTACTGGATGCCCGGCCGGTTTGGGAGAGCCAGTCTTTGACAAGCTGGATGCAGACCTATCAAAGGCCGTAATGAGCATTGGTGCGGTGAAAGGGGTGGAAATCGGAGCCGGGTTTGAGTCTGCCAGAATGCTTGGCTCGGTCTGCAATGATGAAATGACCCCGGGAGGTTTTCTTACGAATCATTCAGGAGGTATCCTGGGGGGTATCTCAAATGGGGATACCATTGTCATGAGAGCTGCTATAAAACCGATTCCATCCATAGAAAAGAAGCAGAGAAGTGTAGATATATATAATAGGGAGAGAACTATATCAGTAAAAGGTAGACATGACGTTTCTGCTGTTCCAAGAATAGTGCCAGTGTGCGAGGCTATGGTCTGTCTTGTGCTGACAGACCATCTGTTGAGACAAAGGTCTGTAACATCAAATCTAAAGCTTTAAATACTTGACAAAGGGAAGATCATATGCTTATTAGTCCGTTTATAATTTAATCTTAGGGTTTAATCTATTTCTCAGCAGCAGGCGATCGACGACGGAAGGCTATGAAGAGAACATATCAACCAAGTAGAATCAAACGAGCGAGGACGCACGGATTTCGGGCAAGGATGTC
>DTYH01000022.1 GCA_012961955.1 Desulfobacterales bacterium | reverse complement strand
TTGAATAAAGCTCACAACGGTTCCTTCTGAATCCACTGCACCCATCCAGATAGTATCGCCTTTTTTCGCAATTTCCGGCCAAACCACCGCTTCGCTCAAGGAAATATTAGTCTTTTAAATAATAAAAATTTATTAAGCGTAGTTGGATCACGTAAATACACTTCTTATGGAAAGGCTGTTATAGAAAAATTCAGAAGCTTGGGTTTTTTATATGTTGCCGTAGACCTTCAGGGTTACATGCCAGGAAATCTCAACAGGGCACTTACTATGGCCCCACCTTCGAATCGTGGGTAACGTTACTTATTCACCTTGCCTGCTAGGCTAGTGGCCAATTCTTGTGCCCTGCTCCGTAAGAAAACATATCCGTAGCCGCCCTCCACTTGGCAAGGCTAATGCAGCCATTCAATCGGTGAAGCTTTTTCTTTATCCCGTGAACAGTTACACGCCAAGGATTTTACTGGCCTTAATTTCTTGGAAATGGTGAAGAGTTGCGTGGAGGTTACGACAAATGAGTCATAAGGTAATATTGCACGACGCTTTCAAGGGTTACACCTTTGATCAGGACAAGGTAGTAAGCCCTGAAGAAACCGTGAGAAGGTTCCGGGAAAGACTGAAGGAGGTGCAGCTTGATATCTTAGAAGGGACGGTAAGGATCGATACCGGCAGGCTGGATATACCCGTATATTTCAGTATTTGTGGCAAAGATGCGATGTCTGTTGTGGGAACCAAAAAGCAAATGGGAAAAGGGGGTACTCCAGAACAGGCAGAGGCCAGTGCAGTAATGGAGCTGGCCGAAAGGTTCAGTCTTTTCAGCTTTCTTAATCGCTCCGAACACTTTTTTGTGGAGGAGTACAGGAACCTCAAGGAGCAGGCGCTTTCTTTTGATTTGATTGCTAGATCCGTACACGACGATACTGGCGAACTGGATAGGGTAAGGACCGTATTTTCAAGGGTGCCATTCAAGTGGACTTGGGCGTACAACCTGACGCGCGATGAGGAGGTACTTATCCCGTTCAACTGGTTTTATACCATAAACGAATATAATGGGTCATCGGCCGGCAACTGTGTGGAGGAGGCTCTAATACAGGGCATATGCGAGGTAGTGGAAAGGCATGTATCATCGCTAATCAGTCAAATGAGACCCAGAACACCATCGATCAGAACAGAGTCCGTAACCGACCCAATGGCCCTGGAGATGATTCAGAAGTATAGGAGAGCAGGGGTAAAGTTACACATTTCCGATTTCTCCCTCAACACGGGTATTCCCAGTGTGGGTGTGCTTGGCTATGACCCGTCCACATTTCCTGCGAGGAGCGAAATCGTATGGACAGCCGGTACTGCTCCTGATCCTCAGAAGGCCCTGAATCGGGCCCTGGCCGAAGTAGCCCAGCTTGCAGGCGATTTTAACACATCCTCGAAATACGTGGCCAGCGGCCTTCCTAAGCTTAAGAACCTATCTGAGGCCCACTTCATAACCCGCACCGATACTGAGATAGATATAAAAAGCTTACCGGACCTGTCTGATAACAACATCAAAGTAGAGGTTGAAAACTGTGTTTCTGCCCTCTCCCGCATCGGGATGGAGGTAATCGTAGTCGATATCATGCATCCAGAGCTTAAAATACCAGCCTTTTACACCATAATACCGGGCGCTCATTTTCGGGAACGGGCTGCCGGGACCAGCGTAGGAATGTTCACAGCCCGAATGATAGCAGAAAGTCTTGATCCTCAAACGGCAATTGCCGAATTAAAGAAGATGGATTCCCTATTGCCAGGCAAATACTATGTGAAGTTCTTCCTCGGGCTTTGCCATCACTCTATGAAGAATCTCTCAATCGCCTTGAAATATTTTAGTGATGCATTGGAGCTTGATCCCAGGAGGGAAGACATACCGACTGTCTATTCTTACATAGGAGCATGCCTGAAGGACTCAGGTAATTACAGAGAGGCTATAAAAGCCCTTCGGAAGGGGGAAGCATATGACAACGAAAGGACAGACATATACAACATGATGGGATTTTGCTATTTCAAGCTCAAAGAACATGAAAAAGCCATTCAGTGTTTCCAAAAGGTCATCAGCCTGAACCCGAGCTCGGCTATTGATTACGCGAATATAGCATCAAATTATCGTGATATGGGGAATAAGGAAATGGCCATTCGGTATTATAGGCTGGCCCTGGAACTCGATCCTAGCATTGATTTTGCAAGGCATAATTTGCAAAAGTTGGAGTAGAAATGGAGTGGCTCGCCCCTTCCAAGTGTCCGTAACAATTCAGCGCTTTGAAAAAATTGACTGGTAATGTTGTGATCAGACTAAATCTTGCTCACTTTCGTGAACCCCGTTAAAAATTCATGTGCTCGTTCGGAATTCAGCTTTGCTCAACCCATGATGATACTGACCAAGCCTATTCGGGGAGCTAAAGTGTTACACGGAGGGGAGAGTCTTTCCTCCTTCCCTGGTTGCCAGGATCAACCGAAGCTTGGGTCCTCGAGCGCTCCGGTTCACCAGGAGTAGCTCCGCCTGAATATTGGGCTCTCCGGCCAAACTTTCAGTTTCGTAGCACTTATCCCCGTAAACCGCTACACCTGAAACATGATTCCAATCAAGATCTATATTTTAACATTATCTTGGATGAACTTTATGATATCACTGGTAGAGGTTCCCGGACCAAAGACGGCCTTTATCCCTAGAGCCTTCATGGCCTCATGATCTTCTTCTGGGATAATTCCGCCACCAATGACCAGAATATCAGTCGCCTCCTTCTCCTTCAGGAGCTCCATAACCCGGGGAAAGAGATAATCGTGAGCCCCTGAAAGAACACTCATTGCAATTACATCCACATCCTCCTGTAAGGCCGCCTGAACGATCTGTTCAGGTGTCTGGCGGAGCCCGGTGTATATAACCTCCATTCCAGCATCACGTAATGCGTAACAGATAACCTTAATACCACGGTCATGGCCGTCAAGCCCTGGCTTTGCTGCTAAAACCCGAATCTTTCTTTTCTCATTCATTTCTACGCTCGCTATTATATTCCTTAAGGTCTGTTATGAGATTATGACTCAAGATCAAACCAAAGGTTAACCCCAGTGGATCACAGTTACAATGTAGAAACTGCCGTATATTCTCCAAATACGCCTCGTAAGACGTCGCAGATTTCACCCAATGTGGCATAATTGCGGACACACTCCAGGATTACCGGCATAAGATTTTCGTTCCCTTCCGCACACTTCTTCAGCTTTTTCAACGCGGCATCAACTGCTATTCCATCCCTCTCTGATTTCAACTTGTTCAGCTTGGCTATCTGACTCTCCCTGACTGCGGGATCTACACGAAGCAGGTCTTTTGGAGGGGCCTCCTCCTGTTGAAACATGTTCACACCAACTACGACCTGTTCACCCCTCTCCACTGCACGCTGATATTGATAGGCACTCTCCTGGATCTCCTTTTGTATATAACCTTTTTCTATGGCTGCCGCTGCACCTCCCATCTCGTCAATCCTATCTATGTAAGCCTGGGCTCGCTCCTCTATCTCATCTGTCAACTTCTCCACATAGTACGACCCAGCTAGAGGATCTACGGTATTTGCAGCCCCTGATTCATAAGCAATCACCTGTTGCGTACGTAAAGCAATCTGCACCGCACGTTCCGACGGGAGTGAAAATGCCTCATCCATAGAGTTTGTGTGAAGCGATTGTGTTCCGCCCAAAACAGCAGACAAGGCCTGTAAGGTTACCCGCATAATATTGTTTTCAGGCTGCTGTGCAGTGAGTGTACAGCCTGCTGTTTGTGTGTGGAAACGGAGCATCATAGACCTTGGATCCTTCGCCTTGAACCGTTCCTTCATGATGCGAGCCCACAGGCGACGTGCAGCTCTGAACTTAGCAATCTCTTCAAAGAAATCAAGATGAGCATTGAAGAAGAAAGAAAGACGCGGTGCAAACTTATCTACTTCAAGGCCTGCCTTTACTGCCGCATCGACGTAGGCGATACCATTTGCCAGAGTAAATGCCACCTCCTGCACGGCCGTGGACCCTGCCTCACGAATATGATACCCGCTGATGCTGATCGTATTCCAATTTGGAATGTGCTGGGAACAGAATTCAAATATATTGGTGATAATACGCATGGAAGGGCCGGGAGGAAATATGTATGTACCCCGCGCGGCATATTCCTTCAGAATATCATTTTGTATGGTCCCTTTTAGCTTGTCAGGGGAAACCCCCTGTTTTGCCCCCGTCTCCATATACATCGCCAGTAGTATAGCAGCAGGGGAATTTATCGTCATGGAAGTGCTCACCTTATCCAGTGGGATACCCTCAAAGAGCGTCTCCAGATCTTTTAGGGAGTCAATAGCCACACCTACTTTTCCCACTTCGCCCTGAGCCATAGGGTGATCCGAATCATAACCGATCTGCGTGGGAAGATCAAAGGCGACACTGAGCCCTGTCTGCCCCTGCTCCAGGAGGTATTTGTACCGCTTATTAGACTCTTCAGCGCTGGCAAAACCTGCATACTGGCGCATGGTCCAAAAGCGACCTCGATACATCGTGGGCTGGACCCCTCTGGTATAGGGATATTCACCCGGAAAGCCTATTTTTTTCAAATAATCACAGTCCGCAATTGAAAGGGGTGTATAGATACGCTCGGTAGGGATATCTGACAGTGTAGTAAAGGCCTCCTTACGCTCAGGTCGTTTGGCCACGACCTCTTGAGTCTTCTGAGACCACTTGTCTTCGGCCTCCTTTATTTCTTGTAATTTTTCTTTATCATACATTGTGTCTTGGCCTCCGTGATTTACTTGTTGAAATAAAGGATTCAGGCTTGTCTGTTCCTTCTCGTATTTTTGATTCCTATAATAGCTTATAAGAAGATTGTCAAGTCTTTTCCTTCTTAAATAAAGTTGTAACACGGAACAGCTGCCACAGAACGAAAGCGCCAAAAAAGACTTGACAAATAATATTCGTGATGATAGAAAGATTACCTTTATTTTTATGTTTCAAACAGCTTTCACCTTTGATTCGTAAGTCTCGTTTAATCCTTGGGAATAACCTACTACCCATCTTTTTCTCTAAAGTGATTAGGAGGTACTAGAAATGTCAGACGGATACATGGTAGAGCCTGATATTAGTTTCGTAAGGAAGTTGCAATCTTTGGGCGGTGAGTCTATCAAGAAGTGCTTTCAATGTGCGACATGCTCTGTCATCTGTCCTTTGTCTCCCGATGAGAGGCCCTTTCCTAGGAAGGAAATGGTCTGGGCCCAGTGGGGCCTGCGAGACAAATTAAGAGGGGACGTCGATATTTGGCTTTGTCATCAATGCACTGATTGTTCTTCCTATTGCCCAAGAGGGGCAAAGCCAGGGGATGTCCTTGCAGCTATAAGAAACTATACCTTTATCCGGAATGCGTTTCCGAGGTTTTTAGGCGAAGCACTGAGTCAGCCAAGATTCTTACCGGTACTTTTTGCAATTCCATTGGTTCTCTTTTTGTTACTGCTGGCTGTGACGGGGCACTGGAATATCCCTCCTGGCGAGGTTGTGTTTTCTAAATTTTTTCCTATAAAGTTTGTGGACTCTATCTTTATAACACTTACTGTCCTTGTTGCAATTGCCTTCGGGATGGGCGTTTCAAGGTTTCTAACCGAATTGCACGAATACGCCCTTCGTGAAAAGCTCACAGGGCGAGAAAATATTGTCCCGTCCGAGTTCGTAAGCTGTCTTATCTCCATGATACCTGAAATTCTGAAACACTCGCGCTTCAAAGAATGCGGCGTAAGCAAGGATCGATACCTTGCCCATATCCTTGTCCTTTTTGGATTCCTGGGCCTTTTCATAGTGACAGGCGTTGTTTTTCTTGGACTCTACTTGTTAGGGGTTGAGACGCCGTACCATTTGTTGAACCCAATAAAGATCTTTGCCAATGTTGCAGCAATCTCTCTCTTTGTGGGAATTATTCTGGTTCTTATCAACAGGCTGGCCGCAAAGAATAACGGTACTAGTAACCCGAGTTACCATGATTGGCTCCTCATCGCTGTAATTCTTGGACTCGTCACGACCGGAATCCTTTCTGAATTAACGAGACTTGCTCAAATAGCTGCTCTTGCCTACCCAACTTACCTCGTACATCTCGTCTTCGTGTTCTTTCTTATCGGATACCTCCCTTACTCCAAGCTTGCACATCTGGTGTACAGAACCCTTGCCTTGGCTTATGCCCGATATATAGAGAGGGAAACAAAACAGGCTTAGATACATATTAGAAGAAATCGCGATCAATAGAACAAAAGGAGAGAGAGGCCCAAGCGAAGTCTCTCTCTTTTTTTCTTCCTTAAAATAGGGAGACGCTCGAAGATTACACCAACAGCTGCATCACTACCCCCCACCCGACACCGCAACGGATTCTCCCGGCGCTCAAAGCGATGGCGGGCGGGATTTCTCGAACCTTTGTTTTTCAACTCAATTAACAAGGGGGGATCTTCTGGCCCCGCTGCATTTCACCTTCGTTTCACCGAGTTAGAAGCCCCCGACACTCATGGCAGGATGAGGATGAACTGGTTCTTACCTTGGCTTAGAGGCAGGAGAGGGGGGGTTGACGTCTCGATTCCCTTCTAACACGGTTCCCTCCCGTGGCTGTAGTTTCCTCCGTTCCTGGCCGGCAAAAAAACCAAGGGTTTACGCCAACTCATTTCAAGAAAAGCGGGTTGGATTCTGCTCTGAATGAGAGAGGGGGAGGAAGTACTAAAGGAAGAGAGCTTAAAAAAGAATAAAGGCGGGGTATATTTCGCCCGCCCTCATTCTTTCACCCAGGGGATGACCTGTATAAGAAAGGCCTAAAAGCCTTTGAACGGATTTGGGCCTATCTCTTCCATCTGCTCCATGAATGAATCGATTATTTCTGGGATCTTATGATACTCATCGATCGAGATCTCGAACTGCTGTACTCGCTCCTTCTCCAGCGCCAGGCTCTTTAACGCCTCACCAATCTTGTCCATCCTGACACTCGCCAACTCACTCCCCTTGATGAAATGACACTGGTAATCATCTCCATACTTACAACCGATAAGGATGACTCCGTCTATTCCTTTGGAGAGAGCGTCCTTGATCCACACCACGTTTACCGATCCCAAGCACCTAACTGGGATAATCCGAACATGAGGAGAATACGTGAGTCCATTTATTCCAGCCATATCAATCGCAGGATACGCGTCATTTTCGCAAACAAGAGCAATAACCCTCAGTGGGGGCTCATCATAATCGTCTTCGCTTGGAACTTCAATGGCCTTGATCATTGACGAAACGCTATCGATGCTGTAATCAGAAAAGTTAATGATCCGTTCTGGACAGGCCCCCATGCATGTGCCACACCTTCTACACCGGGCTGGATTTGGCTTAGGCGTCCCCTTCTCATCATCGTCTAATGCACCAAAAGGACACTCTTCGGTACACCTCTTGCACTGGGTACATCGCTGGAAGAAGAAATCCGGAACCGTCATGTCACCAGACCTTGGATGAACAGCCACGCCCCTGTTGACAGATTCCAGACACTGTATTGCCTTCAGCACAGCACCAGCAGCATCTTCCATGCATTCTTCCATGGTCATGCTCCTCCGTATGCACCCTGCGGCATAAACCCCTGTCCTTTGCGTCTCGTAAGGGAAGCATATAAAATTGGAGTCAACATAGCCGTCAAAGAGGTCAATGTCACGAAATCCAGGACCCTGACGATACGCCAGATTTACCACAGGATCATCCTTTGTGACCGGAACCATCCCAGTCGCTAGAACCACCAGATCAGCCTTAACCTTAATTTTGTCACCCAGAAGCGTATTCTCAGCTTCAACTATCAATCCGTCACCGTTCTGCGAAACGCCTATGACCCCACCTTTGGTCATAAAAACGCCCTCGTCTTGCTGCACGCTGGTGTAGAAGTTTTCCAATAGACCTGGGGTACGCATATGCTGATAAAAGATATACGCCTTGCCATCCTCTGTGTAATCTTCACGCACGTACTTCGCCTGCTTCAATGCAACCAGACTTGTCACTGAGGAGCAGTATGGGAAATCGCTGTCATCCCCCTGACCGGGGCTTTGCACAAACACAACAGACTTTGCCTGCTTGCCATCTGAAGGCCTTACGATCTTCCCCTTTGCTGCTATTTCTTCAAATTCAGTATTCGTTATCACATCGGGGAGTTTGCCGTAGCCGAGATGGTCGAACTCACCCTTCTCGGGCTTATACGGCCTCCATCCAGCAGCCAATATCACCGCACCAAACTTTTCGCCATTTGGATCAAGCGTAAGGATGTCTACCTTCCCTTTGTTAATCTCCTTGTATATCTCCTGAATCTTTTCATTATCAAGCTCATTCCCATCTTCGTCGTACTTCATATGATCCGGTACGGGATACGGTACATCGAATTCAATGGTTTCGCCAGGCTTCTTGAATGTTACGGTGAAGTTCCCGGGTTCGCCTGCAATACGTGCGACGACCGTGTTCGTCTTTATCGTTATATTGGGATGCGACTCTGCCTCCTTGATCTTCTCCTCAACTATGGGCGGAATCAGACCATCGTAAGGTGGCCCAAGGGGAAGCTGTTTACGCAGCTTGGCAGCGTGACCACCCAAGGTATCGCTCATTTCAACAATGGTGGCCTCATATCCCGCCTTAGCTGCCTCGATAGCCGCGGTTAGACCTGTTATACCGCCTCCGATAACCAGAATCTTCCTACTCAAGGTCTCGGGCAGATAAGGTTCGGGTGGTTCAATCCTCTTTATCCTTGCAATCCCCATGTTCAGATAGTCTTCAGCCATCATCTGTACGTGATCAATCTCCTCTTCTTCCTCACCCGACCCCCCTTCACGAGGTGTCTCGGTTGCAGGACGCGGATGTGACCAGACTACTTGTTCTCTCAGATTGACCCTGTCTACTATGCAGCCATCAAATCTAAATACATCAAAATTGACTCGACGCGAACAACCTGCTATCACAAGGGCATTTACCCCTTCCTCTGATATGTCCTTCTTTATCATCTCCACGCCCTCTGGCCCACAAAGGAAAGGGTGTGTCCTGCATATCTCTATGCCCTCCTCACCCGGTAATTCCGATAACCTCTCTATATTGATGGCATCTCCGATCCCACAACCTGAGCATATATAAACACCATACTTTTTCTCCATGGATAAACCTCCCACTACTTCTTCACCAATGTTTGAATTGCCTTAAGGGCCATAGCCGTAGCATTCTGGTTGCAAGAGACCACATCAGCAGGCCTGCTGGCACAGCCAGCAGCAAACATGCCACCTTTTTCAAAATCGGAGAGGATAAAGCCCTCTTCAGTATATTTCATCCCGGCCGGGAGCTTCATGCCTGCGGTATTCGGCTCCATCCCCGTAGCCAACACCACCATCTCCACCGTTTGCTCTATCCTCTCACCAGTCAATGTATTCTCTGCAACCACTGTAATATCCATGGTCTTCGGATCTTCCCGGACCTCAGCTGCCTTCCCCTTTATCAGAATCACATTCTCGTCCTCTTTTAGCTTCCTGTAAAATTTTTCGTATCGCTGGCCCGGTGCCCTTATATCGATGTAGAATACGTAAACCTTTGCATCAGGGTATTGCTCTCTTATATATGTCGCCTGTTTCAATGATGCCATGCAGCAGATATATGAACAGTATGGAAGATGATTCTCATCCCTTGAACCCGAGCATTGTAAAAAGGCGACACTCGCAGGCTCTTTACTGTCTGATGGCCGCACGATTTTCCCCTTGGTCGGTCCGTTTGGGGAGGCCAGTCGTTCCATCATCATGTTGGTAATAATATTCTTGTACCTCCCAAACCCAAGGTTGTCAATCTTGGTTGCGTCGTATGGCTTCCAGCCAGTCGCCCAGATGATAGCTCCTACTCTTAGGGTTATTGTCTTAGGCTGCATGTCCAAATCAATAGCATCGTATTTGCATGCTTCTTTACACCGTTTTGCGTCCTCCGTGCCAATGATATCAGGAGAGATGACATATCGCATAGGAAAGGCCATTTCATGCGGCAGATAAGCACCCTTTCTGGTATCCATGTCAAAATTGAATTCATTGCTGAGTTCTATGGCGCAAACCTTTGCGCATTCGCCGCAGCATGTACACTTTTCGTTTACGTAACGGGGATTGAGTCTAATAGCAACTTCATAATTTCCTGGGACTCCTGAAACGCTCTCCACTTCTGCAAGTGTGAAGTATTTAATCCTTGGATTATCCTTAATCCTTCTGAAATTGATCTCCAGGCCGCACGTCGGAGGACATAGCTTAGGAAAGTAATGCTTCAATTGAACTACCCTGCCGCCAAGGTAAGGATAATGCCGCCAGAAGCAAGATTTCCCGACCAAGTGCAGATAATTGAAGAGCGCGCGGAAGAAGCAAAAGAGGCTGAAACAGCGCCAGTTGAGGCTGAG
>DTYH01000021.1 GCA_012961955.1 Desulfobacterales bacterium | reverse complement strand
TTTATTACAGAAATATGATGGCTGAGGGAGCCTGAAAACTCTACAACCTTGCGCCATAAAAATATGTCTTGACGTAAGGGGCGCAGTACAAGTGGGAGAAGCTCGATTTTCGTACGACTATGAGGTTATATAATGGGGTGGTCGAGAGAAGATAGGCTTCTGACAACAGTAGCTTCACGGGTCTAACGCGAAAAGAGACCGCCATGATAGATGAGGCCATCATGCACGGACTCGACTAGTCCTGCCACCATACAGAACGACGTAACGGAAGGGCTTGCCCCTTTCCTCTATCGCCACTGCCATAACCTGGGCCTGCTGTCGATCCTCCAGAATTATGCCAGAGCGACCCTGTTTCGATTCTATCGTCAGACGATCCTCCATACCATGTGCCTTGTGAGATCTCTGGGATAGATCGGGGGATGTTCTTACGGAAGACCGTATTTCAGCAATTTTCTTAAAGGGTATATTCATTCTGAACCTGGTTTATTCCGATATTCGCCTACGCTCCATGGAGAGGACATTGACCTTATGGTTGGGCCAGAGGATCTAAATGAACTCAAGAAAATAGGGAATATTGGAGGGGATGGGTTATGTACAGGATAATCTATATCCAAATAGCTACAGCAGAGGAATAAACTAGATTGAAATCCATACAGATTTTCCAACCACAGAACGTACAAGGAGGCCAACAAGGCTTACGAATCTCAGGTTTGAAGACGTGTGGACAAGGGCAGGGCCTTTTGGTAAAGATGGCCGTCCCCCTTTTTTCCGTCTCCGTATATGACAACGTGGTATCCCTTTCATTATTCCTGCGGTTATTCCCGATAAGTGAAGGAGGGCGGAAGATTCGACTTACAATGGAAGATATCTTTCCCCGACAAGAGGTTATGGCACAAATTTTTCGAGAGATTGCAAACGAGAATCATTCCTAGATTTACATCAGGAGATTTGTAGAGGTATTATTTCGGGTGGCAACGTCTCTCTTTTTAGGAGCAAGGGACATTATTAGGGGAGGACTACCTGGGATATGATCTAGAGATATATACCTTCATTCGTTTTCACGAAGACGGAGAAGGAGTCTTCGTAAAGTCATCTCTTCTTCCTTTGAAAAATTCTTGAAAAGCTCTGAAGTACTTTCTTTTACTATCTTATCGAGTACACCCTCAAGTGCTCGAGCCTTGTCGGTCAGAACGAGTGAGTTGGCCCGTCTATCGTTTGGATGAGTTTCACGCCTGAGGAAGCCTCCTTTTTCTAATCGATCGACGATCCCGGTGATACTGGCGCTGTCCATGATTAGAATTTCTCCCAGCTCCCGAGAGGATATGTTATCTTTTATCAGGAGAGCGTCAATCACTAAGGATTGAGCTGGCGTAAGGTTGTATTGAACGAGCCTTTCCGCCACAATCCTATTGGCCTTTTGGTAAACCTTAGCAAGCTGGAAAAATATGCATTCGTCTAATGGGATCATCTAACCAAGCTTCCTCATTTGATAATAGTATCTTAAAAACGTTATCGCAAGTATGCACCCATGTCAAGCCAAGATTTCACGTAGAGTCCTGCAAAACGGTTATAGTTATATATTAAAAACCTCAAGGGGGTATGGAGCACGGATTGTCAGTAAGGGCAGGTGTTTTGCAACTCAATCTTTTCAAAGAGCTGAAGCGTTGCAACCCCTAAGATTCCACTTGACACCATCTTATAGACTTACATACTGGTGATACAAGTGAACGAATTTAGGTTCGATTCACGCTTTGGAAGAGGCCCGATCCGGGTCCTTTCTTGGAATCGATTCAACAATGGGAGGCAGATACGCTAAAGATTAGGACGCAATCAAGATCGATCTCTTGCGTGGCAAAGACACGATTGACTTGGAAATTCCCGAATCAGTGGTCCTGCTGAAAGGGAGGAAAGAAGTTGCTCTTCCCGATCCGTCAGGGGCTGTGTATAATGGCTTCTCCAATCCCATTGGAAGCAACACCTTGAAAGAAGTCGCAAAAGGGAGAAAGAACGCCTGTATGGTCATTTTGGACATCACCCGTCCAGTACCTAACCAGATCATCCTGCCCCCGATATTCAAGCCCTTGAAGAAGGCGGAATTAGATTATAATACAAGAGGTCGCTATCCTTGTTGCCCACGAAAAGCACCCATCGAACCTGGGCGATGAACTGGAATCAATGGCGGTCCGTGAAATCATGGACAACTATACCATTGTGAACCACAACTGCAGGAAGCCGGAGGAATCCAGGAAAATTGACCAAATTGACGGAGCACCCAGTGGAATCAACAAAGATTATCTCGATGCCGATCTGAAAATCCCGACAGGTCTGATCGAACCCCCGTTTTTATGCAGGCTACTCTGGTGGAGGAAAATCGATCCTTGGTGGTATCTCAAACCTCGAAACGATGAAGCTTACGCATTCTTACAAGATGATCGACCATTCCAAAGTACGAATTGTCTCTTTGATGGGAACCCCCTTCGTGAGCATGGTATTCGTGTGGCGAAATGCTCGGCGCGGACTTCATATTGAACGTGGTCATTAATAAGGAGAGGAAGGTTGCAGGTGTCTTTACGGGGCATCATAATCATGCACATCTGGCCGGATGTGACATGGTATGCAGACATTCCGTATTCCCCCTTTACCAGCAAGTAGATATGGCCATCACTTCTGGTGCGGGTTATCCGTTGCATGCAACGTTTTGCCAGATCAGCAAGGCATTGATCTGTGCCAAGGGCATTTTGAAAAAAAGGGGGAACGATTCTTGTTATCCGTGAATGTCGTGAAGGTTTGGGAAGCCCCGAGTTTTGCGGCATCACCCGGGGCGTATCCAGTTCTCAGGAGTTCTTTGAGAACTATTACGACCCGAAGAAATTCGTCATTGACCAGTGGTGCGTCCAAAGCATTTGTTAGACCTTCGACTATGCGTACCGGGTCTATGTTTACTCTCCCGGTCTCTCACAGGAAGATTTAGAGAAAACGGGTGCCATCAAGATCGAGAACGTCCAGGAAATTGTTAACCGGTTAGTCAAGGATCATCAGAGGCTGATGCTGTTTCCCGATGGGTCTTATGTGTTCTATATGATAGAGTGATTCCGGTATCTTAATGAACAGTTAGAAGATTATCGCCCAGATATCTACGCCTGTTCCGTATGTACCGTTCCAGACAGGCCAAGGGGAAAAGGGTGTTGGTTTGAGCAGCCCTTTTGATCCGTTGCCGTTAAGGCTCTATTTGCATT
>DTYH01000020.1 GCA_012961955.1 Desulfobacterales bacterium | reverse complement strand
TTTTACAGGTTTCCACACCTGTGGCCGTAACATCCTATATGCTGGCGGAAAAATACGGGGCCGATGCGGAATCTGTTGCGGGCTCTGGAAATCAAGGAATTCTGATAACAGTTCCTATAGTTGTCTATTGTAAGAGAAGAGGATTGGATGAAACAGTAGAGGAGATAAAGGGAATGGGTGGCGAGGCGCTTGCCGTGCAGGCAGATATAACAGATAACGCTCAGGTGGAAAGACTTGTTGAAATCTCAGCAGAAAAATTTGGTTCTATAGATATTTTGGTAAACAACGCTGCCAGAAGTTTTATGCGTAGTCTCCTTGAAATGAGGGAGGACGGATGGGACAAAGTATTTAACACCAACTGTAAAGGGACGTTTTTGGTAAGTAGGGCAGTGGCAAAAATAATGATCGAAAAAGGAGGCGGAAGGATCATCAATATTACCTCCACGGCAGCAGAAAGGGGTGGTCGTCTAATAGGCGTATATCACGCAAGTAAGGCAGCAGTAAAGATGCTGACACAGTGTATGGCAGTTGAATGGGCTGAATACAATATTAACGTAAACGCTGTGGGACCGGGATTGACAAGGACGGACTTCAGTAAGCCGATATGGAGCAATGAAAAACTGTCAAAGTCCCGGATCCAAAACATACCGAAAGGGAGGATCGCCGAACCGGATGAGATAGTGGGCGCTGTATTATTCCTCGCGTCGGACGCAGCAAACTTTATTACCGGTCAGACCATATACGTGGATGGCGGTTACTTATCAACATAAGATTGACAACCCAATCCGGAAGGTGAGCACATCTGTAGGATCCCTGCAACTCGTAAAGTCCTCCTGGCTCGCACGATCGAACCCATAGGTTTCCCCCGGCGATGCCGGGGGTTTGCCTGTCGGACTGTTACAAGCGTAACTATTTAGCCGAATAAGGTATCCCTTGGCAAAAGCTTAGACGTTACAAAAGGTTGTAACGAGGCGATTTTACCCTTCTGTCACCAAAGATAAAGCCCGGTCTGAGGGTCGAATCTCCTTTCCCACGCTTCTCCCACAAGCTCCTGCAGAAAAAACTCACCGGCAAAGATAGTAGAGTTTGGAAAGAGGTGTCCGGCCCAGGAACGGCCATTCTCATCAGAAAGGACTGCGTGAGCATGCGCCATAATCTTTCCATCCTTGATGGATATATTCCCGCTCAGTGACGCGATCTCTAGTGGAAAATCGAGTTCGATGGTGTGATACCTCTTCTGCTCTTGTTGGTAAAAACCGAGTGTTGCTCTGGTTAAGGCGCCGATTGCCGTAAATACAGCACACCGTATCCCTTCTTTTCTGCATAACTGCTCAAACTCTTCAAGCAGATCACACTCATGAGATAACCGACCCATAAATCTCCGACCTGGGTCAAAGCATGCTAACTTCATCTCAGCCCTCCTATAGTTCAGAAGCGATCGTCAGAAACCTTTCTGAACCCCCAATCCTTAAACCGCCTCTCCATCCAACCCTATCTTTAGACTATCTCGGTAATCGATACGAGGAACCAATGGCTTAATGTCTCATAGAGGGTCTCGTTAAGGACACCCACCTCAGCAATATGAAGGATACGCCCTTCTCTCCTCATCAATCTCACTTCTGAAAGACCAATGGGATTAGGGCCTCTAGGAGTCCTCATTGCCGAAACACCGTGGATTTTGTCCTCCATGTAGGACCTGGACAACAGCTTGTAATCCTTTGACTTGTGAAAGGATCAAATGAGAAAAACCCTCAATACCCATTAATACTTCTTCAAATTCTTCAAATACCTCAATGGTCCCCACTAGGGGTGGGATAAAAAATCCCTTGTATAGGTACGCCAACCCTACTCTGATAGGGTGTATATATCATACCTACAGGCTTAAAGGTATACAACCTCAACGACTCCTGCTTTGCCTCACTGTTATCGTTACTATGACTTATTTTCAAGATTGATTAGATAATCTGATTCCTCAAAAAGATTTCCCCGCCAAACACGGCAAGGCATCAAAAATATTATCACAATCTAGCCGTGTCGTATCTACTTAGCTGTTTGTGACGTGTATAGTGTAGCACCGGCCGCTCTCTTTTGAGCAGCTGATCGCTTTTCGGTTAGATGAACCTAACCTGTTACCGAGATCCGGTATTTTATTGACACCAATCTAGATAAAATATAATAGAATAAAAATCAAGTAACTGTTCATAGGGTGAGTTTTTTCTTATCGCTCCGAAAATAGTTACAAATCAAATCTCCACGGGGGTCATTCACAATACACCTTCTTTTCCATTACGGGTTTTAAGGTGTCTCTCATAGGCTGAAAAAGTCGAAAAAAACGAATTCTTGAGGATAATGTATTTCCCTGTATCTGGAGTCGATGTTTCCCCATTGTGGCCCCCGTTGGTTGCCTTTTTTATATCGTTTTTCACTTCCATGGGAGGCATCTCTGGAGCCTTCCTTCTCCTTCCATTTCAAGTAAGTTTTCTACATTTTACTGGCCCTGGAGTCAGTCCTACCAATCTCATCTTTAATATTGTAGCCATTCCGGGCGGGGTGTACCGATATCTTCGAGAAGGGCGTATGGCATGGCCTCTTACCTGGGTTGTCATAATAGGCACCCTCCCTGGCGTCTTTATTGGCGTTATTCTCAGAATAGAATACCTGCCTGACCCCCGTCCCTTTAAGTTTTTTGTGGGGTGTGTACTTTTACATATCGGCTTCCGCATGGTTTATGATCTGAGCGGGAGAGGAAAAAAGATACAAGAAGAAGATAATAAAAGATTAGAGGAAAGGTTCTCTCGTCATGTGAAGGATGTACAAAAACGGAAGAGGGCCAAACTCGTGGCAGGGCTACCCCCTGAGGCAGTTGTGAAAACATTAGAGCTTAGATGGAATCGGATTAAATACGAGTTCTTTGGCCAAACCTTCTCCTTCAATACTCCGGGTGTACTAGCCCTCTCTTTGATTGTAGGTATCGTTGGGGGTACGTACGGGATTGGCGGGGGAGCTATTATTGCACCCTTCCTTGTTGCCATATTCGGACTACCGATTTATACTGTTGCAGGAGCTGTATTGATGGGCACTTTCTTGACATCCATTGCAGGTGTAATATTCTACACAGCTATGACACCGATATATGCCCATACGGGTCTGCAGATCGCTCCGGACTGGCTCTTGGGACTCCTGTTTGGCCTCGGGGGATTTGGGGGAACTTATTGCGGTGCACGGTTTCAAAAATTCGTTCCAGCCGTATATATCAAAAGGATGTTATGTGCAGTAATCCTTGTACTCTCACTTCGCTATATCTGGCAATACTTCACCTAAGGTAAATAGGTAACGGTTTCGTAAGAAGCCATTTTTGCGAACGACATTTGGCAATTTTGGAAGAAGATTCAGAATAAGCCTGGTGTTAAAAATTTCAAACTGTTTGAGGGCGTTAGCCCGAGTTTTTGAAATTTAGC
>DTYH01000019.1 GCA_012961955.1 Desulfobacterales bacterium | reverse complement strand
GACGATCCTACGCTACTTTTTACCAATGCGGGAATGGTTCAATTCAAGCGGGTCTTCCTGGGTGAAGAAAAAAGGGATTATGTCAGGGCGGCCAGTTCACAGAAATGTGTACGGGCGGGAGGAAAACATAATGACTTAGAAAATGTTGGTCGTACGCGACGGCATCATACGTTCTTTGAGATGCTGGGAAATTTCTCTTTCGGAGATTACTTTAAGGAGCGAGCTATCGAGTTGGGCTGGGAACTATTGACACACGACTACGGACTTCCCGTCGAGAGATTGTGGGTCTCGATATATGAACAGGATGATGAAGCCTATGATGTCTGGCATAACACGATCGGTATTTCCGACGAACGTATCGTCAGACTCGGGAAAAAGGATAATTTCTGGTCCATGGGAGACACCGGCCCATGTGGCCCATGCTCGGAGATCCTTATCGATCAAGGCGAAGAGTTCAGTTGTGGTCGGCCAAACTGTCGGGTAGGATGCGATTGTGATCGCTATCTGGAGCTCTGGAACCTTGTTTTTATGCAGTACAATCGGGATGAGACCGGAACTATGACCCCTCTTCCCAGCCCGAGTATAGACACGGGGATGGGGCTTGAGCGAATTGCAGCTGTAGTTCAAGGAGTACCGAGTAATTATGATACTGATCTATTCCTCCCTATCCTCAAAGTGATAGAGGATCTATCTGAAAGGCCTTATGGAAAGGATAAGACCATTGATACGTCTATGAGAGTAATTGCTGACCACGGACGGGCAGCAACATTTCTCATAGGAGATGGTGTTCTACCTTCCAATGAAGGGCGTGGTTATGTCCTCCGAAGAATTATCCGTCGTGCCATTCGGCACGGACGGACTCTGAATCTGAACGGGCCTTTCTTGTACAGGACTGCTGAGACTGTTTCCGAGCTTATGTCCCCGGCATATCCTGAACTTCTGGATGCAAGGACGTTTATAGAGGAAGTTATAAGGCAGGAAGAAGAGCGATTTTCTGGAACCCTGGAACATGGGCTTCAGGTCTTGGACGAAGCACTGGAAGAGTTAAAAGCAAAGGGGACTAGTAAAGTACCTGGAGACCTTATTTTTAAACTATACGATACATTCGGATTCCCAGTCGACATAGTTCAGGATATAGTCCGGGATGACGGACTAACCTTGGACATGGAAGGGTTTGAGCAAGCCATGGAAGAACAGCGGGCTCGATCCCGTACCTCGCGGAAAGGTGCTGTAGGAATACTCGGTACTGAACCGTACACTGCCCTATCGGCTAAAGGTGTGAGATGCGAATTCGTGGGTTATGACCATCTTAAGTATGAGTCTAAAATACTCCTTTTGGTCAAACAAGGGATGGAGGTGGAAGAGGTACACGCCGGAGATGAGGTCGATCTGGTAGTCATGGCGACTCCTTTTTATGGAGAGGCTGGCGGTCAGGTAGGGGATAAAGGGCGTATTTATACCCAGGACTTTGAGATGGAAGTGCATAATACGTTCAAAGATCCCCATGGACTTATTATCCACCGAGGTAAGATCAAGAGAGGAACCGCCTCCAAGGGACAGACTGTCACCCTTTCCGTGGATAAAGAATTGCGCAGAGACATTGCCATGAATCATACTGCAACCCATATCCTGCACGCGGCACTACGCAGAATCCTTGGGAATCATGTGAAACAGTCAGGGTCATTGGTTGCTCCAAACCGTCTCCGATTCGACTTCACCCATTTGTCGGCTGTCGAAGAGGGGACATTAATGAGTATAGAAGACTTGGTAAATGAGCGTATTCGCGAAAATATACCGGTTTCGGTAGTGGAGATGGATGCAGATGAGGCTATCAAATCAGGAGCCATTGCCTTATTTGAAGAAAAATACAGTGAAAGGGTGAGGGTAGTCTCGATTGCCAATTTTAGTAAGGAGCTCTGTGGCGGGACTCATGTGGAACAAACAGGAAATATAGGGTTTTTTAGGATCCTGACCGAGAGTAGCGTAGCAGCCGGGGTGCGAAGGATTGAGGCTGTAACAGGGAGAGCTGCCCTGAGACATTCTCAAAACGAGACGTCTACTATACGGTTGCTGACAAGAATGATTAAGGCCCGACCCGAGGAACTGGCGGATAGGCTTGAAAAGTTGTTAGACAGTCAAAGGACGTTGGAAAGGGAGGTCTCAGCTCTCAAGGCCAGACTGGCTGCCCTGGAATCAGAACGGTCTCTTAAGGATGTTAAAAAGATCGCAGGAGTACCAGTGCTGGCTAGGAAGGTTAACGCAAAGACACCTGCTGAACTCCGGGATATGGCTGACAAATATAAAGAGAAGATCGAGTCAGGGGTAATAGTGCTTGGCAGTACAACAGGTCAAAAGGTGCTTTTGGTAGCGGTAGTTACGCAAGATTACCTGAAGAACTTCCATGCCGGAAAGATCGTTAAGGAAGTAGCTGCCATCTTAGGAGGGGGTGGTGGTGGCCGGCCGGATATGGCACAGGCAGGAGGGTCCAAGCCCGACAAACTGGATGATGCGTTGAATATGGTCTATAAGTTGATTGCTAAACAGAAAGAGGGGTAGCAGTTTGTTCTTCGTGGAATTAAATAGCACTAAGGCAGTAAAAATGAAGACTTCTAATACAAAAGAAAAACTGAGAACAAATATTATTCCTCCTGAAACTGTAGACAGGAACATCCTCGAAGTATTCGACTATGCATATAAAGACCATCGCGATATAGACATCGAGATAACTCAGCCAGAGTTCACCTCTCTTTGCCCTTTGACAGGCCTGCCAGACTTTGGCACGATCAACATCAGATACAGGCCTTCTGATAAAATCATAGAGCTGAAGTCTCTTAAATACTATCTTTTGCAGTATCGGAACGTGGGTGTCTTTTATGAGCACGTAGTTAATCAAATCTTGGAAGACTTGGTATCTGTGCTTTATCCGAAGTTCATGGAGATCAGGGGTATATTTACGCCTCGTGGAGGAATCACCACTACTGTTCGTGTAGTTTTTGAAGAAAAAGATTAAACACCTATGAGCAAGAAGAGTGCAACTGATATTACTGTAAGAATAATCCTATCTGTCTCAATACTAGGCTTCTTCATCTTCGGGTGTGCTACCACTGAAAAGATTGCAAAGGACATAATCGGTCATGAGAAATTTGTGAAGAGGAAGATGGCATTCCTTCCCTTTGCTAACCTATCAAGGCTTGGTGGGAATGAATTGCAACAGCGCCTACTCACCCAGCTTATAACCTTTCTTAAAAGGAATTGTGGGTATATATATGTTGTGAGTGGTAAAAAGCCCGAGGCCCAGATAACCTCAGTTCCACGACTCGCATCAGGTCAGATCGATAACCTGGCCATGGCCAGAGTGGGCAGACAACTTGGTCTAAACGCAATAGCTGCTGGCACAATAAGCGATATCCAGTGTACTAAAGAGAAGAGAGGGATCTGGGGTTTTAGAAAAGAAGAATATACGGTAAGGCTAATATTCCATCTTCGCGTCTACGATATAGAGACGATGGCACTCCTCCTTTATAAAGAATTAGAGGAAAAAATGGAGGTGTCTGAAGATGAGTGGGTTGCGATCAAAAGGAGGAACAGTTACAATCAGCAAATTCTAGAGAATCTCGTTTCTAGGATTGCGTCAAGGGCGGGCAAGATCATCTGCGAGGTCTTGAAAGAACAGCCGTTTAAAGCCTTTATAACGAGCTCAAGAAACCACGAGTTTATTATCTCAGCGGGAATGGATGTCGGCCTTAAAAAAGGGGATGTTTTAGAGGTTTATGAGAGCCAGGGAACTATCAAAGGAAAAGGGGGTCAGTTTTATCTGCTTTCTGGTTCAAAAACCGGAGAAGTAAAGGTTATCAAGGTTTTTGCCCATCGTGCCACCCTAGCAAAGGCGATGGGAAAGGGTTTTGAAAACAGCAGCCATCTCCTTCTAAAGAGGATGAAATAGGCCTTGTAGCTGGCCTCTGGTCACTTCAAACCGAGTCGTTTGGATCAAAACGGACTCTCCCCCCAACAAGAATTCCTTTCCGCCTTGATTAATATTCGGTTATCCGATAAAGGGTGCACTCCGCTTTCCTAGCTGTATTAACTAATTGTAACAAAATAAAATTTATTGCATAATCTAAACGTAGTTCAATAGGATTCAGGGGTCAGGATCCAGAGCAAAATTGAATCAGATCAACCGTTTTATGTTCTGAACTCTGGCTCCTGGCTTCTCACAACAGGGTTCAAGCAAAGAATATCATCTAAAACACAACACAAATTCATAGAGATGCGTCAACTCAAAAAAGTTGAAGTCCTAGTTGGACATTACCATGTGAAAGGCAGCCGTCAACATATTTTTTGCATGAGGGCAAACCCGAAAACTCCGCCTCCCAGTTTTGAGGAGCAATGAAAATCTTTGCGAAGCACGCCTAAGCGTTTGGCTGTAGCACGCAAGACTCTTGCAGTTGCAGCAGACGACAATGTTGTTATGTCTGTGCCGTCGATACTGGCTACACGAAATTTTTGACATCATGGAAAAAAAACATGTTGACACCTGCCTTTTGCCCATGATCGCCTGAGAAATGGAACGGAATAACCGAATATTTAACCGCCTTGTTTCAAACGTCTTTGGTAACCCCTGTCAGAGGGATTTAGAAACGTGCCCTTTCGCTTTGCCAGGATCTACCCCGCTAGAAAACCGCCGTGCGCATAGACGAGGTAAAAATCGACATATTACACTTTGTTCTTTACGTGGCATTTAACGCCTCCTGTGAAATCTAACGGGGCATAGCTGCAGAATATTTTCGTGACCAGTAAAAGGGATTTCCACTTGAACAACAGCCCGCGAATATCTGACCCCGCAAATTCCGCAGGAAAGTAACGCAGGTTATTCTTCCAATTCCACCTTAAGGGAGAGGAATTTCAGCATATCCTTGAGAGCTATGATACCCACTAGACGATCACCGTCCACCACCATGAGCCTGCTAGTCCGTGTCCGGTTCATGATGGAGAGGGCTTTAATGGCATCGGCCTCTGGGGATATAGTATTATCCGAGGAACAAGGTTCTACAAGCTCTCCCACTCTGCGTTGACCCCATTCTCCCCGGGGAACCTCTTTCACCTTCTTGATCGTAACGCAACCCATGAGTCTTCCAAGCCCTACAACCGGAAACATCTTAAAGTGATGCCTATATATATAATCCTCTACCAACCGCTCCACGGAGATTACTGGCGGGACAGTCACGGGGTTTGGTTCCATGAAACTACCTACCCGCTCTCCCTCAAGGGCCCTGCGCATCAGCATCTGTCGGTAGGACATCAGGGATGCACTCCGTAGGAACATGCCAATCATGAACCACCATATCCCGGTAAGGAGGTTACCACGCAGTACGATGAAGACCCCCCCAATGATCATCCCGAGGCCAAATCCCGAGCCGATCCGAGAAGCGATCCGGGTAGCCCATCCCAGGTTCTCCTTCCATCCCCATAGAACCGACCGTAGCATACGCCCCCCATCTAAGGGAAAAGCAGGAAGAAGATTGAAACCGGCAAGAAGCCCATTGATCATCGCAAGATACTCGAATATACCCTTTACCGGCACAGGCCACCCGGCTCCCCCACCCACAACCCCAACTCCATAGAACCCAAGGCCTAGTAGAACACTCGATACAGGCCCGGCAACAGCCATCATAAACTCAGCCTTTGCGCTCTCGGGCTCCTCAGCCATCTCAGCCACTCCACCAAAAATGAACAAGGTGATCCCCTTTATCCGCAATCCGT
>DTYH01000018.1 GCA_012961955.1 Desulfobacterales bacterium | reverse complement strand
GACAAAAGATAACCCTTAAGGAATTAAAGGGAGTTTCTCAAAACATATAAAGATGTCCTGGTGTGACAATGAATATCATAAGGATTGAAGATTGTTGGGAAAGTGATTGGATTGCACTTAAGACCATCCTCTACCAGAACGATCGAGGAGACATTCTGCGCTGGGATTATGTGGAGAGGGCTGGCGGACGGCAGGATTCAGTAATTGTGATCCCGCGGTTTAAGGAATCTGGTGATCTGATCATGATAAGGGAGTATAGAGTCATATTTGATCGATACGTAATTGGATTTCCAGCGGGGTTGATCGCAGAGGGAGAGTCGGCTGAGGCGTGTGCGCTGCGTGAATTGAAGGAAGAAACCGGATATACAGGAAAGGTTGTCTGTGTATCTCCTCTTGTAACCCTCCATAGCGCGCTCATAAAAGACCTGGCGTACTGTGTGCTGGTTGAGCTGGAAGAAGGGGCTACACCTGAGCTTCAGAGACTAGAACCTACAGAAAAGATCAGGGTTTACAGGGTCAAAAGGGATGAAATAAACTCCTTCTTTGAACAGGCACGGGCAAAGGGAGATATTATTGGAGGTGCTCCTTGGATGGTCTTAACAGCCATTAAATATCTATGAAGGTCCACCTGATACACCAATGGGATGTCTCTTCTAAGGAAGCTATTGCCCTGCAGATATCCATATCCAAACAAATTTCGCTAAGGCCCATTCCTAAAAGGATTACTACTGTCGCTGGAGCCGATGTATCGTATTCAAGAAAGGGACGAGAACTTTATGCTGCCGCACTTGTTTTTACCTTTCCAGACCTTGTGTTGTTGGAAATGGAAACTGCTCTCGGAACTATTGATTTTCCATATATACCCGGTCTTCTTAGTTTTCGGGAAGGACCTGTTCTACTTTCGGCACTGGAAAAGATCCAGAACAGACCCGATGTCATAATATTTGACGGTCACGGTATTGCACATCCCCGTAGAGCTGGGCTGGCCTCACATTTGGGCATGATCCTAAAGTGCCCGACCATTGGTTGTGCAAAGACAAGGTTTGTCGGAGAGCATAGAGCTGTCCCGCCACAGAAGGGGAGTATACAACCTATTAAGTATCAAGGTCAGGTCGTGGGTGCAGCGGTGAGAACCAGGGAACGTGTCAAGCCCGTTTATGTGTCGCCCGGTTATGCCGTCACCCTGAACGCATCTATTGATATAGTACTAGCCTGCTGCAGGAAGTATAGACTGCCAGAGCCTGTTCGTCAGGCCCATATTGTCGCAAATCGACTAAGACTAAATTAAATAGGCAAGTCAATCGCATTAACTCAGCACGAGAGCGGCATTTTATGGCCAATCAGCTGAACTTCTCCCGAGATTATATGAGATGGCTATTTCTAATGTCATTCCCCCGAAAGCTTGTTCTCCGCCCCGATCAGGTGCGGTAATCTACCCTGGTTTCAATGTGGCTGGGGTTTTGGATGCCCGGCTTCGCGGGCATGTAGTCAAAAAGTGACGCTGTGGTACTAGGATATATACGGAAAAGGTATCTATATATTTTTCACTTTGCCGCCCCTGCTTGCCCCGATATTTGTAGGCAGGGGTTTATCCCCGCTGTAACCCGGCGGCATGTAAAATGCCCCCGTACAATAGCAAGAACCCCACGGGATAGGCTGAGCTGTCACTTCAACGAGAGAGTCCGATCAAGTTAATAACATTGACCCTCAATCTAGGTGAAAGAGAACCGACTAGAGTGGTGAGCACATGAGTAAATACCGGATTGTTTTTATGGGCACGGCAGATTTTTCTCTGCCCAGTCTTCGTGCCCTTCATGATAATCGATATAACATCGTAGGTGTGATTACTCAGCCTGATCGCAAAAGCGGACGGGGACGTAAAATCGTTCCACCTCCAGTAAAGAGGATGGCCCAGGAGCTCGGGTATCGAGTCTTTCAGCCGGAAAAGATACGGGATGAGGAATGGACCATAAGGTTGCGAAACCTGAAGCCGGATCTCTTTATAGTGGTTGCATACGGACATATACTCACACAGGAATTGTTGTCCGTCCCCCTACTTGGGGCTATCAATGTTCATGGATCCCTGTTACCAAAATATCGGGGCCCTGCACCCGTTCAATGGGCCATTATAAATGGTGAAAAATATACTGGAGTTACCACTATATGGATGGATTCAGGTGTTGACACAGGCGATATCCTCGTTGCCCGTAAGATTCCAATTGAGCCGGAAGATACTTCTTTGACCCTGCATGAGCGACTTGCCCGTCTGGGAGCAGAAGTTTTGATAGAGACACTTGAAAAACTAAAGGCAGGTACCCTTACCCGAACACCACAGGATCATACAAAGGCTACGTATGCACCTCTATTGAAAAAGGAAGACGGATACATCAATTGGAATCTAAGAGCGTCAGAAATAGTTAACTTTGTTCGCGGAATGACACCTTGGCCTGGAGCTTTTACCCTTCTTTCTGGAAAACGCCTTAGGGTCTTTCGGGCTGAAGCCATCCTGAAACATACCGCCAAGCCACCTGGAACCGTCCTAGGCGGTTCGTCTAAAGATCTACACGTCGCTACTGGGGATGGAATATTGGCTCTGAAGGAGGTGCAACTCGCATCTGGAAAGAGGCTTTTGATTGCTGACTTTCTAAGGGGGCACTCTGTTTCTCCAGATACCGTTTTGGGGTAGACTTATGTTATATATAAGTTTCGTAGCCTTGGTCTCCCGGATATGACTGTCAGTGGCACTTTTGCCTAGAAGATTATATGAGTCAAAGAAGAAATCAGAATGTAAAAGGGCATCACTATACTGTTCTGGCTCCTGACTTCTGACTCCTGAGCAGTTACCTTTTTTCAAAGTCTAAAGCGTTACCTGGACACACTTTATTTGGCCAAATAGGTGCAAGAGACGGATAATTGTTACCTGGATTAAAGGAGGAAAGATGAGGCTGATTGCTCCGTCGATATTATCTGCAGATTTTTCGAGATTGGGGGAAGAGATCAGGAAGGTAGAATCTGCCGGTGCCGACTGGATCCATATAGACGTGATGGACGGTCATTTTGTTCCCAATATTACTATCGGTCCTATGGTAGTGGAAGCGGTAAAAGGAATAACTCATCTTCCCTTAGACGTGCATCTGATGATAGAACATCCAGAGCAATACCTTGTACAGTTCGCTGAGGCAGGGAGTAGCCTAATCTCGGTTCATGTGGAGGCATGCTGTCATCTACACCGCACCATTGATGCCATCAAGGGATTGAATGTCAAAGCCGGGGTGGCACTCAACCCGACCACGCCCCTTTCCACTCTGGATTGGATACTCGAAGAAGTAGACCTGGTGGTGCTCATGAGCGTCAACCCGGGTTTTGGCGGGCAAGAGTTTATCCCACACACAATAAAAAAAATCAAAGACTTAAAGGATAAAATCGCCGATAGAGGGCTGAATACGATGGTCGAAGTAGACGGTGGAATCAACAAAAAGACCATTAAAGATGTTGCGGATGCGGGTGGGGACGTCTTTGTGGCTGGCTCTGCCGTGTTTGGGAGTGGAGATTATACTAAGAGGATGAATGAATTTCGCCAGCTTATCGGATAGGAAGTGCCTAGAAAGGATTATGGCGGAAGTGCATGGGAATCGAACCCACCCGGGACGGTTTTAGCGCCCCACACCGGATTTGAAGTCCGGGAGCCCCACCAGGGAGCTATCCACTT
>DTYH01000017.1 GCA_012961955.1 Desulfobacterales bacterium | reverse complement strand
TTGTCTTTATTGGTCTTGAAATATTAGGGACGGGACTCTCCGGTGAATATATTGGCCGGATCTACCGAGAGGTACGGGGGCGCCCTCGTTTTGTTATCCGGAAGGAGCCAGACTAAAGGCTAACCATTACGGGGTTTACCTGAACGTACTTTACCTGGCGAAATAGCTACGTCAAAAGCAACCGGAAGGATCACCTCAAAAGCATTGTCTTATCTTAAATTGTCTTATCTTAAAAGGTATAGATAAAATCAGAAGAGGTGCGTATACTTGTGTTATGGCATGTCATAACGTTGGGTATAACTGCCTGAGATTTGTTATAGATCAAGGGGAGCCAGTGGTCGGCGTATTCACCCATGAGGACGATCCGAATGAGTGTGTCTGGTCTGAATCGGTCTACAAACTTGCGAGTCGTTACGGTATACCTGTATTTACCCCGGACGATCCAAATGAACCAGCATTTGTACAGGTTATCAGAAGGCTCGAACCTTCCATCATATTTTCGTTCTATTATCGGAGGATGAGAGGAAAATCGATCTTGGATATCCCCAGGAAGGGTTGCATCAACCTTCATGGATCCCTACTTGCCAAGTATCACGGAAGATGTCCAGTAAATTGGTCATCATCAATGGCGAGAAAGAGACCGGGGTTAGCTTCCACTAGGTGGATACTTTGCCTGATCACGGGGACATCATAAGTCAGGTGGCCGTGCCTGTATCGGATCGGGACAGGGCTCTTGGTCTACATTTCAAGATAGCAGAGGCGGCGCTCGAATTGTTCAGGAAAACGTGGCCTATGATCAAGGGGGATAGGGCTCCACGCTTCCCTCAAGACCATGAAAAAGCCACCTATTTTTGTGGGGCGGGGGCCTGAGGACGGGAGGATTGACTGGGCAGATTGTGAGAAGAAGGTATATAATCTTGTTGGGGCGGTTACCCATCCCTGTCCTGGGGCATTTAACAGTATACAAAGGCAAGCTCTTGTATATCTGGTCATCTGAGGCAATAGCAAGTCCTTCAGGTGAGAAAGAGGATGTCCGGCCTGGTACTGTGATGGAACCCGATTATCCTGGTGGCTTCCTGGTGAGGACAGGGGATGGCAATCTTTTGGTGGAATCGGCTCAGCTTGAAGGGGATTCCGAATGTTCGGGCACCGTTTTTGCTGAACCTATTGAAAGGGTAGATTCTGGGGTAACCGTTCTTAGGTGAAGCTTTTCTTGGAACCGATCATCCCCCTAAGGGGTTACCCTCCTTGTTGGGAGATTGGCGAGATGAGGATGCTTATCCTCGGGGTGAACGGCCTTATCGGGAACAGCCTGGTCAGACGCATAATCGATACCACTTCGTGGGAGGTCTATGGGATGGACCTTCGTTGCAGCAGACTGGAGGACTGAATAGGAAACAGGAAGTTGCATTTTATAGAGAGTGATATTAGCATCGACAAGGAATGGATTGCGTATCATGTCAAGAATTGCGATGTGATCATCCCTTTAGTCGGCATTGCCACTCCCAAGTCGTACGTGGAGAAGCCGCTTGCCGTTTTCGAGCCAGACTTTGAAGAGAACCTGTTGAGTGTAAGACAGTGCGTGAAACATAAGAAACGGCTAATTTTTCCGTCCACTTCCGAAGCCTACGGATTGAGTACGGCCAGCGAGTTTGTAGAGGATGAAAGTCGTCTGGTCGTTGGCCCGATCCATAAACAAGATTAGATCTATGCCTGTTCCAAAGAGCTCATGGACAGCGTCATATAGGCGTATGGAGAGGAAGAATGTCTCCGGTTTACACTGATCCGGACTTTTAATTGGATCGGTCCCCGACTGGACTACATACACCCCGCCAAGAAAGGGAGTTCTTGGGTAGTTACTCACTTCATTGTCAATCTCGTAAACGGGGAGCCGATCAAGTTGGTGGACGGAGGGAAACAAAAGGGGTGTTTTACCTATGTTGATGATGGTGGTAATGATTCCCTTGTGAAAATCATCGAGGATAGCGAGGGGGGTTTGCGATAGTCAGATATTTAATCTCGGCAACCCAAATAATCAATGCTCGATCAGAGAACTGGCCTGTATCTTAAAGGACCTCTACCTCAACCATCCTTTGGGCGCAAAGAAGAAGCATAGTCCGCAAATCGTAGAGATCTCACACCGAGATTATTATCGCGAAGGGTATCAGGACATCCTGACACGGAAACCATCCATTGAAAAGATCGCAGATTTCTGGGCCTGGGAGCCGTAGACTGGTCTAAAAGAGGCTCTTAGAATCACTCTTGATTTCTTTGTCAAAGAGATGGGTAATACCTTGGCTCCCCAGAGGAAGTGTATCTGTATAGATGTTTTTGACTTATATCCACGACCGCCCAGAAGTTACGACACCAGCCTGTTAGAGAGCATAAAAGAGCTAACCTGTCATAAAGACGGAAAGTTAGGCAATTGTTCAGAGGGCAAGGATAAAGCTTCAGCCCGTAAGGAGTTACAAAGTCAGAGGAGTATGACTAAGATAGCCCTTAAGATCGATATTGATACGCTGATATGGCTAAAGGAGGGGGTACCCAGGCTAGCAGGCCTCTTGGATAGGTATGATATTAAGGCTTCCTTCTTTATTGCTTTTGGTCCTGACAGTTCAGGTAAGGCACTATTCCGGATATTCCGTCATAAAGGTTTTTTAGAAAAGATGTTTCGGATCCCCCCCAGCACGGTTTTACGGTATCCGCATCCTTTTGTACGGAACCCTGCTGCCGTCTCCAATTATTCGCAATGAAGCGCCCGGGTTTATCCTGGAGCTTATTGCCATGGGACACGAGGTGGGACTTCACGGATACGACCATGTCAAGTGGCATGACAGGTTGAATAGGCTTTCAAGGAGAGAAATAGCCGAACAAGTTGAGCGTGCTATTCGAATATACAAGGGAATCCTTGGAGTGAGACCTGAAAGTTTTGCTGGGCCTAGCTGGCACTCTACGGCACAAAGCCTTGATCTCCTTAATCAGGAAGGGTTTACCTACAGTAGTGACACCAGGGGTGTTTCAGCATTCTTTCCTGAGACAGGAGGGGTTCGCGTTCCCCTCCTTCAGATTCCGACAACGCTTCCCACGATGGACGAGATGTTGGGCATTGACGGACTGGATGTTCAAGGATTTTATAAGATGATCATATCACGCCTAAGGAGAAATCTTTTAAATGTTCTCACCGTCACGGCGAGGTAGAGGGGAGGAATATGTTGCCCTGGTTTGAATCCCTCTTAAAAGATGCACAAGAAAAAAGGTAAGATTTGTGAAGTTATACGATGAGGCCAAATATCTTTTACAAGACAGGGGAAGAGTTCCCGGCCGGCAGGGTTTGTGAGCTGTCAAACAGAACCTACAGTTTTGTCCACTTTCGAGTGACAGAAGGACCAAAGGTTTATGCCAAGCCGTTTCTCGAAAAACTTCACCCCGTGGACGGTTACCCTAAGTACGGAGTAAGGGATTGCAAAGAGGCCTGTAAGGGCAATATTCGCATGGCTTTTCTTTCTTATCAGTCCTGGAAACCGGGTATGGTTCTGCCGGGTACTGGCCGGCCGCAACAAGCTTACCTAGATCAGATACGACCTCCTGCCAGCGTTTAAGAACCACTTCCCATGTTTCTTTTTCAGGTGTGTAATCTTGATGTGAAATGGAGGACCATTTTTTTAAGGATATATAACCACCTGAAAATGTTCTATCTTCTAATCTGTTTTGTGTTATCCCTGCCACCTTATGTTCTTTCAAGGCAAGGATGTAAAGCGGTATTTGTGGCTCGATCAAGTCTGTTGTAACGCTCTTTTTAGAAGGGATTTCTCCGGTTTTGTAGTCCCACACCACGATGCCCTTATCAGGGTGGTAGTCTATCCTGTCTATACGCCCAGAGACTGAAAACGGCCAGTCTGGAAAGGATAGCCCTGAAAAAGAGGATTCGACTTTTAACCATTTCCACCCTTTCCGCAAGCGCTCTATTTCTATGCGCAACCATTGGTCGAGGAGCCCGGGAGTCTTGTCTCTTTCCCCCAACCAGCGACGTAGTTCTACGCTCCATTGGGGATTCTGTGCCACATTCCTGATCATTTGATCAACACACACCTTGAGAAATTCTTGCAGCCCTTCCTGATCAACACTCTCATCCAAGCCTTGTTCACATAGGGATCTGCCAAACAGGCCTAAGAGACGATGAATATAGGATCCAAACACTTTTGGATGAACACCGTATTCCACTTGTTCAAGTGGCTGAATATTGATTATCTTTTCCATGAGAAAACGAAAGGGGCAGGCAAGGGCTATTGCCAACTCTGAAACAGATATGGTCCTGGGGAGATAGGACGATTCAAGGGGCGGGTCACAAGGTGCGACGTGTTCACCCTGTTTCATCCCCTCATATGCTGATGATAGCCAGACAATCCTTGACCAGACGCCGTTCGGTTCGTTCCATAAATCGACTGTTCGAGATTCTTGTGAATCTGGCCAGAACGGAGATGGTGATAGGGGCTCCCCGCCTTCCTGCTCAGGTCTTATCAGGGTGACATCAGGAGCACATGCTAGCAGATGCTGAAACGCGTCTTTTGCAAAGGAAAACTGGGATTCTGGTGTCCCCCCTTGAACCTTTCCACGTTCTTCAGGGTCCAATAAGGGAAGGGGACGGACCGGTCGTGGGAGAGTCGTACCAGCAAGGCCCAGAACATACACCTTTTCAAAGGAAAGCCCTCGGGATTCGATCAAGCCAACTATCTGAATCCCTGCATGTTCGCTTCCCTGGGTGTGAATCGTTTCCCGAGCCAGGGCGTATTTCAGCCATTCATGAAACTGGTATAGAGTAAGGGAGATCTTCCTTAGGTCTTTTTTAAAAATGAGCAGGATATCCTTAAGATATTTCCACGAACTGGTATCGATCTGATCAGCAATAACAGGAAAACCGAGTTCGTTCCAGAATCTCTCCAGTATATTGATCCAGTCAGGAACTCTTCGTGCAGATCTTGTGCGAAGGGGAGCGTATACGTTGCTTAACCTTTCAGGTGCCCCCTCAATCAAGTAAAAGAGGTTAGGATCCCTCGAGGCAGCAACCCTTAAGAGGTGGTCAATGTTGGCATCAACTGAGTTTTCACGCCAGATGCGATCTGCCCGGGCTATTTGATCTCTAACCTCAGCCCACCTCCCGTAATACGGGGAGAGCAGCAATGAAAGAAGAACCTGGCGAGGTTCGCCTTCTGTGGCCAATCGCAAAGGTAAAAGGCCAGCAAGTACTAGGGACTGATGTGAAAGCGGCTCACCCAGAGAGATGTTAAATGCCGAATAGTTATCCACAAGGGATGGTCCTATTACTTCATTCAGGGTATTTCTTAGATAGGGAAGATATAGTTCCAAGTCTGGGACTATTACCCCAATACCATTTAACGGAATGTGCTGGGCATCTAGCGTCACTTGCTCGACCAGCCATTTTACTTCCTGGTCCCTGTCTGGAAGTATTACCGCTCTAATCCGACATGGCTTGCCAGTAGGAAGGTCTAGACGGCAAACCGAGGCCTTATGTGCTAGCACATCGAACAGCTTTTCTTCTATAGGGGATGGCGCTTCAAACGCAGCTAGTACTATTTGTTTTGGAATCGGAATCTCGTCCCTCTGAATTATCTTTTTGACGCAGTCAGGAAGGTGCGCCGGATGAAACGCCCTTTGAATTGATGCAAGTCTTTCAAAATTCTGACACACTTTCTGTCGCCAGGTCGATAACGTGGTATACGGCTCCCCGCGCCCCTCTGGCGCTATTTCATGGCGCACGAGCACAGCATAGGACTCATCAAGGGATTCGAGTAGTGACATATCACCTTCCCAGTCGATGGGGGGTGGTGGCGGAGATAGGTTGACTGCTTCCTGCCAGATCACGAGGCGAGAGAGGTGATTAAGCGGGCGGTATTCCGGCCAGGCCATCTTCCAGGTTTTGTGCAACCAAGCATTCAAGCTCATAATTTGTGGCATCGCCCAAGCCGTTTCGCCTACTGCCATCTGGGAAAGCCTGAACCGGTGTTTTAGCTGGCGAGCCAATCGTTCCCCTGAAGTCAGGATCAAAGTGCTTGGTCGGAATTTACCAAGAATCGCTTTCTGCAAGGATTCGTTGTCAGAGTATGTCATGGGTTCGATCTTCCACTTCAATTTAGGCGAGTAATAGTCTAGACATCCGTATTTGGTTTTATCCAAAGTGGAGCCGATGGTCAAATACTTTCTTTACCCCGTTAGAAAAGTCCCGTGCGGAAGGACGGGGTCAAAATCGGCATATACCCCTTTTTTCATACGGGACTTACCGACTAATTGCCTCCGTCATAATCATGACAATGATAGAAAGTCTTTGAAATAAGATTGCGAGGATCATGGATAGCAATGACGTGTTTTACGGATTTATCCGGGGGCTGCTGTAAAATCTATAAACTAATTGACAAAATACCCTTGAATACGATAAATAGTTTTACCTTCGTTCCTCTTTCCTTTCCTCTTTAGAAGGGGGAAGCACAAAGACGACGCCGGCTAAGTAAGATTAAAGAGATTTGGAAAGCCAGAGGAGGAGTCTTATCCATGCCCAAATTCTTGGTTACTGGTGGTGCTGGTTTTATAGGTTCTAATCTCGTAGAAGCCCTGTTGAGACGGGGAGATTCGGTTCGTTTGCTGGATAATTTTTCGACCGGTAAGAGAGAGAACCTAGCCTTCCTAGACGTATCCCCCCAGGTCTTAGAAGGACTTGAAATACTCGAAGGAGACATGACGGATTTGAGTACATGCAATGAGGCCATGCAGGGAATAGAGTACGTCATGCACCAAGCGGCGATCCCATCTGTTCCCAGATCGTTGATTGAGCCCTTTGCAACGAACAGGGCAAACCTGGACGGGACACTAAACCTTCTGATTGCTGCACGGGACGCAGGGGTAAGACGGATCATATTTGCCTCGTCTTCTTCCGTATACGGAGATTCTCCTGTGGTTCCTAAGGTGGAAACCATCACTCCTGTTCCACGTTCGCCGTACGCAGTACAAAAACTGGCCTCCGAACACTACATGCGGATATTTTACGAACTTTATGGTCTGGAGACAGTCTCACTTCGATACTTTAACGTGTTTGGTCCTCGTCAGGACCCCCATTCAGAGTACGCAGCGGTTATTCCCAGGTTCATTCGAGCGATTCTAAGCGGGGACCCACCCACTATTTTTGGTGATGGTGAACAATCGAGGGATTTTACCTACGTAGATAACGTAGTTCAGGGGAACCTACTCGCTGTGGAGGCATTAGGAGCTCCCGGGAAAGTCATTAATCTTGCGTGTGGAACCCGCTTAACCGTAAATCGGCTTTTGGGCATATTAAAAAAGATAATGGGATCGGACATAGAACCAATCTATACCGAGCCGAGAGCTGGGGATGTGCGGCATTCTCATGCAGACATCTCCTTGGCCAGGGATATATTGAACTATAGCCCTGAAGTACATATTGAGGAAGGGCTTAGGCGGACTGTTGAATATTTTCGGAAGATTCTTTAATGAAACAAAGAAAAACAAAAGGTTGGAGAGGCTGGAGTGTAAAAAAAGTTCTCCCCACGAAGAGTTACGATGAACAATCACAACTTATTAAGGAGATTGGGAAATGGATACGAGTAGAAAGATCGGTATCGCAATTGTATTTGGTATACCTGCAATAGTTGGAGGAGGTGTTGCTTACTCATTGATGGGATCGTGGACCGCGGTAACCCTGTGGGAGGTATTCTTAGCCGTGATACTTACAGGCACGTTGTTCATTTTTGATAATAGTCATAAGAAACGCAAAATATAAGGTTAGATTTCGTAGTTAAGAGGAGGGCAGGTTTTCTCGAATAATTTGCGTAAGATCCTTTAATCTTACAGGCTTTTTCAGTAGGTTAATTGCGATAGCTTCCTTTATAGTTCCTTGTGCCCTTGAGTCGTTAGGATTGGTGGTCGGTATCAGGATCCTGGGGTTGGTATGAAACGATTTGATCCTGCTGCAGGGCTTATAACCGTCCATGACTGGCATTTCGATATCCATCATGAGAATCTCAGGCGAAAAGAATCTGCTCTTTTCAGGACCTTCCTGTCCGTTGATCTTTTTTTGTATATATGTTGATCTTTTTTTGTATATATTATAACCTCCCACATGAAGCAATTCTGATATTAGATGCAAAAGGGCGTTTTCATCGTCAGCAACGAATATCTTTTGTGATCGCACGATCAGACTCCTTGATCAGGACTCTTGTAATACTGGTGGACCCGACTACAAAGCGTGTATCTTATAATCATGTCAATCCCTTTTTAGTTCCTCAATGGAAAAATACAGCATATTTAGAATTGGATAGAACATAGTGTCGTATATAGCATTAGCGGATATGAAGATTAGTTACTTGACTTACGCAATACTGTCATACTATTACTGCTGAGACGCTTCTGGGAGGAGCCTCTGTTACAATCATGGATTGGTTAACCAGAGAATGCATAAAACTCCTTGACAAACTGAAAGCGTTGTAATAAATAAGATCATTCAAAAAGGGTGCCGAGATAGCTCAGTCGGTAGAGCAGCGGACTGAAAATCCGCGTGTCCCCAGTTCGATTCTGGGTCTCGGCACCAGACCTCATAGTCAAGACTTGGTTCTTTCAGAGCAACTGGATTCATGCGTTATTCCTATCCCTACCTAGCCCTTATCCTTTATCGCTCCAAGGCCTTGTGACGGCTCGAAGAGCGTACTTTCGCCCTTATGCCTTTGGATGATTAGATTCTTCACCTGGTGCGGTATGCTGTACTCAAACAGATCTTTGTAACTATCGGTGATGCGGAACATCGGGGTGAGCGGTTACAATCTTTAGAGACTTTGTGAAAGTTCAGCTCTTTGTGAAGACTACTCTACGCGCGTAGCAATTTAGGCAATAACTGAATAATCAGCGAATTGTAACCCTTGAGAACAAATGCTTCACAGACGATTATATTTTTTAAAACCATTGTAGGGTTTCATACCACCTGTGGAGTGGAGGCGGATCAAATTCCGCCCTACATAATTCAGGTAGCCTCGACGTATTGAGATGATACCAATTCAGCATTTTTAAAGAATCGTCTGATCAGGGTGGTGTTTCTACAGCGGATTAGATAGGAGCGCGGGGCGGGTTCCACCCCGACCCAATGGTGTCTTTTTACAGGGCTAAAGAGTTAGCGGTTTTTTTTGTTGGCATCGGTGTACCTTCGGGGTATTGATTTTGAAGGATATCCGTGTGAGGGGGTCTTTACTAAGGTAAAAGATTAGGTGGGCGGGGATTGATAGTGTAAGAATATGGTAAGGACCAGATACCGTTGGTGTTAATTGATGAGTAATAACGTGATATTGGATCACACATACTATTTGGGAGAGAGTATTTCAACGAAAATTCGGCAGTATGTTCGGCTAGAATTTTCTACCTTAAAAAAAGTCTTGACAAAGTATACTTACAATGATACGAGTCAAATTGCTTTTTTTGGGCGTAACCTAATACTGAATGAAATAGCTTAGATTTTGCATGGTATTGGCGGACTTCGTATAAATCCCTATAAGCTTCATTGAAACGTTTCTCGAAAGAAAAAGGCGTTTCAGAGAACGCGAAGGCGGGGTTGCAGGATATGGATTCGGATTGTAAAAGACCTTTTTGGAGCAAATAATCTCGAGAAGATTCTCGTTATCCTGAGTACAAATGTTTTTTAAAACAACCGGGGTTGTATGTTACAAACATAGCCTGGTCGTTCTAAAGGAAGACCTCAAGCTAAGCAACTTCTGTCCATCCAGACTTCAATTAATACCCCGTATATTTTTTTTGGGGGGATTGTGAAAATATGAACATTATGTAACTGCTCTCTGTTTCTACATTTGTAAAAATAGATTCAGAATTGGTAAGGAATTATATTTTGAATTAACATCTTAACTCTGTTATGAATCTGGCCTGTCCGGACCGAAGGGAGGTGAAATATCCTAACTATAGTAATCCGAGGACAGTACTCCACTTGACTGTGGTAATGGACGCTCGAAATCAAAAAAAAATTGTCAAGGAGGTAAGAAATGCCAAGCTTTGTAATTGAAGAAAAATGCGACGGTTGCAAAGGAGGAGAAAAGACCGCCTGCATGTACATCTGTCCCAACGATCTCATGGTGTTGGACGAAGAGCGCATGAAGGCTTACAATAGTGAGCCTGACATGTGCTGGGAATGTTACAACTGTGTCAAGATATGTCCCACGCAGGCAATCGAGGTGAGGGGCTACGCTGACTTTTGCCCACTCGGTGCAAGTGTTCAGCCCATGAGAGGTACAGAGGACATCATGTGGACCATCAAGTTCAGAGGCGGTACGATCAAGCGATTTAAGTTCCCCATTAGGACCACACCTGAGGGTAGTGCGCCACCAGATGGTGGGTTTGGAGTTGGACCAGGTACCCTGGATGATCAGCTGTTGTTCACGGAACCTGCTTCGTTAAAGACTGACAAACTCTGGACGCTCGGAGATTAAAGGAGGTGAGAAGATATGCAAAACTTTGAAACCGTGGAAATTACTACTGATTTTTTGATCATCGGTTCTGGTATGGCAGGATCTGGTGCGTGCGTAGAGGCTGGCCATTGGGCTAAGCAACATAATGTGAAAGTGACAGTGGTTGACAAGGCGGCTATGGAACGAAGTGGTGCGGTTGCCATGGGCCTTTCTGCCATCAATCAGTATATAGGAGATAACACCCCGATAGATTACCTGAGCTATGTCCAGCAAGACCTCATGGGACTTTGCCGAGACGACCTTGTAATGGACATTGCCAGGCACGTAAACGGCACAGTCCACATGTATGAAGGCTTTGGTCTCCCGATATGGAAGGACGATCAGGGAAATTATGTCCATGAAGGCCGATGGCAGCTCATGATTAACGGCGAATCTTATAAGGCGATTGTAGCTGAGGCTGGCAAGAATGCTATCGGGATGGATAATATTATAGAGCGTGTCTTCGTGGTTCAGCTCCTGATGGACAAGAATGATAAAAAGAGGGTAGCTGGTGCCATCGGATTTAGCGTGAGAGAACCCAAGATATACGTATTTAAGTTCAAGGCATGTCTTGTCTGTGCAGGCGGTGCAGTGCACGTCTTCAGACCGAGGTCGACCGGAGAAGGTATGGGAAGAGCATGGTATCCGCCATGGAACTCAGGCTCCAGTTCCTACCTGACCACGATGGCAGGCGCTGAGATGTCATCCCAGGAGGTTATCTTCGTTCCGGCAAGATTTAAGGACGGATACGGCCCGGTTGGTGCGTGGTTTCTCCTCTTCAAGGCAGAAGCAACCTCTGCCTCGGGACGGAATTACATGGCCGAGGGCCTTTCAGAAGGCGGCGAGTTACATAACTGGCCTCCGTATGGAAAGGTTAAGCCAATCCCTACATGCTTAAGGAACCACCTGATGATGATCGAGATGTATGAAAAAGGTGATGGCCCGATCTTGATGCATACTGACAAGGCGATTGCTAGACTCACCGAAGAGGAGCCTGATCCTAAGAAGCGGAAGAGGAAACTGAAAGAGTTAGAGTCTGAGGCATGGGAAGACTTCCTGGATATGACGATCAGTCAGGCTGTTCTCTGGGCGTCAAAGGATGTATTTCCAGAGCAGGGTCCTTCAGAGATTATGCCTTCTGAGCCGTACTTCATTGGTTCTCATTCCGGAGCTTCTGGTGCGTGGGTGAGTGGTCCTGAGGATCTTCAGAGTGATGAATCCAAGAACGAGTACTTCTGGGGCTACAACCGCATGACCACGATAAAGGGCCTGTTTGCAGCTGGTGATGCAGTTGGCAATTCAAGTCATAAGTTCTCTTCAGGTTCCTTCACCGAAGGGCGGATTGCAGCCAAGGCGGCTGTAAAGTTCTGCGTGGAAAACCCTGACATGCCAGCGATCGATGATGCAGAGGTGGAGAAGCTCAAGGAAAAGATTCTCCAGCCTCTTAAGACGTATGAAGAGCATTCAAAATACACTACCCTAGGCGCTGTCAAGAAGAGGTACGACCTTCCGGTAGAGGAGGTCAACCCCAACTTTATCACTCCTAAGATGGCTATGTTCCGTCTCAACAAGATCATGGATGAGTACGTAGCAGGTTGGGGGTCCCAGTATAAGTGCAGCGCTACTACTCTCAATATCGCTCTGGATCTCCTTCAGCTCCTAAAGGAAGACCTGCACAAGCTGGCCGCTCGAAATCTGCACGAGCTGTTGAGATGCTGGGAGAACGTCCATCGTGTCCTGATTGCGGAGGCCCATACAAGACATAAACTGTTCCGTGAAGAGACAAGGTGGCCCGGATACTACTACAGGACAGACTTCCCCAAGATCGATGAGGAGAAATGGGGAGACGTATTCGTAAATTCTGTATATGATGCAGAGAAGGATGAGTTCAAGGTCTTCACAAGACCCAAGATAAAGATTGTGGAGATCAAAGAGGTAGTTGGTATGTAAAGCTGACAGAAACCGTTTGCCTCCAGGCGCCAACGATCGGTGCCTGGAGCTTTTTTAAACAAAAGATGCGGAGGCGCATAGCATGGCAGAAGACAAAAGAGCTGAGGATCAGATTAAGATGGGAAGCATCCTGGTTGTGGGAGGAGGTATTAGCGGGCTTACGGCAACCCTTGAGGCCGCTGAAGTGGGGTACGAGGTGTTCCTTGTTGAGAAGAATCCTTACCTTGGCGGCAGGGTAGTTCAATTGAAGCATTACTTTCCTAAGCTATGTCCTC
>DTYH01000016.1 GCA_012961955.1 Desulfobacterales bacterium | reverse complement strand
TCCGAGTGGTTGGCAAAAGTGAGGATCGCGAGTGTTCGAGCTGATATGAGTGAGGGAATTGCCTTCAATTGACTAAATCCGAGTAAACAAGTCCCTTGAATCTTCATCGAAAATCCTAATTCCGGAAACAGATAAGTGCCACTCCTGATTTAGAAAACTTTGTGCCTCAAGGCGGTGTCTATTTTGCCATATCAAAAAACAAAAATATGAACATCAAGTTTTTACTTGGTTTGTTAAATTCCAGACTCCTCTCCCATTTACATGAAGCACTATGTGCTGGCATGCATATGGACAGGCGGTGTTTACGATACCGTTCCAAATTTATAGAAAAACTTCCACTGCCATAGAAAATCTGCTCGCGCACTATGAACAAAATTAATGGGTTGGTCAACAAAATCCTCCCCATCACCAAAGACGACGATTATTTGCAAAACCCCGCCAAACAGGCGCACGTCAGGGAATACGAAAAACAGATTCACCGGATGGTTTATGAATTCTTCGGCCTGACCGAAGAGGAAATCCGCATTGTGGAGTGGCAGGGGTGAAATACAATCCCAATATCCACAACCGCCGTTCCATTCGGTTAAAGGGGTATGATTATCCATCCCTCGCCGGCTATTTTGTTACCATGTTCACACAAAACCGTACCTGTTTATTCGGGGATGTTCGAAACGGACAAATGAAATTAAATGATGCAGGACGCACGGCAATGCAATAACAAAATGGGCAAACGGTTGAAATAAAAATTGGTATAACCATTCGCTTCACCTTACCGCCATTCCGCTACGCTCCATAGCTGTAGGTGAGCTTAGTCGTTGGCTTCACAAAAATATTTTTTTGCCAGTCCTAGTATCTTTGGCTATAATCCTAGACGTAAGAAAATAAACATTCGTACAGGAGACATTTGATTAAAATCGAATTTCTCGTTACTACAGTGTTATTTTTTGCTGTCATGCCCGCGAAACCTGTTCCTGACACGATCAGGAAGCGGGCATCCAAAAGCCCAGACAGGTTGAAAACAGGCTAGATTCCAGCCTCCGATGGAGGTCGAGGACGAGCTTTCGCGGGAATGACGTTAGAAATAACCATCTCGTATAATTTGGAAGAATTTCAGATAGTTACCCATAAAATGCCGTTGTACTGCTATATAAAATCAGCAAATGAATTCGCCAGGCCTGTGTTAAATTCTAACCGGATTGACGAAAGTTAGTGAGATTGACTGATTACGGCATTATCAGTGAGTTTCTTTAAGACGGCTAAATTGTTACAATTGAATAATGTTTGATTTTTTATCAGCTATTTATTAGGTAAAGAGGAGTTGAATTGATGGGTAGAATAAGATTAGGGATCACACCATAATGTGGGAAGTACTTGATACAGCTAAGAGCGTAGTAGAGGAGAGCCAGAATGTATGGATTGATATAGAGGCCCTGATCAGTTTTTCGCAGAAATTGTTTGAAGATGGGATCGGAGTTCCGCAATGGAGATGCCCTTACCACTTTTACGACGGAACTGAAGATACAGTCTCTTATATTCTTGTCCTGGACAGCATGAACTTCTGCTTCTGGCCACCATCAGGAAAGGATAAGTGGGAGATCGACTACGAATCTAAAAGGCTGTCTGGTTATTATGGCCTGGCAGCCTCTCTTAAACAGGCCGTTGAATCAGGTATTCCTATTACCAAGGCCGAGTATTTAGCTGAACTCACGTTAGTTAAACTTGAACATATTCTGGGTGGAAAAGGGGAATTGCAGCTGATGGAAGATCGGCTGAAGATACTTAGAGAACTGGGTTGTGTCCTGCTTGAAGGGTACGGCGGAAAGGCGTCCAGCCTGGTTAAGAGTGCTGAAAAGTCAGCACTAAAACTGGTCAGGCTTATAGCCGAAAAATTACCGTCATTTAGAGATGTTTCTGAATATCAGGACCGCAAAATCTTCTTCTATAAGCGAGCGCAGATATTTGCTGCCGACCTCTACGGGGCATTCAATGGGAAAGACTGGGGGAGTTTTGCGGATATCGGTGAACTTACAGCATTTGCCGATTATAAGCTACCCCAGGTGCTACGCCATCTGGGGATACTATGTTACTCACAGCCCCTGGCCCAAAAAGTGGATCAAAAGATTCAGCTTGAGGGAGGATCTCCTGAGGAGGTTGAGATCAGGGCTAACACCATATGGGCCGTGGAGCTAATCCGGAAGGAACTTGACCGGATGGGGAGGAAATTTAAGGCATTCGAGATCGACTGGATGCTGTGGAACATGGGACAGGATGACGAGTTCAGGCTAAAGCCCTACCATCGGACAGTTACAATCTTTTACTGATGTTTTCATTCGAGCTTTTGGCAAAAGAAGGGGAAGCCCGGGCTGGAAAGTTGTACACTGCTCATGGTCTTATCGAGACACCTTCGTTTGTGGCCGTTGGCACTCAAGCTACGGTTAAGGCTGCGTCGGTTGATGATCTTCTTGAGATAGGAATCCAGGTGATTATCGCCAATGCCTACCATCTCCACTTACTGCCAGGAGAGGATCTAATAGAGAGGATGGGAGGTCTACATCGATTTATGGGATGGCATGGGCCATTGATGACCGACTCTGGTGGCTTTCAGATCTTTAGCCTTGGTGTAGCTAAGGAACATGGAGTTGGCAAGATCGGATCGATCTTTCCAGAGGAGAGAGATCGGGGTGGCCATTTCAGCTCAAAGAGAGGAAAGCCTCTTGTGAGGATCGATGATGACGGGGTCGAATTCATCTCACACTTGGACGGCTCAGTCCATCGTTTCACACCCGAGAGGGTAATAGAGATAGAGCAAAAGCTCGGCGCAGATATGATCCTGGTTTTGGACGAATGCACGTCGCCACTCCACGATTACAATTATACGAGAACGGCAATGGAGCGGACTCACAGGTGGGCTATACGGGCATTGGAGGAATTCAAGTCTACGTCTGATAACGCTCAGGCCCTGTTTGGAATTGTTCAGGGTGGTGAGTACCGGGATTTGAGGGAGGAGAGTGCCAGGTTCATTTCAAGTCAGGGTTTTGACGGCTATGCCATTGGGGGCTCACTGGGCCGGTCTAAGGAGGATATGTACAGAGTCTTGGAATGGACGATCCCGCTCCTGCCACAAGACAAGCCCCGTCATCTTCTCGGTATTGGTCAGGCGGATGACATCTTAGAGGTTGTTGAGCGAGGAGTTGATCTTTTTGATTGTGTGGCTCCTACCCGAATGGCTCGTACCGGAACGCTCCTCACAAGAGAGGGGGAGCGGTCCAGAATCCATATCGTGAATGCACGATTTAAGGACGACCCGCGCCCGATCGATGAAGAATGCGACTGTTATACTTGTCGCAATTACTCCAGGGCCTACCTAAGGCATCTGTTTATGGCCAGGGAGCTCCTGGCAATATCCCTTGCAACAATTCATAATCTGTACTTTGTGGAATCGTTAATGCGCCAGATACGCTGTGCCATAAAGGAGGGGAGGTTTAAAGAGTTACGAGAGGAGCGAAACATAGCTTCTGAAAATTCTTAGGAAAGAGACTAAAGAAAAGGGGGATTGAATATTGGACCCAGGAATGATTGTGGCTAGTCGTATCCGTATAGCCATCCTCATCATAACCGTCTCGGTACTATCCGTTCTATTTCCAAAGCTGCTGGCAGGAGAGGGCCGTGCGGTTATAAGATGTGTGGAAGATTTCTCCAGCTTTAAGGCCGGCACTTTTCCGTTGGGCTGGAAATCTCGGGGCGGTGACGGGAGTGACGTATATACTGTAAGATCAGATCATGAAGGCTATCTCGAGGCAAAAGCCACTAGATCTGCCGTCACCATAGCCAAAGAGTTCGAATACGATCTCAAGGAATACCCCTTTTTAAGCTGGCAATGGCGTGTCCTTGAACTCCCTAAGGGTGGCGATGAAAGATATAAAAGAACGGGCGATAGCGCAGCAGGTATCTACGTAATATTCCAGGGATACTTCAGGCCAGATAACATTAAATATGTATGGAGTGCTTCCCTCCCTGTTGGTACAACCACCCAAAGTCCGTATAACAGTAGGACAAAGATAGTAGTCCTTAGAAACCAGTCTTCTCCTCTTGGTGGATGGGTATCTGAGAAGGTGAATGTCTATAATGACTATAAGAGGCTTTTCGGGCAGGAGCCCAGGCGTGTCAAGGCCATTGCCATAATGTCTGATTCGGATGACACGCAATCTGTCGCCATAGCCCATTACAGGAGGATCTGCATAAGTAAGGACTAGGGAATACTTTCCCTGAGCACGAAAGTTACCAAGGAATCGTGGAGTGGCTTGGCGAAGGGTTTGATCCAGAACATTTTGATGCAAAAGAAGTATGTTTTGGTAATCCGAAAAAATGTTGGAATACGGCTTTTGGGAGGGGTTAGCAAAACGGTTACGAATAAATGGTCTTACTTTTTCTTCGAATAGGGTCAAAGGCGATGCAGGATTACTCACGAGAACGAATGAACCCTTCAGCCAGGTCTTTGAAAGCGTTCAAAAGGCTGGTGAATTAGCTACTGAGATAGCACCTGAGATTGGTCTATCAGCCGAGAGGTCATATGAGCTTTTTGGGGCACCCATCTGGCCGAAGTTCACCGGTATACTCGATAGTTCACCCCGTGCTTCTTGGCCCTGTAGGCGAATTTTCGCTCGGTTATCTGTAGCATCTTTGCAGCCTTTGCCATGTTACCCCGCGTGCTCTTCAAAGCATCGATGATCATCTCCCGTTCAAGATTTGCCACAGCATCTTCTAAAGACTTGGAGGGCAAGGTACCGGACTCTTCCGCTGTCTGGACAGTCGGAGGCAGGTGGTAGCTATGGATAACGCCCTCTTCGCAAAGAAGGACGGCTCGCTCAATGCAGTTTTCAAGTTCTCGTACATTCCCTGGCCAGTGGTACTGCATGAGCATATCGATAGCAGGCGTGGAAAAGCGGCGAATATCTTTATGATTCTCTTTTGCATACTTTTCCAAGAAATAGTCAGCCAGGAGAAGGAGATCCGTCTTGCGTTCTCTTAACGGAGGCATATAGATGGGAAATACGTTCAGTCTGTAGTAGAGGTCACTTCGGAAGTTTCCTTCCTCAACGGCCTTTTCAAGGTTTCTATTGGTGGCGGCTATGATTCGAACATCTACCTTTATGGTTTCATATCCACCTACTCGCTCGAACTCCCTTTCCTGAAGTACTCGTAGGAGCTTTACCTGCACATCCATGCCGATGGAGCCTATTTCATCCAAGAATATCGTCCCTTTGTTTGCCAGCTCGAACTTTCCTCTCTTTTGTCGAATCGCCCCGGTAAAGGCCCCTTTTTCATGGCCGAAAAGCTCACTTTCGATCAGATTGGACGGCAGGGCCGCACAGTTTACTTTCACAAATGGATTTTTTGCCCTTAGGCTGTTATAGTGGATTGCATTGGCCACCAATTCTTTGCCAGTGCCACTCTCTCCTCGAATCAACACGGTAGCATTGCTCTTAGACACCTGAGAGATCATCTGAAAGACTTCCCGCATCTTATTGCTGTTTCCGATGATATTGGTAATCCGATACTTTCTGGACAGTTCCTCCCTGAGCCTCCTGTTCTCTTCCCTTAGTCGCTCCCTCTCAAGGTGTATGGTTTCCAGGTTAATAACATGCTGAGCGATCATCGTGGCAATAATGGAAAGAAGCCTTTCACCCTCTTTTAATGAGTAAGATTCTTCAAACGGTCGATCTACGCTCAGAGAGCCAATAACCTGGTTCCCCTTCTTGATGGGAACGCAGATGAAGGAAAGCTCCTGGTTACGTAATCTCCTCCGCGAGGCTGTACGGTTTAAGAACAGCGGTTCCTCACTGATCTTTGGTACTACAAAGGCCTTGCCAGTCTCGATGACACGCCCTGTTATCCCTTCACCTACCTTGTACTTCCCCCTTTCCATCGCTGCCTTGGAGAGGCCATGGGCCACTTCTATGCTAATCTCATTTCTCAACGGATTAAGGAGCGTAATCGTTCCACGCACCATATTCATTGAATTGTGTAAGATATCCAGTACCTTATAGAGGGCCTTCTTCAGGTCCAGGCTTACATTGAGTGCATTGCTAATCTCATAGAGGAGCGTAACTTCTTCGATTTTTTTCATCGTTTCACCTAAAAGCATTCTTTCTATGTGAAGATATAAGTAATTCCTTATACCACAAAACAGACCAAAATGTAATACTTTAGCTCCCTGAACATAACTGTTCGCTGGGTGAAGCTTTTTCTTTACCCCGTTAGGAAATCATGATCAATCCCAAAACATGCACCTTCACCCAATATGAATTGGGTAAACCCTCGTTTAAGACTATCGGAGGTTGATTTTCTAACGGGGTTTACACTCCGATGCCTCCAACCTTTGTTTTTCGAGTGAGTTGAGAGCGGGGGATGTGCTCTCTCATAGTTTATTACCCTATGTCAGACCCTCCTCAAGCTCCTCGGTCAATTCTCTCAAAAAAAACTTCTCTTGACCTCGATGCTGTCTTTCAATATACTTCCTCCAACAAAGACTATACAACTCGGGAAGTGGTTACACGGCATGAATACTTCGATGAAAGGACTACCCCCACAATGGCTGACAACAATTTCAAAAGACTCTTTCACCCGCGGTCTGTAACCGTAATCGGTGTCTCCCATGATCTCTCAAAAGGGGCAACCGCTTTCCTCCATGCCCTTATCAAGATGGGATTTTCCGGCCCAATATATCCAGTCCATCCACACCTATCAGAGATTATGGGTCTTAAGACATATACTCGTGTGATCGACATTCCTCATCCTGTAGACTATGCGATCATAGGTGTTCCAGCCTCTTCAGTCCCCGAGGTTATCAAGGATTGTGCGGACAAAGGGGTGCGTTTTGCCCAGATCTTTACGTCCGGATTTCATGAGGTAGGCACAAGACAAGGGGCGGAACTGCAAAGAAAGATCGTCGATGTGGCAAGGGGGAAGGTGCGGATACTGGGACCGAATTGTATGGGAGTCTACTACCCAAAGGCAAGATTCGGTTTTGATGCAGATCATCCAGTTCAAGCGGGAAATGTTAGTTTTATCTCCCAGAGTGGGGGGCTCGCGATAAATTTTATAGAACGTGGTGCCTCTGAGTGTATATGGATTAACAAGTTGGTCTCTATCGGAAACGCGTGTGATCTCAAGGTCACAGATTTTCTGGCTGACTTTAGCACGGACCCTGAAACCAGAGTGGTGGGGATCTATCTTGAAGGGCTGAGGATGGGCGAGGAAAGGAGGCTTTTCAATCTTATTAAACAGATGGCCCCAATAAAGCCATTGGTAATGTGGAAGGCGGGGCACACCGAAGCAGGAGCCAGGGCAGCAATGAGCCATACCGGGTCAATGGTAGGTTCCTTTGAGATGTGGAAATTCATCATCAGGCAGACGGGGGGAATCTTGGTTAACAATATGGATGAGATGGTAGATGTCATATCCATGTACCTGAGGGCTCCTCTTCCGGAGGGAAAGAGTGTGGGCATCGTTGCCTTTGGAGGAGGAACAAGTGTTACCACAGCCGATGCCTGCACGTCTTTAGGGCTTCTTGTCCCGCCTCTCAAGGAAGATGTTCAGGACAGCATACTGAAATATGTTCCTGAAGAAGGAACCTTTCAAAGTAACCCTGTGGACCTGACCGGCTGGATTCTAAGCCCACGCATATCAAGGGACGTGAACCTCCTTGTTGGAAACGATTCGAGAATAGACGCCTTGATATATATCTTTGATATCGATTTTATTGTTAAGCGGTGCCAGCTGCTAGGCCTGAACACGGAGAGGTTGATCAAAGGTCACACAAAGTCCATGCTTGACGTAAAAAAAGGATTCAGAAAACCCTTCTTGGTTATCCTTCAAAAGACAAAGGACGACCTTGAGGTGGAAAGGGTTCGATTACAGATAAGAACAGAGCTTAACAGGATCGGAGTTCCGAACTTTCCTAATATCGAAAGGGCCGCTAAGGCCCTTTCCAAGTTGGACGAATACAGTAGATACCTATCGAGAGTTAAGAGTTAAGGGGGGTTGGAGACATTCTCATGTTCATTCTTTACTCTCGGGAGGAGCGGCCTCCGGCAGCGACCGAATAGTGGCTTTTCAAAGAGCTAAGCTATTACTCCATATTTATATATATAAGGGGATGAACATCGTTGACAGATGATCAAAGGAAAGACCATAATCACCCTGTTGACCGACTTTGGTCTTGACGACGAATACGTTGGCGTAATGAAGGGGGTCATCCTGAGTATCAATCCCTGCTCTCATGTTATTGATATTACACATAATATTTCTCGTCATAACGTTGTTCATGGGGCGTATACTGTGGATTCGTACTTCAGGTATTTCCCTAGTGGTTCGATCCATGTGTGCGTAATAGATCCAGGTGTAGGGGGTAGAAGAAGGGTAATTGCACTAAGGTGTGATGGTCATATATTTTTGGCACCGGATAATGGACTTTTAAGCATAGTTATTGAGAAAGGTAAGGTTGAAGAGCTCTACAACGTTGTCAATGAAGGATACTTCTTAAGCCCTGTCAGCAACACATTTCATGGCAGAGACATATTTGCACCGGTTGCGGCCTATATCTCCCGAGGCGTTCCTCTTGACTCTTTTGGGGAGAGGATAGATATCGATCAGCTAAAAAAGTTGGACATAGAAAGACCTTATATTTCCGAACACGGTGAGCTGATCGGCGTTATCATCTCAATTGATCGATTCGGAAACCTGATCACCAACATAGATAAGAGCATCTTTGAGGGTTTCTTGAAGAGTAGTGGGAGAGAGGTTAAGGTTCAAATAGCCGGGGTTACAATCGATGGAATAAAAAGGTCGTATGATAGCGTAAATAGAGGTAAGCCTCTTGCCATCTTTGGGAGTCGGAATCTACTTGAGATTTCTGTAAACAAGGGGAGCGCTAGAGAGTTTTTTAAGGTAAAAACAGATGAGAGGGTTAAGGTTGTGCGTGATCGGCTTAGAAACGGAACGGAATAACCGAATATTTACAAGTCGTTCAAGGAAAAGTGCTTCTCCCCAGAGAACGGGGTTACGATTCCTGGAAGTGTGTTTAATTCAGTTTTAGGAGAAATCTCGAGATGTATAGTGTTATAAAATCAACGCGCCACTTCGAGCTGGAAGTGGAAAGATCAGACAATAGGCCGGAGGGGCCAGTAGCCCGTGCCCGAATCTATGGAAAAGGCACGAATCCTGAAGAGAAAGAAGGAAGGATAGTATTTGTTCGCTCCTCTCCTTCTTATGAAGACGTTGAGAAAGAAGTCCAAAGGATAAAGAAAGAGCTCGATGAAATCCTCGCCTGTGCAAAGAAAGGGTTTGAAAAGAAAGTTGAGCCTACTCGAGTACTGAGTGGGGATTTGTCGCCCGAAGAGATCTGGGAGGTTTTAACCGAATATGATGATGTTGAGGAGATGTTCAGTGTGTTCAATTCTCTTGCTCCTGAAACCAGGCAGGCAGTAGCAAACCACGTCCTGACACAACTGAACGTCTTTAAAGGGGATGCCTTGATCTTTTCTATCCACTATAATGTGGAGAAGAACATACTTGAGTAATATACCTGATTTGACCTCATGCAAAAAAAATGTATTGGCAACTCCCTTTTGTTCATGATAGTCAGAGAGGCGAATGCTATGATCGAATATTTAACCCTAAATAACACTTTAGCTCTTCGAAACTAAAGGTTCTAATGGTCAATTTTTCAAAACGCTAAATTGTTACACATCTAAATGTTTACGAAATATGGAATCAGAACCTAATGGGGGAATAAGGTTATGAATCAGCTTGCAAAAGAATTGAATCAGATTATTCAGGAAGGTAATCCTCACCTGTATGAGATGCTATCTCGTGTAGGAAAGGGACTCTTTTTTCCACGTGGTATTTTGGCCCAAAGCGCTGAAGCAAAAGAGAAGGCATATCGGTTTAACGCAACTATTGGCATTGCTACCGAAAAAGGCCAGCCCATGCATCTACCTTCGATAACAAAGTATATTTCAGGGCTTGCCCCCTCTGACTCCCTAACCTACGCCCCGTCCTTTGGTGTGTCCCAGCTGAGAACCCTATGGCGCGAAACCATGCTGGAAAAGAATCCATCCCTGGCTGGGAAATCGATCAGCCTGCCGATTGTAACAAATGCCATCACCCATGGGCTAAGTATAGTAGCTGACATGTGGGTAGACCCTGGAGATGTGGTTATTCTCCCTGACAAGACGTGGGGAAACTACAACCTTATCTTTAGTGTACGTCACCATGCGCAGATTTCCCATTTTTCCCTGTTTACTCAAGATGGCAGGTTCAATATATCTTCTTTCAGAGAGGTGCTTCGAAAGGAGGGAAAAAAGAATGGAAAAATAGCGGTTATTCTCAATTTTCCCAATAATCCTACAGGTTACACGGTAAACGAGCAGGAGGCAAACAGTATAGTTGAAGCCCTGACTGAACTGACAGAACAAGGTGTAAACGTGATAGCTGCCACTGATGACGCCTACTTTGGATTATTTTTTGAGGATGATACAATCAAGGAGTCCCTCTTTGGGCGGCTTGCCGGTATCCACCCGCGTCTTCTTGCCATAAAGCTGGATGGATCCACCAAGGAGGATTACGTGTGGGGATTAAGAGTAGGATTCATCACATACGGAACAGCAATACGAAAGTATCCAGAAAGAGTCTATAATGCACTGGAGAGAAAGACAGCGGGGGCAGTTAGAGGGTCCATATCTAACAGTTCCCACTTAAGCCAGACTATTTTGTTAAAGGGATTGCAATCGGAAAGCTACAGGCAGGAGAAGGAAGAAAAGTTCAAGATTATGAAACAAAGGGCAAACCGGGTTAAGGAGGTACTTTCCGACCCTAAGTATAAGACAGCCTGGGAGGTCTATCCATTCAACTCTGGATATTTCATGTGTATCAAACTGAAGACTGTAGAGGCAGAACCCCTCAGGCTTCATCTCCTTAACAAGTATGGCGTTGGTTTGATATCTATAGGTAAGACCGATTTGCGGATTGCATTCTCCTGTCTGGAGCAGGAACATATCCAGGAACTTTTTGATATAGTGCTACAGGGGGTAAGGGACCTGGAAGGCTAAGACCTGACGTAACTGGTCTACACCCGCTATTTAAGATAGAATTGCATCTTACTCGAACCGATTTCTATGGTATCGAATTCCTTTAATTGGTAGGTCTCTTTTACAGTCTGTCCGTTTATCTTCAGCTTGGCCATGCCACCAGTATAGGTAATGAAGTATCCGGTTGGCCTCTGGCTAATAGTGGCTGCAATCCCTCCCACAAATATCCCCGACAGGACAATATCACAACTCGCATCCTTTCCTAGTTTGGTCAGTTTCTTCTTCAGTTCAAACTCTCCTTCACCTCCTGACAAGAAGGTAATTACGCCAACCTCTGTTGCCTTCTTTTCGGGCGCACCTTGCGGTTTAACCGTGGGTTTGGACCTCTGCCTAGCCTTCCTGGTATCCAGATACATAGTCTGGTCCAGTTCTCCTTTTTCAACAGACTCTCTTTCCTCTTCGTCCAGGAGAAAATGAACCGTGTGTTTCCCGATCGTAATAACGTCATCGTGCATTAATTTATAGCTTACAATCTTTCGATCGTTTACAAACGTACCATTCAAGCTTTGGAGGTCGGTCAAAAAATAATTCTTTCCAATGTGATCAATCTTTGCGTGATAGCCGGAGACAGCCATATTGTCGATAACTATATCGTTATCTTCTTTGCGGCCCAAAGTAATACTTGGCTTGTCAAACTTATAAGTTTTGATCTCCACATCCTTGAATTTTAGGACTAACTGCGCCATGGTAAACCTCTCTTGAATGGTTTTGAAAAAAAAGAAAATATGCGTTCCAATGGTTTATGCTTATAATGAACTAGGGCTACTGTGATGTTATCTTCACCCCCCTTCTGATTAGCCATGTCTACCAGCACTTGACATATCTTTTCCGGTCTTTTGTGAGCGGTTATAACCTCCATTATTTCGTCATCAGCGACCATGTTGGTAAGACCATCGGAGCATAATAAAAATCTATCGCCTGGAACTATTTCAAGCTCAAAGATATCAGGCTTCACCTCCTCATCAACACCTATGACCCGGGTAAGTATGTGCTTGTATGGTGATGATTCGACCTCGTTGGGTTCGATAATATGCTCGTATGCCTGGTCAGAGGCTAAAGTGTGGTCTCGAGTAACAGTATTGATGGTATTTTGACGTATCAGGTATATTCGGCTGTCTCCCACGTTGGCAACAACAGTCCTCCCTTCTCCAAAAAAGAGTATGGCTACGGTAGCCCCCATTTTTCGTTTATCCTTATCCTTGCGGGAGATATCGAGTACCATACGATTTGCAAGATTGATACTACTCTGGACTACGTTGGCCTCTTCTGACAATTCGTCGTCGTAAGGGGCATAAAGTAAGCTCTCGTGTAATCCTTCGGCCTTGTATTTTTTTATATATCCGTGGATAGAATCAACAACAATCTGACTCGCCACCTCCCCTGCTAAGTGGCCTCCCATTCCGTCGGATACGATGTATAGCCCTATTTGATCATCTATTTTAAAGTTATCTTCATTACCAGGACGAACCATTCCTACATCGGATATTCCGTACGATTCTATCATGAGGCCTGTTTCTTCATCTTCTGGCTGGCAAGTTGATCCATCTTCTTGCCTAATAAAGCTAAGTGTCTCCCAAACGCACCAGCTGTTTGATACCGTTTTTTGACGTCTTTTTCAAGTGCTTTGTCGATAATGGCCACACACGCAGATGGAATCCTGGGGTTAAACTTTTTTGGGGAGGGGTGCGGAGCATGGGTTATTTGATACATGAGGGAAGCTATGGTCTCGCCCTTAAAAGGCAGCTCACCTGTTAGAAGCTGATAAAACACCACGCCTAGCGAAAAAATATCGGAGCGTCCATCAACGCGCTTCCCTTCTGCCTGTTCCGGTGACATATAGTTAGGAGTACCTAGGACCACTCCGGTCTGGGTCTTTGAGGACGTGGTAATCCTCGCTATACCAAAGTCTGTGACCTTAATCGTGCCATCTTTCAAGAGCATGATATTTGCCGGCTTGATGTCGCGATGCACTATATTGTTCTTATGGGCATAGTCCAAAGCGTCACAAATCTTTTCCATGTAATGGATAACTTTTCTTATAGGGAGAAGGTTCCCTTTTTTGCAATATTTTTCCAGGTCCTCTCCCTCCAGGAACTCCATCGAAATATAGGCGAGATCGTAATCCTCTCCCACGTCGTAGATGGTTACGATATTTGGATGAGAGAGTCTACCAGCCGTCTCTGCCTCTCGATAAAATCGCTCCCTCATCTCCTCTATCTGTTCCGGATCAAAATTGTCCGAGAAACGTATGGTCTTAATGGCCACGACCCTGTTGATCTTTGGGTCCTTACCCTTATACACCATTCCCATGGCCCCTTTGCCCAATTCCTCGATAATCTCGTATCTTCCAAGGGTAGGTTTCGCACTACTACCTTCTGTAATTATTGTTGATAACAGGCCTTCCTCACTCGCCCCTCCTGGAGATCCAAGCATCATGCTTGCTTCAGCAGCAGACAGAGTCTTGATCCTTTCGTTAATATTCTTATAGTTTTTATCATGCCTTTGGATGTATTCGTACACGGCAACCGCCTTGTTAATCATTCTTTTTCGTTCAAAATCGAGTGCCAGGTTGTACAGGAGATCCTTCATTTCATCATCAACAGGACACTTGCGAAACTTTTCAAACGCCATATCCAGCATACCCTGTCCCTGAAAACTGAGACCAAGCATTTTATTGGTCTCGATGCTTTCACCTTCCACCTTGGTCTTAGCCTCTTCTGTGCTGAGGAACCGTCTTGAGGTAATAAGGGTGTAACCGATTACTAGCTGGAGGATAGGATATGTCAGCTTTAACCATATGCCCTTGAGGACAAAAACAAGCGTTCCCCCAATACTCACCAAAGCAAAGAATGCAAGGGTTGTAAGAGCGCTAACATTGGCCTTAAGCCTGGGCATTACAACGGAAATATACGCGCCTAAAAGTAGTAGAAGACCCAGTTCCAGAAAGAATACCCAGTCCGGTCTCAGAATAAAATCTTGGTTGACGAGATTACTGATAACGTTTGCCGATATCTCTACTGCTGGCATGTTATTTCCTATAGGCGTAGAGACCGGAGTATAGATACCTGCAGCAGTAGTTCCAATGAGGACTATCTTATCTTTGAAGGCGTCAGGCGTTATCTTGCCATTAATGACATCAAAGAAAGAATATCGCGGAAAGGCTCGATCCAGGCCTGCATAACGGATAAGCATCCCCATAGAAATATCGGTAGGGACTAATTGCGACCCCAACATTATTCCGATACCGGGTACTACTTCAACATCATTCTTGGTAAGCCCCAAATAACTCATGGCCATCTGGAGAGGATAGGAAGGGAAATAATAGCCTTTATAATCGACTATAAGGGCATCCCTTCTTGTCTTTCCGTCTATATCGTAGTCTAGGTTAAGATGTCCAAGCCCTCGGGAGGCCTCTACTAACGGCGGAATAGGGAGAGTTACTCCTTTGGCCTGGAAGGGTACAAAAAGAGGACTCTCCTCGCGGATAAAAGGGAGAGAAAATCTTTCGATTACTGATTCTTTTGGGGACAATTTCCCCCTTTTTTGTTCATGATACAGTCCCAGCTTGAAGAAGACAGGTAAAACGACATTATTTGAGCTCCGGACCGCCTGAACCAGTTTAGCATCGTTGTCCAATCGGATCTCTGCCTCCACAAGTCGCTTGAGAAATGGATCCGCGTTAGAGTCGGAGTTGTGAACCCTTGATTCCTCTACAAAACGGATCAGGTCCCTGATCTCTTTCAGGCCTGTATTCTCTTCCGGCTCGCTAAATATGATATTTAGGCCTACCAGGGTGGCGCCGTTTTTAGACAGGAAATCGATAACGCGGGCAAATAGAGAACGAGGCCAGGGCCACCGCCCTAACTTATTTATGCTATCATCATCAATGGTAATGATAGCTATATCCTTGAAATATTCATTGCTCTGTGATATAAGACGCATCCTCAGGTCATATGTCTTCAGCTCGATGGACTCTATGAAGTCGGGATGGGCTACGGTAAGGACCAACATAAGAAGGGTGACGATAACTCCAAGCCACAGGTTGGATATACGCAAAAGCTGTTTCATTACTTAGACCGTTGAAAAGGTTTTTTTTGAGGGTATAATTGCTTGAAGTATATTCAAAGAGTTATTAAAAGTCAATCGAATGTTAGAAAAATTTAGCCCTTTCCTGAAAATTTTGACAGAATACGGAAGCAACTTTTTAGCTCTTTGGAACGACTAAACCCCTTAAGATGATGCCTTATACGATTAAAGGGTGACTAGCATGCATATCTTTTCTATTTTTTATTGCGGCGTACCAAAGATATATGGATGGCTCAGATATAATCGTGAATGAGTAAAGACTGTGGTCAGTCTCGTTGACCACTGACACCGTCTCAGTATTTACGTGAATTTCAATTATCCCATAAGCGTCATTCCGGCGTAAGTGGGAATCCATGGGCAGACCGGTGGAGTCGGGGATTCGCGGGAATGACTGACAGGACAAGGTTCTACAATTTGTACCTCTCGTTCGGCGCGGGACTTTTCCAACGGACTAAAAAAATCGCGGTAAGAATTTTGTTGACATCATGGTAAAATTTTATTATTATTTTCTATTTTCGCGTTTGGAGTAGATGGGCGATGAAGACATATAGTGCAAAAAAAGAGGATGTAGACAGAAGATGGTACCTTATTGATGCTGAGGGTCAGATACTTGGACGCCTTGCCTCATTAATCGCTATGCGGCTCAGGGGGAAGCATAAACCTATCTATACACCACATGTTGATACTGGAGATTTCATAGTGGTAGTAAATGCAGACAAGCTGGTCCTGACAGGTAAGAAGTGGGACAAAAAGGTCTACTATCACCACACCGGATATATGGGAGGCCTTAAGTCGATTACAGCAAAGAGACTCCTTGAAAAACGTCCGGAAGATCTCCTTTTTTTTGCAGTTAAAGGCATGCTTCCCAAAAACAGGTTGGGTCGAAGATTGATTAAAAAGTTAAAGATATATGCTGGACCCGATCATCCCCATAAGGCACAACAGCCAGAACCTTTGAGAACCTAATCAATAAGGAGAACCAGATGGCTCAAGAAGTCTATTACGGCACAGGTAAAAGAAAAACCTGTGTGGCTAGGACCTGGCTGAAGCCAGGAAGTGGTGTCATAACCATAAACAATAGATCCATAGATGATTATTTTCCGATAGAAACAGCGAAGATGGTCCTGAGGCAGCCCCTTGTATTAACGAACACGTTGGGGCAGTTCGATGTCATTGCGAACGTGCGGGGAGGTGGCATCTCCGGGCAGGCTGGTGCTATCAGACATGGAATCAGCAAGGCGCTCTTGATGTTCAATCCTGAATTCAGACCCATCTTGAAGAAGGCAGGTTTTATTACACGAGATTCCAGAGTAAAGGAACGAAAGAAATACGGTCAGAGAGGCGCCAGAGCAAGATTCCAATACTCAAAGCGGTAAATCTCAAGCGGCTACTGCCCGAATCCAAGCCCTTTTTCGCTTTGTCCGAGACGTTCAGTAAAGATTTCTAACGGGGCGAATCCAAGACTGGTCCTTTGGTCCTAACCAGTTGAAATCGATGATCTTCCGCCTTGGGCAGGAGACGGTCAACCACTTATCTAGCCGAGGAAGACCGATTATCTCGTATGAGATATTTCCAAAAGGCGACTTTAAAGATCAAGAAAGGAAGGTACTGTTTTATGTACTTCCTTTTTTTTTGAAAGATTAGTAACAATTTAGCCTCTTGAAACAAGCCCGGCCGCATCAAAAGACGACCCGGATAGTGAATATACGACATAAGATGCAAGAAAAGTCGTTATACATATGGGATACGAGCAAAACCCGATATAGAGCAAACGCCACAACCTTCGTGAGTTGGCACTGTTTGTAGGGCTTCTTATATCCACCGCAATTTCGGTGCCATACAAAACCGACCCCCACATTTGGCTTTGCTTATAAAAAAGGTTGCCCGACCAGCTGTGTTTACCCCATTAGAAAACCCCCGTGCGGAAGCAAGTGTCAAAATGAGAATATTATACCTTTCTCTGACATGGGCCCTGTGTGAAATTCTGACGGGGTTTGCGTACGATGTCTTCCCGCCCAGTGCGTCATGTTTGTATCCTTTGTCGCAACTTTACATTGGGCATGATGCAACCGGCTTGTTTCAAAATACTAAGATATTACAAAGATTACAGGCCTGTAAGTGGCCGCACTCGAGTATGGGTCACAGATAAGCTAAATTAAATAGATGTACAGGAGGTAATATGATCAGGGCAGCCGTTGTTGGCGGGACGGGGTATACAGGGGCAGAACTTGTCCGAATCCTGGCAGGACATCCTCAGGTGAAACTGACAGTGATCTCGTCGCGCCAGTACGCAGGTATCCCTTTTTCTGAAGTCTATCCGTGTATGTGTGGAATAATTGATCTGGATTGTCAGGCAATGTCCGTGAAGGATATAGTAGACAAGGCCGATGTTATCTTTACTGCACTCCCACACAAAGTATCTATGTCCGTAGTTCCTGATTTCGTGCAACAGGGGAAAAAGGTTGTTGACCTTAGTGCCGATTTCAGGTTCTGGGAGCCGGATATTTATGAGGCGTGGTATGAACCGCATACCGCTAAAGAGCTTCTTCAGGAAGTCGTGTATGGTCTCACAGAGGTCTTCTTTGAGGAGATTCGAAGTGCCTCCCTGGTTGGAAACCCAGGTTGCTATCCTACCTGCAGTCTGTTACCACTAGTCCCTTTGATCGATGCTCCATTTTTGGATCACGATACCATCATCATAGATGCCAAGTCTGGGGTTAGTGGGGCTGGCCGATCCCTCTCTCTTTCTACCCATTATTGCGAGGTAAACGAGGCCTTGTGTGCCTACAAGGTAACAGAACATAGGCATTCACCCGAAATGGAGCAGGTTTTGAGTATGGTCGCTCATAAAGAAATTCGTATAACCTTTACGCCTCATTTGATTCCACTCACCCGCGGGATGTTTACGACTATCTATGTTAACCTGAAAGAACCGGTTTCTGAAGATGAGATATTATCACGCCTTGAATCCTTTTACAAAGATAGGCCCTTTATTCGCATACTTCCTGGAGGTCAGGTTCCAAACACCAAATATGTAAGGGGTACAAATTATTGCGATATCGGGTTTCGTATAGACAAAAGGGTCAATCGATTAATACTCCTTTCTGCTATCGACAATCTGGCAAAGGGGGCGTCCGGTCAAGCAGTACAAAATATGAATGTCATGTTCGGATTGCCGGAGACAGCAGGGCTTAATTCTTGTCCTTTTCCGATCTAAAAGAACGGTTACGAAGCTATGAACGGGCTGTTGCCTAAACAAAGAACGTAGTAACATTTCAGCATTTCGAAACAAGCCTGTTGCATGAGAGTCAAGCCGAAGTTACGATAGAGGATGCAGGCTGCACTGAACGGGAACATATTGCCCGTAAATATATTTATCCGCCTAACCTTTTACAAGCAAAACCGAACGCAGGGTGGCATTTTATATGCCACCGAAATTGCGGTGGGGTGTAAAATCCCACTATTCGTGGGTTCGTGACTCTGAGCTTGTAACCAATGATAGCTGAAAACAAGCCGCACCACAAAGAAAATATAAGTGAGAAAAGAGTAAAGAACATAAAGATAACTGTAGAGTATGATGGTACTGCATACCATGGCTGGCAGCGACAGAAAGAGCTCCCCACCGTTCAGGGGAGTATTGAGACAGCAATTCACACTATGACTGGAGAGACCGTCTCCCTGATCGGGGCCGGCAGAACAGATGCAGGTGTGCATGCTCTGAATCAGGTGGCCAATTTCCGCATCAAGAGTCGATTGACCCCGGACGTCTTTTTTAAGGGATTAAATAGCCTACTTCCGCCGGATATCGTGATCAAAAGATGCGAGGAGGTGGACGAATCGTTTCATTCACGGTTTGATGCAAAGAGTAAAGTATACCATTACCGAATTCTGAACCGTGCTGCCCCCATAGCGATTTCTCGTCAATATGTATGGCATATCTGGAAGCCGCTCGATCTGGATGCAATAGAGGATAGTTTGCCCTTCTTGACTGGACGTCACGACTTTTCAGCGTTTGAGGGCTCGGGGAGTGAGCGAAAGAGTCCTATCAGAACGGTTCACAATATTGATATGAGGATCATAGATGACGACTATCTGATTTTCAGTATAGAAGCGGATGGCTTCTTAAAGTTTATGGTACGGAACATTGTTGGAACTCTCGTGTACGTAGGATTGGGTAAGATAAAGCCATCAGAAATCAAGGGTATTCTTGAGTCAAAAGATCGAAGGAGGGCCGGCGTGACAGCTCCAGCACACGGTTTGTTCCTAATGCTGATACGGTATTGAAAACCCCGTCCAATGAGACGGGGTTACACAAATTCGACTGTTGGCCTAACGAAAGTTTCTCTTTGAGGCCTTTAGTGGATTGGTCTTGTTATTCCTATTCTTGGTTTCCTGTTTAAGATGGGTGGCAAAATTGCAATTACCATTTCTCCACTTGGCTGAGGGGTCTGGATAGGCTGTGCAATACCATCCCGAAGAAAATTCGGTGACATGGTTACACCCTTTGCACTGATCCACTATTTGGTAACAGCTGCCACCATTGAAGGTGCAGCCCTTTTTGCTCATAAACGTACACTCCTGGCCTTTCTTTACAGTTGCACAAACCATGACAACCATCTCCTTCCTTTAATAAAAATAGGTTGCTATTATTATTGTAACAGTTTGGCTCTTTGAGAAACCAGTATTCGGTCGCGGCTGGAAGCCACTCCTGGTAAGAGTGAAAAGCGAAGAATTGATATGGACTAATTCCTTCACTTTTCATTTTTCACTCTTAACTCTTCACTATTCCTAGCCCGCGCAGGAGCACTATCTTGCTGCTGCTGCTGTTTTTTTTTCAAAAGGCTAAATTGTTACCTGTTATTCAATCAAAAAAATATCGGCCAGAGGGATATTTCTTTAGCAGGAGGACATTATCAGACTAAAAGATATCCCCTCTGGCCACTACAAAAGTTATAAACACCTAAAGGG
>DTYH01000015.1 GCA_012961955.1 Desulfobacterales bacterium | reverse complement strand
TCTATTACGATATCGATCTCTTTATCCTGCAAGGCTGGATAGAGTGGCACAAGTACAGCCTTGTTCCAAGCAGGCTCGGTGTTTGGATAACACAGCATACCCATAGACGGTGGAGAGGACGAAACACAGGACGTCTTACCTCAACTCCGGACGCGGTCATCTTTTGAATAAAGGATTCAACCCATTCTTCACGTAGGAGGACGTAAACGAAGAATATGGAATACCTCTCGATCTCATCATCTGGGATCTTTACCGGAAATCCTTGAAAAGCCTTTCCGTAACGTCCTGCAATCTCCCTCCTCCTTTCCGGAAAAAGAGGGAGCTTTCTTAACTGTGAAATACCAAGGCCGCTTGAATTTGTGTCATCTTATAGTTGAAGCGTATCTTATACCCTTCCTTTTCGTCATAATCCCTCATGTCACGGACTCCTGCAGGGGTTTACTATCACTTGTAACCACCATTCCGCCTTCTCCAGTTGTTATCATCTTGGTGGCATAAAAAGAGAATATAGATATTCTTCGCGTACTACCCCGGGGTGACCGTTGTCCACGGCACCCATTGCCTGGGCACAATCCTCAATGACAGATATTCCTAGCTCAAGCAGGGATTCCATGTCTGCTGACAGTCCAAATATGTGAGGGACAACAGCAGCCCGGGTTCGAGGTGTCACGAGTCGCCTTACCTCTTCAGGGTTACTATTAAAGGTCCTTAGTTCAATATCAGCAAATATAGGCGAGGCACCCACATACTGTACTGTATCTAGAAGGGGCTGGAGACAAAAGTTGTTATTATTGCTTCGTCCCGCTTCCCGCTCTTAGGGCGAGAAGAGAAAAGTGGGGGGTGGCCGTCCCAAAGCTGACAGCTATGCCATATGGCGCCCCGATCAGATCCGATACAGACTCTTCAAACTCACGGCCTTCTCTCCCTGTTCAAGCCTGCCTGAGGCGAGTGCTGAACTTACCCCTCTTACGTCCTCGTCGTCCAGGAAAGGTTTTGAATGTGGAATCGTGTGCTAATAAAGAGCCTCAAGTGTAAAAAGCCTTCTGCATTTCTGATCCTCCCCAGCATTCCCCGGAAAGTAGCAGAAGCTCGGCCGATGTCAATAATATAAGTACCCTCTATATTGGTCTTTACAACCTGGGAGGCATGCACTGAAAGGGTAATATCTTTTTTTTCTAAGACATCGTTTATGTCCACAAATACGGTAGGGGAAAAGTTCTGTGTGGTAGGCATCTCATAAAATAGGATATTCTTTACGTATCGGGTGGCAGGTATGGGGGCCTCGGCCAGTATACGATGATCCTGGTGGGAATAGTCAAGAAAGTGTACAAAGATCATCTGCGGAGAAACCTCTTTAATCACCCCTCCTGTAAGGGTGATGATAACCTTGTTTAGCGGAAGTCGGGTGTCTTTGTAACCGCCCCAGAAGGGATTCTGAACCTCCACGATCCTGTTGGAGCCGAACTGCTCCTCCCTTCCCCACCCTGGATCACCCCCCATCTCCCCCTCTGTGGTTACCAGTACGCATACTTGATGACCCCTTTCTCCGTGCTTCATCAGCGTGCCTCCGCAACCGAATTGGTGCAAACCCTCGATTCTTCAATAACTTAGCGATATTTACCCATCAAGATTGATAAGCTTTTTGTCCCCGCAGTTAAATAGTAGATCTAGTACTGACATAAACGGCTCAAACGCTCAGTACAATTGCCGATATTCCGGGTGGGAGTAGTCTTGAAGGACAACATTGATTCTTGCCTTTTCAAAAAGTTCCATCCTCATGTAATTTCGTCCGGCACTTCCTACAATAAAGGTGTTTCCACCAAAATAGAGGGTCAGGGCGATCAACCTTTCATCAGGATCTTCTGGAAACCTCTGTGGTTTTAAGGCAATATAGATAGATGTTTTAATACCAATTGAGTGTACAAAGTTCTCTTACGGTAAAGATATTAAGAGTTGCGAACTACTCCCCGTGCTCTCTCAAGATCTGGTGCAAGAATCCACGTATCTTCTAATATAAGAAGCTTTTGAATATTTGGTCCACAGGGCGTGTCTCTACTTCGTATGCCAGTGAACGGCATTATTGATCTTTACCTCATAGATTCTTTCACGGAATCGATATCTGACAGGGACTGTCAACTACTGCGCCCCTGGGGGTCTTGATCCTATTTCTCTTTTGCCATTCCTCCTTTTTGACCTGGACTGTATTGGGCAAGACAAAGATGTCGGCAGAGTCGATCTTGTCAAAATAGCCGAGCCAAGGCATGTGCTGAGCTTGACGAGTAGTACAATCGTTAGAGATTCAAGTGCACGCCAGCCGATTCTAACACTTTAGCTAAGTTTTCGGCATCTAGCCCATTTATTTTATGGGTGTGGTTTTCTAATTGTCCTTGTGGGGTATAGCTATCGTTGTGGGTAGCGAAGATAATACAAAAGGTTATTGATGCGTAGAGTTATATGGTTGGTTATGGATTCGTTTGGGATTGGGAGT
>DTYH01000014.1 GCA_012961955.1 Desulfobacterales bacterium | reverse complement strand
ATTGTTTCCAGGCCTAGCCTTATGCCAAACGTTCTCAGGCGATAGATGATCCCAAGATGCTGGTCCAGTGCTATCCTGTTCTTGTTCATCTAGTCTTCTAACCTTACCTCTTGTCTAATTGTATCGTCTTCCCTTTGTTGAAAAACGCCTTTTTAAACCTCTTGCCGAATGCTTGCAACACTTGCACGGAAATCGACACCGTTGGAGGTTACAACTACATACATGCATGATAGAGTAAATGTCAAGCTATTATGGGCACACGTATCCCGCCGCGCTTTCCCTGACCCTTGAGACAGAAAAGGTAATATGTTAACATAAACCTGGAAAAATGTGTACAGCTTTGTCAGTTTTGAACTTGACAATCTTTGGTCGGGTCTTTAGTATTCTTAGGCATATTTTCAGAGGAAATATTCTGATGACTATTACCAGAGAATATCCACAGGCTCCTATCGTCGGCGTAGGCGGCGTGATCTTTTTTAGGGATGGCCGCGTCGTTCTTGCCAAACGGGGCAAACCTCCGGCCTACGGCAGGTGGAGCATACCTGGTGGCGCAGTTCACCTGGGGGAAAGGCTGGAAGACGGGCTGAAGCGTGAGCTCTTGGAAGAGACAGGGATAAGAGTCGAGGTGGGCCCGGTAGTGAAAGTCTTTGATCGCATCATTAAGGATGACGAGGGCAGAATTCAATACCATTATGTATTGGTTGACTATCTTTGCTTCTATTCATCTGGAACACTCAGACCCGGTTCGGACATACTGGAAACAGCCCTGATCTACCCATCACAAATGGATCGATTCAATCTGCTTGATGAAACCAGAGCACTTATTGATGATGCTTATCAATTGTTTCAGGCAACTATTAGGTAAGTAAATCCCGTTAGAATGTCACATGGGGTTTACACTGTTAAGAACACCGAAAGATGAATGGAGATGAGTAAGTCTGTACCTCTAGGTAGAATCAGGAATATCGGCATTATTGCCCATATTGATGCTGGCAAGACTACTATTACCGAAAGGATACTCTATTATACTGGCCGCTCGCATAAGATGGGAGAAGTCCATGACGGTGAGGCGATTATGGACTGGATGCCAGACGAACAGGAGCGGGGAATAACCATTACCTCTGCTGTTACCACGTGTCACTGGATGGATGCAGAGATACATATTATTGATACCCCAGGACACGTTGATTTCACCGTTGAAGTAGAACGTTCGTTAAGGGTACTGGATGGAGCCATTGGCGTATTCTGCGCGGTTGGGGGTGTGGAACCACAATCAGAAACTGTGTGGCACCAGGCTGACAAATACAGGGTGCCTAAGATTGCATTTGTAAACAAACTTGACCGAATAGGAGCTGACTTTTTTGGTACGGTAAGACAGATCAAGGAAAAGCTCGGAGCTAGCCCCCTATTATTGCAGATCCCTGTTGGTATTGAGCATTCCTTTCAGGGTGTTATCGACCTCATAAACATGAAACAGATAGTTTGGGATGAGGACACACTTGGAGCTACGTATAGAACGTACGAGATCTCAGGTGAGCTTTTGGAGGATGCAAAGAAGTATCGGGAACAGCTTATTGAGTCAGTTGCAGAGGTGGATGATGAGGTGATGGAGGCCTATCTTTCAGAAGCTCCGATCTCGATGGATACCCTGCATAACGCTATCCGAAAAGCCACCATAGACCTTAAGCTGGTTCCTGTACTCTGCGGTTCGGCCTTAAGAAATAAGGGGATTCAACCCCTTCTGGACGCAATAGTTCGATACCTACCCAACCCTCTCGATATTCCTCCGGCGGAGGGTACAGATCCAGATACGGGCAAGACCGTAAAGTGCGTAGCGTCAAGGAGTGCTCCTTTGGTAGCCCTTGTCTTTAAGGTAATGATGGATCAAGGCCGCAAACTCAGTTATGTGCGGGTCTATTCCGGTCGGTTAAGAACGGGCGCAGAAGTATATAATTCAGTCAAGAAAACAAAGGAGAGGGTGGCCCGTATAATGGCCATGCATGCCAATAAGCGGGAAAGGATAGACGAGGCAACAGCAGGTAATATCGTGGGTGTGACTGGCTTGAAGGAGGCAACGACAGGCGATACCCTATGTGACCGTTCGCATCCGGTCTTACTGGAATCGATGGAATTTAATGAGCCAGTTATCTCCGTAGCGATTGAACCAAAATCGACAGATGATCAGGAAAAGATTGAGCTGGCTCTGTCCAAGCTGGCTGCCGAAGACCCGACATTCAGGGTACGTTTTGATGAAGATACAGGGCAGACCATCATCTCCGGGATGGGCGAGCTTCACTTAGAGGTTCTGGTCAGTCGTATGAAGCGGGAATTCAATACCCGGGTGAATGTGGGGAAACCTCAGGTCGTCTTTCGTGAAACGATTGAGCAAACCGCAGAATCCGAGGTCGTATTTGAAAGAGAGATTGGGGGACGTCAACATTTCGGGAAGGTCTGGCTGCGAGTCTCTCCTGCGGCTCGTGGAGAAGGGAATCGGATTATAAACGAAATCTCAGACGGAGTGATACCCCATGAGTTTGTCCCCGCCATCCAGGAAGGGGTCAACGAGTCATTGGTAAGTGGTGTGGTAATGGGATATCCAGTGGTTGATGTTACCGTAACCCTATTGGGTGGTGAGTTTCGGGAATCCCTTTCAAGCGAACTTGCTTTTAAGGTTGCTGCCTCCATGGCCTGTAAGGAGGGGCTAGAAAAGGGTAGGCCGATCCTCCTCGAACCTATTATGAAAGTGGAGATAATAATCCCGGAGAGTTTCATGGGGGATATCTTGGGGGATATTCAGGCCCGGGGCGGTCAGATCGAGGAACTGGTTTCTAAGAAGGGTATCGAGATCATCCAGGCGATTGTTCCTTTATCACGTATGTTTGGATATTCGACCTCTCTTCGGTCAGCCACTCAGGGTCGTGGAACCTTTACAATGCACTTTTCCCACTTCGACCACGTTTCTGATCGTCGTAAAGGTCTTTGAGTGCTTTCGTGATCATCTCCTTCTTTTTGGGGTCAGTGCCAAGATGCTTCATGGCCCGATTCAAGTGGAACAGAGCATTTCGATACCTACCCTTCTTCTTGAAATATAATCCTAGATAATAATGTGCTTCACCCTGATTGCCGAGCCTGCTGAACGTCTCTCCCAGGTAATAGATTGCCATCACATAGTCAGGATGTTTTTTCAGGAGGGTTTGAAAGCTCTCACGGGCGTTTTTAAGGTTTTTTACCTCCAACTGCGCCCTGCCTAGCAGGAATAGCACTTCGCAATCATTGGGATTAAAGGCTATAGCTGCATGAAGGGTGCGTAGTGCCTCGCTGTAACGCCCCATGTAAAAATAGGTCTTGCCCAGTTCCCGTAGTATATCAGGGTCTGTTGCTCGATAACGGACAGCAGTCTGAAAATTCCTTAATGCCTCTTCCTTCTGGTTGTTTTTGAATAGGGTCAGACCCAGTCCGTAATAGGCCAGACCATCACGAGGATCCTTTTTGATTGCAGCACAAAAGGTCCTAAGAGCACTATCCACGTCTCCGTAGAGGGCGATTATCCTGGTCTTGACCTTTTGAAAGTCGTCAGGATCAAACGATATGCTAGATTTGGTCTTTTCAGGGTGAACCTGAAGCCAGGTATCTATGTATGTCAGACGATCTTCTATTGCTGGATGAGTCGTTAGATAGGTAGGCGTTTGTTCAGGGCCAAACCAGCGGTTTGACCGGATCTTCTTCAATACGGTTAGCATCCCTTTCCCGCTGTACCCGGCCCTTGTCAGGTATTTGAGCCCTATCTGATCGGCCTGGATCTCATCTTCACGGCTATACTTGAGAGCAAGAGATTTGCCAGCTGCGATAGAGCTGGTAGCGACAGCCGCTGAAGTGGCAGCACTTCCTCCCAGGAAGATCCCCGCGAGTAACCCGGCCATTGTGGCGAGCCCTATTTTTTTATTCTTTTCAATCCTCTTTGATATATGCCGACAGGCAACGTGCGCGATTTCGTGGGCCAGTATGCCGGCAAGCTCTTCTTCGCTATCCATATCAGCAATCAGCCCGCTATTGATAAAGATATATCCTGCCGGCGTGGCAAACGCATTATATGTGTGTTTTTTGATTACATAGAATCGGTATTCAAAAGGCTGAACAGGGAGCTGAGACACTATTTTCTGGCCTACCCTGTTTACGTAGTTTACAATCCGCGGATCGTCTATAATGGTGACGTGCCTCTTTATGTACTCAAAGAATTTTTTCCCGAGCTTCCTTTCTTCTCTATTGGTTAAGTGGGGGAAGGGGGAAAGGGAATGGGTGAAGGCGTAAGAGCAGGGAATAAATATAGCAAAAAGAATAAATAGGCATACTAGGAAGAGATTACGATTGTGCACGTCGGATCCCCTGATCACACAATGTTTGACAAGGATATATAGCCGCATTCCAACTTCGTTTCACCCTGCTAGAAACCCCCCTTCTAAGAGGGTTCGCGCTGGGTCGTCCCAAGAAGGACGAAGCTTCTTGAATGGTTCAAAAATATTTTGTAAATATTGTAACCCCTTAGCCTCTTGAAAGAAACCCGGCTGCATCAAATGAAAACCCGAATACTGATTATACGATACAGGGTGAAAGATACAAGATTATATTATAGTATCAGGCAAAAGTCGTTATTATAATCATCCGCTACGTGCAAAACAGGACATAGACCAAAGGGGCCATAACCTTCGTGAGTTGACAATATTTGTATATTTGTATGGTGGGATTTTTTACACCCACGGCAATTTCGGTGGCATATAAGATGCCATGCTGCATTTGATTTTGCTTATAAAAGAGTTGTGCGATAACAATACGTACCCCTGCTAGAAAAGCCCCGTGCGGAAGCACGGGGTTAAGATCAAAATATTATACCCTGTTTTGGAACGGGCCGGTAAGAGACCGCCGGTCTTACGGGGCGGGGTTTAATGCCCCGGAAGAAATTCTAACGGGGTTTACCTGCAATGTGTTCCGCCCAGGGGATCATGTGTTCTGTATCGTATCTTAGGCTTGAGTCTGATGCACCGGCTTGTTTCAAAATGCTAAAACGTTAGATATGTTTTAATAGTATAGATTTGATTTGATAAATCAAGAGAAAAAGGGTATAAAGTATTAGATCTTTTCAAATGTGGACATTTATGGTAGTATAATCTAAATGGCGCGTATAATCTGTATAGCGAACCAGAAAGGGGGAGTCGGAAAGACCACGACGGCTATTAATCTGTCTGCTGCCCTGGCTGTGGACGAAAAGAGGACCCTGCTTGTAGATTGTGACCCTCAGGGGAATGCCACAACTGGTGTGGGAGTCGACAAGAAGAGTTTTAAAAAGAGTTTGTATCATGGCATGATACAAGGTATTCCTGCAAGAGAACTGCTCCAGGAAACAGAGCTCAAATTTCTCGATCTCCTTCCGGCCTGCATAGACCTTATCGGGATAGAACTGGAAATGATGAATCGACCAGGACGCGAAACTGTCCTTCGTGCTCTGCTAAATACAATAGCGGGCGAATACAACTACATACTCCTGGATTGTCCCCCATCACTGAACCTTATTACCGTAAACGCACTTACGGCAGCCGACTCATTGTTGATTCCCCTTCAATGCGAGTTTTATGCACTACAAGGACTTGGCCAGCTCCTGCAGACATTTCGGCGTATAAGGAGAAACCTAAATCCCCGATTAACGATCGAGGGAATACTTCTAACCATGTTTGATGGTCGCAACAACCTTTCGCACCAGGTGGAAGAGGAGGCACGGAAATACTTTAAAGAGCTTGTCTTTGAAACCAAGATTCCCAGGAATGTTCGTTTGGGAGAATCCCCCAGCTTTGGGAAGCCGATACTCCTTTACGACATTAACTCATCAGGGGCCCGAAGCTATCTTGCTCTGGCCCGAGAGATACTTGACGGCGGAGAGAGGAGATATGCCAAAAAGACAGGTATTAGGTCGCGGACTTGATTCCCTTATACCGGATACAGACTGGGAAGTTGAGGAAAAGAAGCCAGTCTTTTATTGCGATGTGGACGCAATTCGACCCAATCCGCTACAGCCCAGACGAAACTTTTCCGAGGATGAACTGAATAGGCTGGCGGAGTCGATAAAAGAGAAGGGGATAATTCAGCCGCTTGTGGTTCGAACATCCGGGTCGGGCTATGAACTGATTGTTGGAGAACGGAGGTGGCGCGCAGCGCGTCTGGCCGGGGTTAAAGAGGTGCCGGTAATTCTCAGAGAGGTGTCAGACGCAGAACTGCTGGAGACGGCACTGATTGAGAATCTACAGAGGGAAGACTTGAATCCCATAGAAGAGGCTGAAGCGTACTCTCACCTGATGGAGGAGTTCGGATTGACCCAGGACCAGATCGCAAGGCTTGTGGGAAAAGATCGATCTACGATAGCAAACATTTTACGATTGCGGAACCTCCCCCAATCTATTCAGAACGACATCATGGACGGAAAGATTTCAATGGGTCATGCTAGGGCCATTCTAGGTGCGGAAGATACTACCCAGCAGATCAAGGTCTGGCGTACCGTAGTTTCTCAAAGGCTTTCTGTCAGGGCTACCGAGACACTCGTCAAGAATCTTAAGAGTGAAAAAAGAGCGATTTCAAAGGCCGTTCTTCCTTCTTCCGAGGATATGTTTTTCAATAATCTCGAAAGGGAGTTGACACAACACTTAGGGAATAGAGTACGTATTCACCGGCGCGGAAAGAGGGGTAGATTGGAGATAGAGTTTTATGGCAATGACGACCTGGAGCGCCTGATTGCTCTACTTAAAGGGGTGACCAGTTAACTCATGCCTGGCGTTTTACATTCAACTTGCTACTAAAAAAGATATCCCCGATCCCACCCGTCAATTCCATAAACCCAAAGAGGTAACTGGTCAAGGGGTGGAGCATCCCCCGCTCTCAAGGCACTGGAAAAACAAAGGCTGGAGATATCGGAGTGTAAACCGCCGTTAGAGAATCAACCTCCCTCTAGGTCTTAAACCAAGTTCTACCAAATCCATATTGGGTAAGGGTGCATGTTTGAAGAATGATCAAGATTTTCTAACGGGTAAAGAAAAGGCTTCACCCCGTGAACAGTCACTTTGTTTTCGCTCGGATCTCTCCACCTTAAGGTAAAGGTTTTCGCCAAGTCATTTGAGGAAAAAGTCCACCCTCTGACCAGTTACCAATGTCAGGGCAATCATGCTGTATTGAAATGTCTCTTCACATCCTTATCGACGGATATAATCTGATACGGCAATCTCCAGATTTACGGAATATTGAATTGCGTAATCTTCAGGAGGGGAGGGAGGCCCTTCTGGATCGGCTTGCTGCCTATATGGAGGTGAAAAAGCATCGGATTACAGTAGTATTCGATGGGATGTATGCAGAAGATGTTTTAGAGAGAAGAACAACGTGGAGGGGGATAAATGTTATCTTTTCCCGTCACGGGGAGTCGGCTGACGATGTAATCAAAAGGATGGTAAAAAAAGAAAGGGAAAAGGTAGTTGTAGTCACATCTGATCGTGAAATTGCAGGGTTTGCCTATCATAGGGGAGCAGCAACCATTAGTTCTCCTGAGTTCGAGCACAAAATGAAGATGGCCAGTTACCTCGAGGCTAAGGGGCTGGGGACCATGAATGGGTACGATGCAGGCTGGTCAATGACCACCAGGAAGAAAGGGCCTTCCCGGAGGCTGTCCAAACGCGAGAGAAGGAATAAGATAAAGACAGATAAGCTTTAGGTGTAATTAGGGCGAACTGATGTTAATAAAGGGCATCCTATTCGACTTTGACGGTACTTTAACGAAGCCAGGGGCTCTTGACTTTCCGCATATCAAGAAGGTGCTGGGGTGCCGCCCTGATCAGTCCATCCTGGAATACATCGATAGCTTGTCCTTAAAAGACCGGGAAAGGGCGTATAGACTCTTGGCAGAATTTGAAGCAACCGGTGCCCGCAATTCAAAACCGAGGGAAGGGGCAGAGAAGGTGCTCAGGTTATTGCAGAAACGCGGTTTTTGTTTAGGGATAATTACCCGGAACTCCAGGGAATCTGTTTTGATTTCACTAAGAAACTTCAACGGAATAGATGCCACTGATTTTAAAGTAATCTTGGGTAGAGAGGCAGGAGCGCCTAAGCCCCACCCGGACGGAGTCTACATCGCAGCTCATTTAATGAGGATAGAACCGAGTGAGTTGCTAATGGTAGGGGATTTTCGGTTTGACATCCAGGCTGGCCACGCTGCTGGCGCACGTACTGTTTTAATCACTGATGACGGGCTTTCTTCCTTATCACCGGGAGAGCCAAGACCCGACCATACGATTAAGAAATTGAGTGAGCTTATTAAGATTGTTGAGAATTATAACCCGCAGAAAGATGCATGCTTGAAGGTTTCGTAAAAAGTCTAATCTTGTTTTCTCCGTGAGGAATCTTCGGATCGAGAATTCGCCTAGTAAATTTCAAAAACTTGGGCTTGAGCGCTCAAACAGTTCGAAATGTTCACTGCCAGACTCATTCTGAATCTCCTTCTGAAGTTGTTCAAAGGCGTTTGCAAGATTGGCTTCTTACAACTTTTTTCAAAGTCAAAGCTCTTACCGAACGTACTTTATTATTAAGCTAAATAGTTACAAATGTTACAGAGAAAGGGGTATAAAGGTGGACGAAAAGATAAGGAAGATGTTGAAGAATGGGGTAAATATTACACACGACGATCTGGTCAGGCTTGAGAACAATTCTCCTGGTGTGATAAAGTTCATGGAACGAGTGGATGATATCCTAAAATATCGGATTGTTGCTGAAGTAACGGACTCCAAGTACTGTTTTGCTCAACTCAAACCTGGTCAGAGGTTTGTTATTGATGACGGTGGCGTCCTTAATCCTGGTGCCTCTACAGCTCCGTTCTGCATGCGGGCACTGGGTCCTTTGACCGGCTTTGTCAACTCCATTATTGAGATGATTG
>DTYH01000013.1 GCA_012961955.1 Desulfobacterales bacterium | reverse complement strand
TCTCCCAATTCTGTGTCCACTTTACTCGAGAGGCAACCCAAGGATAATGAAAGCAAAGGGCTCAGGTTCTGTCTTCAAACTATTCTTATTATACCACAGATTTCTAAACGGAATCCATCCTTAAGGGAAGTCTTAACTTCCCTTTTTGTTAGGACCCAATAACTTCCTTGACTTTGTATCCGATTTTTCAGATAATTAAAAAAATTTTGCGTTTTTGGTAATGGTTTAGGTTTATGTAACTGGAGACCGACCAGGGGGATAATTTTTTTGGCAGCAGGGCACAGACCAAGCCTGAGAAGCCTAACAGCAGCAGGAAAATTAGGATGGAAATGCGCCGCAGATATATAGCCATAGCCGACATCATGGCGTGCCTGGCTTCGCGATTCTGAACCATTTTGTCGGCTGGCACGTTGACCCTGTGGCCGGGGGGTAGTGGCATGGGGACCGTAGTTTGAGCTGCTGCTTAAACGGATATCTCCATGGTCGTTAGGTAGACCTTTTGCAGGAGGGTAGGGCGTGAATCCTGAGTTTTACGGCGAAGAACATCGAATATTCAGGGAGACCTTCAATAAGTTTTTGCAAAAAGAAGTAGTACCTAATATTGACGAGTGGGAAAGAGAGGGTATTATACCAAAGGAGACCTGGAGGAAGATGGGTTGCCAGGGGTTTCTTTGCCCCTGGCTTGAAGAGAGGTACGGTGGGGTCGGTGCAGGGTTTGAATATTCCGTTATTATTACAGAAGAGTTGGCCTATACAGGTACCCATTCACTAATGGCATATCTGCACAGTGATATCGTTGCCCCTTATATTGACACTTACGGTAGCGAAGCACAAAAAGAGAAGTGGCTCCCGGCATGTGCTTCTGGAGATATAATACTATCTATTGCCATGACAGAACCGAGTACTGGTTCCGATCTAGCAGCCATCCGTACCAGAGCAGTAAGGGAAGGAGATTATTATATCATTAATGGCCAAAAGACCTTCATCTCGAACGGCATAAACAGCAATCTTGTAGTTGTTGCCTGCCGGACAGGTACCGATTCGGTATCAACAAAAAAGGGTATTAGCCTGATCTGTGTCGAAGAGGATTCTCCTGGTTTTTCGCGAGGCAGGAACCTCGACAAAATGGGGTTTTGCAGTCAGGATACAGCCGAATTGTTCTTTAATGATTGTCGCGTTCCAGTGGCAAATCTACTCGGTAAAGAAGGGGATGGTTTCTATTATATGATGGAGAAGCTGCAGCAGGAAAGGCTTATACTTACTGTTCTGGCCCAGGCCATGGCCGAAGCCATGCTGGACATGACAATTAGATATTGTAAGGAGCGTAAAGCCTTTGGTCAGCCGATCAGCAGTTTTCAACACAATACCTTTAAGATAGTTGATATGGCTACTGAAATCGAACTGGGTCGAACTTTTTTGGATAGCCTCATTGCTGATCATATAGCCCAGAAAGATATAGTAAAAAAGGTCTCCATGGGCAAGGCCTGGATTGCAGAGATGGCCAACCGAGTGGCCTATCAGTGTGTACAGCTGTATGGCGGATACGGGTATATGGAAGAATATCCTATATGCCGTTTTGCCCGTGATGTCAGGGTTACAACAATATTTGGCGGGACCAGTGAGATCATGAAGAGGATCGTGGCCAGGATTATGGATCTTTAATATTGGCTTTTCTCGAAATGAGTTGGTAGAATATGAGGATCCAGGGATTTGAGCGGGATATTCCACAACTATAGAGACTTAAAAACTTAATAGAAGAAAGGCACGTTGCTCTATTGAGTTAATGAGTTTCGGAGTTGGAGACTTCAACTCTTAAACGCCTAAACGATTAACTCCTTATGTGTAGTTTGTGGCATCAAACTGTAAATTAGATACACACATATTACCTGGAGAATCAGATTCTACTAAAGAGAGAGGTTGCAGGAGATTCAGAAGAGTCTAGCAGAGACAGAGAGGGTGCTTGGGGAACAAATAAAGTCTTTACAAAAAACGCTTGAACCCCTAGTAGTAGTTGCCAACTAAACGGGAGAAAAAGCTTAATAATCTAGAAAATGGTATGAAGAGAAGGAGCTGTTTGGGCTGCAAGTATTATGTAATGAGTGATGCTAGAGAAAGGAGCAGATTAAGCTTCGATTTTTGTACAAGAAAGGGAGAGGATTTGCCAGCGGCTGCTTTCTGTTTTGATGATCTTTGCTGTACTGTTACGTCAGACTATTTTAGTCTGCGTGCTTTTACATGTCTTGAAGAGATTGCCAAGAGCTGTGATTATTATGAAAACAAGGGTTGACCGTTCATCGGAAAGAAGTTCACAACCCTGCGGACGGTTGTGAAGGACGGGGTCTTCTACAAAAGGAGGTAAATAATGGTAGGTATATTGTCATACGGCGCGTATGTCCCTATATGGAGGATGGAGAGAGGGGAGATAGCAAGTGCGTCAAACACACCGTCTATGGGAGGAGAGAGGGCTGTCGCCGCATGGGACGAGGATAGTCTAACTATGGCAGTGGAAGCAGGCCTGGATTGCTTAAGGGGGATTGACCCAAAGGAGATAGACGGTCTTTTTTTTGCAACAACATCTTCTCCGTTCAAGGAAAAGCAGGCGACAGCTACGATCGCATCTGCTTTGGATATGAGAAAGGATGTGTTTACGTGCGATATCACGTCTTCGCTTCGAGCGGGTACCTCGGCAATAAAGGCGGCTTTTGATTCGATAAAGAGCGGAAGTTCAAGAAAGGTTCTAGTGATCGCTGCGGATTGCAGAGTCGCTATGCCAAGATCCGCGTTTGAACAGATATACGGAGATGGGGCAGCAGCGCTGTTGATCGGGGATGATCAGATGATTGCAGATATCGAGGTTTTTTCTAGTGTATCCGATGCTATTCCGGGCGTATGGCGGAGGGAGGAAGATCTCTATCCCAAAATCTTTGAACCAAAACTTGATCGTTTATATGGCTTAATAAAGAATGTTGGAGAAGCTGTTGGCAGCTTGATGGTAAAATGCAATCTCGAGACAAAGGATATCTCCAAGTTTGCTTTGTACGGGCCTGACCCAAGAAGTTATAGGGATCTTGCGAGATTCCTCAAGATAGACCCAAGGACGCAATTACAGGACCCACTATTTGACAGCGTAGGAATAACTGGAACACCCCATCCACTCCTTCTTCTGATAGGAGCACTTGAAGGCGCGAGGCCAGGAGATAGAATCGTGTGCGCCAGCTATGGTGACGGAAGTGATGCATTTTTGATTAAGACTACAGACAGGATAGAGCAGATAAAGGGTAGATCCAGGGGGACAGGTTATGTATCCTCAAAGAAGACCATCCCTTCGTACGGAAAGTTTGCTGATTTTAAGAAGATACGTGAAACAGGCTGGCCGCCACAGAACCTGAAGGCGTCCGTAGTTAAGTATTGGAGGGATGAAAAGTGGGAATTGCCTCTCTATGGGATGAGATGCAAGAAGTGCGGAACTCTACAATACCCCATAAGCAGGTGCTGTATGATTTGTGGCGAGAAGGACAATCATGAAGATATAAAGCTATCACATAAGGGTAAGATCTTTTCATTTACACACGATTACCTGTTGGGCCCCGGGACAGTTCCTGGTGATGGCATAAACGCGGCTACTAGGATTGTGGCAGATATGGACGATGGCTGTAGGTTATGGTTGGAGATGACTGATAGTGAAGTTGATGAAGTCTATATAGATATGCCAATAGAGCTGACTTTTAGGCTGTTTCATCAAAAAGGCGACTTTCGGTACTATTCCTGGAGGGCAAGACCCGTAAGATAGTTATATGGTTTCTATTCATGAATGGCTCTTTTTCCGATGAGCTGCGTTACATCTCAGAGGCGCAAGTTCTATATTCCATTTCCGGCCTGTGAACCTGTGCGTTGGTCTTTGACTTGTAGAGCTTACGCTCATGCAGAGATGGGGTCACAGGACACAGGTCTTTGGTCTGCGGCGCACTCCGAACTTATTGTGTACGTCAACGAAAGCCCTTATCCGGCCTTGTTCATCGAAGAAACCCCCCATTTATGGTTGGGGAATGTACGCGGTGTGCTATCCCTTAACGAGTTAGTTATTACACGGCATGGCCAAACCACTCGCGGGGCGCGCTCCAGGCGATTGAGAGGTGATGGTGTCGGTTCCTAGTTTCAGTGTCAGTACTCGCTTAACCGACACCGATGAGCGACACTGACAACCGGTGAGAGCTTTTGTTTTTTTGTTGCTGTGCTTTTGACGGTCATTGTGAAGGACGTTTGGTACCACGACATTCTGAACGGAGCAAAGCGGAGCGAAGAAACTCTTTAGATGGTTTGCTGAGGGGTACCTTTCCCTCAACTTCGGGCGTCACCAGGTTCGTTCTGAATCTTCTTCGAAAATTGCTCGATCTCGTTGGCAAAACGACTTTTTACGAAACCATCAACGTTGGTGACATCGAGGAGAAAAGAGGAGCTTCACCCTTCTGTTAATACAGTTACTTTATTTGGGCCACAACCTGTTAAGGAACTATTAGGATAGAGACGGACGTATAATAACTGTTTAACTCTTATGGAAAGGGGTTTCTAAAATGAGGAGCGTATCCATAATAGGAGTAGGGACTACCAATTTTGGAATTCTGGAAGGGATGAGCATCAAGGAGATGGCCGCATTGGCCTGCAACCGGGCCATCCTGGATGCCGGGATTGACCGCAAGGAGATTCAGGCGTTATATCTGGGTAATTATATCGGCGGGATCTTAGTAGGACAGGAGACCCTGGCTCCTGTCATAGCATGCGAGCTTGGACTCAAAAAGAGCGTGGCCTGTACCAAAGTAGAAGGTGCATGCTGTTCTGCCGGGATTGCACTGCGTCAAGGCTATATGCTGATTGCTTCTGGGGTGTACGATTTTGTTCTGGCTGGCGGGGTGGAGAAGATGAGTTCGGCTTCCACGGAGAAGAATACCGAAGCCCTTGCCGCCGGTATGGACAAAGATACTGAGGGTTACACAGGTTTGACATTTCCAGGGTTTTTTGCCCTGGTAGCAAACCGCCATATGTATGAATACGGAACCACAATCGAACAGATTGCCATGGTTTCCGTGAAGAACCGAAAGAATGCGCTCAAGAATCCCCGAGCTCGCTTTCGGAAAGAGACCAGCCTGGAGGAGGTGCTTAACTCCAGGTTGATTACCGATCCATTGAAACTGTTCGACTGTTGTCCAATATCTGACGGGGCTGCTGCTGCTGTCTTGTGTCCAACAGAGATAGCAAGGAACTTTACGGATAAACCGATAGAGATTATTGGTTCAGGCCATGGACTGGGTCATAGTACTTCTTATAGTATGGAAGGGCCTTCGTGTGCGGCAACCGTGTTTGCAGCCAGGGAGGCATTTGATATGGCTGGAGTTACTCCGTCAGATGTGGATGTGGCTGAAATACATGACTGTTTTACGATTGCCGAGATTGTGGACAGTGAAGATATTGGTTTCTTTGAAAGGGGAAAAGGTGGACGTGCCGTCGAAGAGGGGTTGACTCAGGTAGACGGAAAGATACCCATAAATACCAGTGGAGGGCTGCTCTCAAAGGGGCACCCAGTAGGTGCCACTGGACTGGGACAGGTATATGAGATAGTTAGACAATTGCGGGGTGAACACGAAAATCAGGTAAAGGATCCTGAGATCGGACTTGCGATGAATTTGGGAGCAACCGGTTTGGTTTCAACTGTTACCATAATGAGGAGGATATAACAAATGAGTAGGAGTGTTGAAAATATCAGTGTGGAGAAATGCAAGGGGTGTGGCAAACTCTTCATGTCTCCGGTGTACGTCTGTTCTGCTTGTGGTAGTGAGGAATTTGAGCCAGAGGTAATAGAGGGTGAAGGAAAGATATATACGCACACCACCATCCGGATTGCACCAGAGGCTTTCATGGATCAGGTGCCATACCATTTGGCCATTGTCGAATTGCCACACAATCTGCGGCTCACGGCGCGTATTGATCTGAAAGAGGGCGAAAAGATGGAGATCGGTCGACCTGTGTCCTGTATCCGAAAGGATGATGTCGGTTACTGGTTTGAGCTACGATAGCAGGTGAGGAGAATCTTGTGAGAGAATCATCACCGTTCGTGAGGGTTGGCGTAAACAGTCAACAATAGCATTTGAGACAATCTTGTTTTTCAGGTTTGATGGTTTCGTAAAAGGTTATTTTGCGAACGACACTGAGCAAAGTTAGGCTTCTTACGAGACCGACAAGTTTAGTCGCTGTATTTTTCTGCCTAAACTGCAGGAATTAGGTGTGATGGTTGAATATGAGGAAAGGTTAAATGCCCTGAGGAGTAGAATGGAAGGAAACGGTACCGATGTAACCATACTCCAGTTTTTTTGGATATACATTACTTTTCTGGGTCAAACCAAGTATCAAGTTTGATTATCCTTTTGGATAACGATCCTGTTCTTTTTTGCTCAGGTGGGGATAGAGAGGGCGAGGAGAGAATCCTGGATCAAGGACATAAGAAGACTCGCTGGGATGCATCCTGTTATTGTAGAATTGTTTGGGGAGCTAAGGATAGATAATAATGTGAAGATAGGGATCAATAAAGATACAATAAGGGGTGTGTTTTACGAGAAATATATGGAGAGCTTTTCCAAAGCTAATGTCTCACGGGTGATCCAGGAGATTAGATCTATAAAATCAGGCAAGGAGAGGCTTTTGATTGAGAAGGGGCAGAGGTATCTTCTCCTGGGCATGCAAAGGTAGAAGGTATTCTAAAGAGAAGGGATGAGAGAGATAGACCTATCTGCAGAAACAAGTACACAAACCGGAAGAACGGAGATTTAGGATGTATGTTTAATAGAGGGAGGGTATTCTCTACATGCCCGGGTTATAGTCTCTTCTGGTCCAAACTTGGGTATCGTCCCTGGTGCTGGAGCCGCTACCATTACATGGACTGGATTAAATTCAGCATTACCTATGGGGGCTTGTTCAAGAAGGATATGCCAAGGGGATATGGTGATGGTAGATATCGGAACCAGTATTGAAGGTTATCATAGTGATGAGGCGAGAATGTATGGTATTGGTAAGCCCGACGGTGGGAAAAAGAGATGTTTGATGTACTTTTAAGGGCTTATCAGGCGGCTTTAGATATCATGTCCCCTGGTGCCAAGCGAAAAGATGAATACAATCCAAGACGAAAGGTGGTTGAGAAAGCCGGCTATCTTGATTACTTTGTCAGTTCTTCAAGATATCCTCAGTACTATATCGGTCATGGAATAGGATTTAAGCCAAATGGACATCTCCTGATCGGCCCACAAGACGAAACAATTTTGAAACCCAATATGGTAACTGCCTAGACCCGAAATTGGTTGCTCCGCAGTGGGGGGGGCGAGGATAGAAGACACAATATTACCCACAGAAAATGGTTGGAGGTTTTTAACTAAAACAGAGAGGGAGTTAATAGTGATATAGGATCGAAGAAACAAGGACTGGGGATGCGAATTAAGAGTAAAAAGTTGGCAGCCTGTTGCCCAAACAAGAATCCCTTTTCGTTCTGTCTAAAACGTTTTTTGATAGACCCCGTTAGAAACCTTTCCAAAGATTTCTAACGGGGGAAATCTAGGGCCCGCCGCGTTGGTTCTTGAGACAAATTCGAATAACCACAAAACCTGACGATCCTGTAAAAAGTCCGATTTTGTTCTCTCCGTGAGCAATTTTGGGATTCAAGAACTTGCGTGGCTAAGTTTCAAAAACTCGGACTTGCACCCTCAAACCGGTGGAATTTTTTAACTCCAGACAAATCCTGAATCTTCTTCCAAGATTGCTCAATGTCGTTCGCAAAATGAGTTTTTACAATACTATGAAACTTGGTTATACAGATAAATAACGGGTCTCACTCCAGGCGATTGGAAAACCGGCCCTTCGGGCAATAGGCTGTCAAGAATGGAGAGTGTTAAGAGGAAAGAATAGGTTTTAGTTCCTCATTCTTATTTCTTAATTTTCGTTATAAATACAGCAACACAACAAACAAAGAGGAGGTTAGAATTATGTCAGAGTTGGTAAGATTGGAAAAGAAAGAAGGAGTAGGCGAGATAATCATGAATTCACCACCTGCTAATGCGATGAGCAAAGAGCTTCTGGAGCAGCTATCTGAAATAGTTGACCAGATAAGGGATGACCGTGAGGTAAGGGCTGTGCTTTTACGAAGCGAAGTTCCGAAGATATTTATGGCCGGTGCTGATCTAAAGATGATGTTATCGCTGGGTCGGGACGAATTTAAACAGTATATCAAGCGGGCCCAGGATATCTATAATAGCCTGGAATCATTGCCCCAGCCAACCATTGCAGTGATTAGTGGACATGCCTTAGGAGGGGGGTGCGAACTAACACTTTGTTGTGATTTTCGGTTTATGTCAAGGAAGAAGGCACGTATTGGTCTTCCTGAGGTCACCCTAGGACTCCTACCCGGGGCTGGTGGTACTCAACGACTGCCCCGTCTAATAGGTATGGCAAAGGCCCGCGAACTTCTTATATGGGGAAGTCAGTTAACAGGCGAGGATGCGCTTGAGATCGGATTGGTAGACAAGGTGTTTGAACCTGATGAGCTTTTACCTGAAAGTATTAAGATTGCAAAAGAACTGGCCACAAAGGCCACGTTGGCCATAGGGAAGATCAAGGAATGTCTCAGGGTTCCTCCTCAGGAGATCCTATCCAGAGGTTTGGAGCAAGAGCTGGAGGGTATCACTTATCTGTTTGCAGATACGGAGGACACAAAGGAAGGAATCGCTGCATTCAACGAAAAACGTGCACCTAAATACAGGGGACGATAGTCTTAAAAGGTTGGATAATGTCAGATAAGAACTGTCAGGCCCTGGAAGGGGTGAGAGTGTTAGATCTTACCC
>DTYH01000012.1 GCA_012961955.1 Desulfobacterales bacterium | reverse complement strand
GGATTAGCTACCGTACTTACTTAGAGAAGCCATTTAAAAAGATAATTAGGGATTATTAATGATTCTCCGGAAACTTAATAGATAAGGAGAAGTGATGGAGTTAAGACTCAAGACCGAGATAGATAACAGGACACTTGCAATATCCACAGGAAAGCTTGCCAAGCAGGCCAATGGAGCTGTAGTAGTTCAGTACGGTGAAACAATGATTTTAGTGACAGCGGTAGCTGCTGAGGAAATAAAGGAAGATATTGACTTCCTTCCCCTTACTGTGGAGTATCAAGAAAAAGGGTATGCTGCAGGAAGAATACCCGGGAATTATTTCCGAAGAGAGGTTGGAAGACCAACAGAGAAGGAGACCCTTACCTCACGCATCATTGACAGACCTATCCGCCCTCTCTTCCCAAAAGATTATAAGTATGAGACACAAGTGATTGCCAGCGTCCTGTCAGTAGACAGGGACAACGATCCGGACATCCTGGCTGTAATTGGTGCTTCAGCTGCTCTGGAACTTTCAGATATCCCCTTTAATGGACCGATCGCCTGCATCAGGGTAGGTAGGATAGACGGAAAGCTAAAAATAAACCCTGTTCAGAAAGAGATAGAGAGGAGCGATATCAATCTGATTGTTGCAGGAAGTAGAGATTCAATAGTTATGGTGGAAGGGGGAGGAAGGTTTGTCAAAGAGGCGGAGATGCTGGACGCAATCTTTTTTGCTCACGAGCAAATGCAGCCTATCATAGACCTCCAGGAGAGGTTAAAGGAAGCGAGAGGGCTTGAGAAGAGGTCTATACCAAGATCGGAGACGGATGAAAGGCTGGTCAGGGAGGTAGAAGATATAGCTGCTTTAAGTTTAACGGATGCATTACTTATCCCTGAAAAGATTAGGCGGAGGGAGGCCTTAAAGGCTGTAAAAAACGAAGTGATGCTGAAGCTGGGAGAGTCGTATCTAGATCGAAAAAAGGAGGTTTCTGCCATCATTCAAGATCTGGAACGTAAAATAGTCCGAAACCTTGCACTCAAAGAAGGTAAGCGCATTGACGGACGTGGATTTACAGACATACGACCCATTACAGCGGAGGTGGGGCTCCTTCCCAGAACTCACGGATCCGGCCTTTTTACCCGTGGGGAGACACAGGCCCTGGGGATTGTAACACTCGGTTCACCAGGTGATGAGCAGAGGATTGAAACGCTGGAAGGGGACATATTCAAACCATTTATGCTTCATTATAACTTCCCGCCGTATTCTGTTCGAGAGGTAAGACGGCCTGGAGGTCCAGGTCGTCGTGAGATAGGCCATGGTGCATTAGCAGCCAGGGCCATCCAGTATGTTCTTCCAGATTGTGAAGCCTTCTCTTACACTATTCGTATTGTATCGGAGATACTGGAGTCGAACGGTTCATCTTCCATGGCCACGGTTTGTGCTAGCAGCCTGGCCCTCATGGACGCTGGCGTTCCCATAAGCGGTGCTGTGGCAGGGATTGCTATGGGTCTTATAAAGGAGGGGGAGGATGTGATTATTCTGTCTGACATACTCGGAGATGAAGATCACATGGGGGACATGGACTTTAAGGTTGCTGGCACCCGGGAAGGGATTACAGCGGTTCAAATGGATATCAAGATCGATGGTATTACCAAGGATATAATGGGCAAGGCACTGGAACAAGCAAGGGAGGGCCGCCATTTCATCTTGGATAAGATGGCGAAGACGATAGACAGGCCGCGTAAAGAGCTCTCTCCGTATGCTCCCAAGATTATCTCATTACAGATCAAACCCGAAAAGATTCGTGATTTGATCGGCCCGGGTGGAAAGGTCATCAGGTCGATTCAGCTGGAGACAGACACGCGGATTGATGTGGACGAGGCGGGTACGGTCAAAATCACCGCTACCAATGAAGAGATGGCAAATAAGGCCTTTCATATGATCGAGGACATCATTCAGGAGGTGGAGATAGGTGGAATCTATGAAGGGACTGTTCGTAAAATCATGGATTTTGGTGCATTCGTCGAGATATTTCCAGGGACTGACGGACTGATACATATCTCCCAGCTGGATTTTAAACGTGTCCGCAAGGTATCTGACATATTAAGGGAGGGGGATAAGGTAAAGGTCAAGGTTCTTGAGATAAACCGTGACGGGAAGATCAGTCTTAGCAGAAAAGCTGCAATGATCGAGGAGAAAAAGCGCAACAAGTTGTAGCAACCACTGGCTAGGAAAGGACTTCGGAAGGACATGAGTGAAGCAATTAAAAAGACAGTACTTAAAAATGGCATGCGGATTATCACTGAGAAGATTCAGCATGTGAGATCGATCTCTATGGGGGTTTGGGTCAATGTGGGTGGTCGCGATGAAGGTCCCAAAGAGAACGGAATATCCCATTTTATTGAACATATGATCTTCAAGGGTACAAGACGCCGAACAGCCTTCCAGATAGCAAAAGAATTTGATGCGATCGGAGGCCTTTCCAACGCCTTTACAAGCAAGGAGTTTACATGCTTTCATGCCAAGGTCATGGATAGCCATTTCAATATTATGGTAGATCTTCTTGCTGATATTCTTTTAAACTCTGTGTTTGATCCGGTTGAGGTGGAAAAGGAACGTCAGGTAATACTTCAGGAAATCAGATTACTCGAAGACACCCCGGATGATTATGTCCATGTACTCTTAGGAGAGGCGTTTTGGGGTGACAACCCGCTGGGGAGATCTATACTCGGTAATCTCGAGACTATATCAAGCTTCGATTCAGAGACCATAAAGAACTACTTCAGACGGGCGTATCAACCAGAGCACATCGTTATTTCAGCAGCCGGAAATCTTGAACATGAGTATTTTCTTGATGTTGTGAGTAATGCATTCCAAGTCTCCAGTGATGGCTTTGAGTTTCCTGATCGTATAATCCCGGAGACACAATCCAGGATAACCATTCAGCGCAAAGATCTGGAGCAGGTTCATATCTGTCTTGGAGTCAAGGGGGTAGCTGCCACTGATCCCCGAAGATATGCATGCTCGTTGTTGAATATAGTATTAGGTGGCGGTATGAGCTCCCGACTATTTCAGGAGATTCGGGAACAGAGAGGCCTTGCCTATACCATAAACTCCTTTTTGAGTATTTATGAGGACTGTGGTATGCTCGGTATTTACATGGGAACGGATACAACCCATACTGAGGAAGCGATCGATGTGATCATTAAGGAACTGAAATCTGTTAAGGAACGACCAGTCGACGAATCTGAATTATCAAGGGCAAAAGAGCACCTGAAAGGTAGTCTTTTTCTCTCATTAGAAAATACTGATACCCGAATGACACGACTGGCCCACAACGAATTCTATTATGGACGTCACATACCAATAGAAGAAGTGGTAGAGAATATCGAAAAAACGACATCTGACAAGATTCTGGAACTGGCTCAGGAGTTGTTTTCCGATGAAAATCTGTCTCTGGTCTTATTGGGGCCGGTGGATGAGAAGATCAAGACAATAGAGAATATCGGTCTATAAAAATGGGGCCTGTTTTGAAGATTTGCCGGCTTAAGCCGGAACAGAATTCAGACATTCCGTTGCCTCGTTATATGAGTTCGCAGGCATCAGGGATGGATTTGCACGCAGCAGTTGAAGACACACTAATTATATCCCCTGGCGAGATCGCTTTAGTACCCACAGGAATAGCAATAGCATTACCAGAAGGGTTTGAGGCTCAAATCCGTCCCCGAAGTGGTTTGGCTGTCAAGTATGGAATCAGTGTAATAAATTCGCCCGGAAGTGTGGATGCAGATTATAGGGGCGAGATCAAAGTGGCCCTTGTCAACCTTGGCAAGGAACCATACCATATTCGTCGGGGCGATCGGATTGCGCAGATGGTTATACAGAAGGTTTATCGAGCCAGATTGGAACCTGTTGATAGCCTTGACAAAACAGGACGAAATAACGGTGGATTTGGACACACTGGAATGTAATCCGCCTTTTGCTGTTGTATTTTGAGTAACACTCTAAGTGGCGAAAAGTACTATTCAATTCCAATTCGTAGCTATCCTGGCGAAAATAGGTTATACTGAGCATAAGCCAAGCATATCAAGAGATTCTTTAGTTGTCTTTGTTCCATTCAGAATGAGGTTGTAACAAGCTTTGGTTGACAATCGCCATGAGAAGTAGAGCGACAGAGAAGAAAACCCCTCGTCAGCGGTCAGTTTCTGTCGTCGGCGTCGGTTAACAGACCACTGACACTGATCGTTGGCACCGTCTGAAAGGTTTTGATCAAGGTGAACGCCGTTAGGGTTTGACACGGGGCCGTGTGGAATTCAGCTTTGCTGACCCCCATATGTGGGAGATTCCAGAGGGCGGGGCATTAAGCCCGGTGTGAACACAAGGTATAATATCTTGATTTTAAGTCCGTGCTTCCGCGCGAGGCTTTTCTAACGGGGTCAGTGTGAGTACGTTGCGGTAACAGTTCTAAAAAATCTTCTCAATAAGGGTCATGGGCCAGCGGCTTTGGGCTGGAGGAAGAGTTACCACTAACCAGCAGCAAACTGCTGGCAAAATGGGTGGCACGGGCAAGCTCTGTTTGTCCGTAAGCGAATAGTACTACTCCTATTTCAGCATATGGCCATCAGAGATATAATCACATATCCCCACCCGGTTCTGCGCCAGGTAGCAGAATCGGTAACAAATCTGGACGGGAAGATCCAGGCCCTCATTGATGATATGGCTGAAACCATGTACAGTGCACCTGGGGTAGGGCTTGCTGCCAATCAGGTTGGCGTACCTGTTCAGGTCATCGTAATGGATGCTTCCGAGAAAGATCGACCACGGGAGCTAATAGCCGTGATAAACCCCCTGATTGTAGCTTGTGAGGGGAAGATAGTAAATGAGGAGGGGTGTCTTAGTCTTATCGATTTCAGGGCAGACATAGGCCGTTATAAGAGGGTCACGGTAAAGGGTTTGGACAGGAACGGAACCCCGATTGAATTAGATAAAGAAGGACTCCCTGCTGTTGTCCTCCAGCATGAAATCGATCATTTGAACGGTATTCTCCTGATAGATCGTGTGAGCCGCCTGAAAAGAGAGCTGTATATAAGACGCTTAAAAAAGGTGCTCATGAAACAGGCGTCGAGGACAAGGTAACCGTCCACGGAGCGAAAATAAAAACTCCACTTCGCGGACGACTAGTTCAAAAGCAGCAATTTAGCGTTTTGAAAAATTAGCCGATTACAACTTTTTTAAAGAGCTAAAGTGTTAGCCTCAAAAGAGATAAGAGTTCTTCTGATGTCTCAACAATAAATTCAGGAGAAAGGCTCGCAAGGCGTTCCCTTTCGGTATTCCCCCATGTTACAGCGGTAGTTATCATTCCTGCTGCTTTAGAGGCATGGATATCTTGCACGCCATCCCCGATTACTATAGTTTCTTTTGGATCGACTTGTAATCTTTCTGCTGTCTTCAGTAGAGGAATAGGGGAGGGTTTTTTTTCTTCATAGTATCCGCCACCAAAGACGTTATCATTCATAAAGGTATTTATCCGTAGTCTTTTGCAGATTTCTACCGCTATTTCGTGGGTCTTGTTAGTCACTACCGCCATCTTGATACCGTTGACTTCCATATCTTCCAGGACGTTGAGGATACCGGGAAAGACGACCGTATTATCCAATAGATGTTCACGATAGAATGCTATGAAGAGGTCAACTGCCTCGCTGATTGCTCTTCCTTCCAGACTCCCCATGGATGCCCTTTTCAGCAACAGATGTACTCCATCACCTATAAACCTTCTACACCTATGAAGATCTATCCGTTGTAATCCAAGGGATTCCAGGACATGATTCACAGCAAGCCAGACATCCTTTAACGAATCGATCAGAGTTCCGTCCAGGTCCCACAGGAGGGCTTTTATATTTCTTGACATCTTCAATCTGATTAGACAAGACTTAGTTAATACTTGGTAATTGCTTAGGTATTGAGGAGTCAGGAGCCAGAATCCAGAATAACCAAGGATTTGGTACATGATTCACTCTGGCCTTTACACCTGAATTCTGACTCCCGAGTAGTTACATATATGTTCTATCAGTGTGTTGTTGAATCCAGGTCAAGACCTTGTCGAATTCATTCTTCAACTCAGCAAGGGCCAGACCCCGGTGGCTGACAAGAGCCTTCTCTTCAGTTGAAAGCTGAGCAAAGGTCTTTTTCAAGGGGGGATAATAGAATACAGGATCATACCCGAATCCATTCCGTCCTAGAGGTGATCTAGTTATCACTCCGTTACAGGTACCTCCATAAATAAGAGCAGGTCCTGAAGGGACGGCAACAGCTATTACACACTTGAAACTGGCAGAGCGATCCTCTTTTCCCTCCATTTCACTCAGTAGCTTGGCTACGTTCTCCTCATCAGACGCTGAATCGCCGGCATACCGTGATGAATGGACACCAGGGGCACCGTTCAGGGCGTAAACAATAAGTCCAGAATCATCGGCCAAGGCAGGCAGGCCCAGGATACGGGCCGTGAAATATGCCTTCTTATAGGCATTCTCCTCAAAGGTCTCTCCATCCTCTTCTATCTCTGGCAGAGGACCAAGACGATCCAGATTGATGATATCCACTGGAAAGCCTTTCAGAAGATCCTGCAACTCCGTAGTCTTAGCTTTATTCCGTGTAGCTAGAACAAGTCTTGTTTTATTCTTCATTTCTATTTTCTATTCCCTAAACCTTAATAATGGCCTGTGACATCGCATTCCATATACATCGGCCAGGATCTCTTAAATCTTGACATAGTTTAAGTCTTTAGTAGGAATCTAGTGACGCTATACAATAGGAGTATAACGGAAATCTGACCAGGTGTCAACATTACATTTATCAGGCATATCGAGTTAAAACCGGTATGGACTCATCCCTTGCCGTCGGAGATCACGCGAATAACCCCTGTCATTACTCCGAAGGAGGAATCCAGAATGTACGTTATAACGAAAATCGGTTCTTCTCCCATAAAGTCGGTAACAAAGGACTCGAGGATTCCAGAGTTCAAGTGTTTGTTTTCTAAGAATGTTATTAGTGCCTTAAGTATCCTTTCTACCTCTGATATATCCTCCTGGATCTCCTTCAACTTCTCAGCCTTAATACACCCTAGATCTCCAGATAATAATATTTGTGTCTCTAATTTACGGTTTGAACCATAAACTAACATATAACGAATATATTCAGATGTTGTCTTTCTCCCGTGTCCTTCAGCAATATTCATTGGGACAGGCATCGCGGTCCTTCTAATCTGTGACATCAGGGTATGTCGTTCTTCTCTGGGAAACCCCCTTGATATTTTGCAAACCCTGTCTGAAAGAAGAGGTATATATCAATCTTGACCCCGTGCTTCCGCAGGGGGCTTTTCTAATGGGACGAATCTCTAAACATAGCTCATAAGATTTCTGCTAGACCTCTAACTCCTTGTAATTCTTAAGCATCTGACTCGAATCATTGATCCCTTGAACCCTTCTATTTTACCAACTCTCTTGGAGAAGAACCTGAAAATCTTTCTAACATGGATGAGACAAAATACCCATAGTGTTCATCGGTGAAGGATTACTGCCAATGAGACTCGTTCTGTACTGGGTGCGAAACTTCAGTTATGTTCATATCTTCACGCAACGAATCCTGCTCACAGGAGAAACCCACTCAGCGTAATCTTAACGGCTATTCAAAAGATACGCCCCTACCAAGCAATATGGAATTACAAACGGCTAAATGGATATAAAACATGACGATTTACGAGATTGCCAAAGACGACTTAGTCTAATAGTTCCTAATAGGTGATTGACACAGATTAGAATCGATTATATATAGAAGAAAGTAAAGAACGTCCTCACAGTCACAGGGTATTGATCGAGTTTGAGAATAAGATGTTCTAGAAGAAAGAAAGGCAGTTGATATGGCTGTGAATCGCGCGGTTGGCATTGTTGACCTTAGTTCTTATGAGGTAGAGGTCAAGGCTATTCCCCAAAGACTGAGAGAATTGTACCTGGGGGGTAAGGGGATCGACATGTACCTTTTGTACAACCTGCTTAAGCCTGAGATTGATTCCCTTGACCCTGAGAACGTGCTTCTAATAAGCGCTGGACTTCTGACCGCAACACCTGCACCTGCCCCAACCCGAATTCATGTGGCTGGAAAGTCTCCTGTCTCGGGCCTTGTGGAGAGTTTTTATATGGGGGGATTCTTGGGCCCTGAGCTTCGATTCGCCGGGTTCGATCACCTGATGATCCGGGGTAGGGCCTCCAAACCTGTTTATCTCTGGGTTCATAACGGAAAGGTTGAAATACGGGATGCTCTTGCGCTTTGGCGTGCAGACCCCAGGGAGTGTCAAGCGGTCATCCGGGAGGAATTGGATGACGAGGATGTGCAGGTGATGAGCATTGAGGTCGCGGGCGAGAATGCTAGGAGGCTCGCCAAAACCCATTCTGGCATAAATAAGAATGACGGACTCGGTGGTATAGGTGCGCTTATGGGGTCAAAGAAGATAAAGGCCATTGCTATACGCGGGACTATGTCCATACGCATTGCAGACCCTGATGAGGCCCTCCGGCGTTACAGTGAACTATTACACTCCATGCACTCCTCACTCAGGGAGGTTGAGAGGCTTGGCCAAACCATTACTCCATGGATCTTATTCTGTCAGGACACTCTTTCAGCCTTGGCAGACGCCTTGGGTATTTGCAAGTTCCAAGCCCTCTTTCTCTTTCCAGACGTGTTCGGATGGGAAGAATACGGCCGTATCCTTGAGACAGTAACGGGACTCAAGTACACCCGTGAACAGCTTATGGATGTAGGGGAGCGGATATGCAACATTGAACGTCTCTTAAATATCAGGGAAGAAACCTCGCAGAAGGAAGGGAAGTTACTCAGAGATTACGTGCGATGCTCTATATTGCAACAGCAACAGCCGGGCATTGTGCCAGGGTCAATTAACGATCGGCAAGGGTTCGAACAAATGTTATCTGATTACTATGAGATCCACGGATGGGACGTGGAGGGGAGACCAAAACCTGAGACATTAAAGAGGTTGGGATTGGATCAGGAACCGAGTCATATGCTTTAGGAGAGATCATGGCCAGAATCATGGTGGTGGATCACGAGCTTTGTACAGGGTGTCGCATTTGCGAGATAGTCTGCTCTGTGAAAAAGGAAGGGGCCAGCGATCCTTCGCGATCGAGGATACATATCGTCACGTGGGATATGGAGGGTATCTATCTTCCCATGTTATGTCAACACTGTGAGGAGCCTCTTTGTGCTATGGTATGCCCGGTCAATGCCATTCACCGGGACAAAAGCCTGGACCGGGTAATCGTGGACGAGGAACTCTGCGTTGGTTGCAGAGGATGTGTTTCTATTTGCCCGTTAGGAGGGGTTGGATTTGACATTAATGAACGAAGGGTATTTCGATGTGACCTTTGTGATGGAGACCCTACGTGTGTAAAGTATTGCGAGGCAGGTGCTATCCAATATATTGATATCGATCAGGTACAGGTTAGCAGGTGGCGCACCACAGCCAGAAGGCTTGCAGCAGCAGTGTAGTAAAAAGGGCATAATAGAGGTGAAAGGCTTGACTTTTTACGAGACCATCGTCCTGGGGCGTAAATATTCTGTTATCGTGCAAAAGCTGTCTATCGCTGTGTGAGGAGTGAACAGTTAGGTATGTTTACCCCGTTGGAAAAGCCCCATGTGGAGGTACGGGGATAGAATAGATATACCTCTTTTTTCAGACGGGGCTTAATAATGCCCGGTGTGAAATTCTAGCAGGGTTTACCTTAGTCTTTGAGGAACGGTGATAGGTGTGGAAAAGATGCGTGTGATTGCAGTTGTCGGTAGCGGGATTGCTGGAGACGAGGCAGCTCTGGCCGCTCGAAAGACGGACCCTAAGGCAAGGGTTGTAATGATTACAAGAGATCCATATCCACTTTATAGTGCGTGTGTGCTTGCAAATTATGTTTCTGGTGAGATTCCCAGGGAGCGGGTCTTCTTGCGAACACCAGATGATTACACCCGCGATGGCATTGAGATTCTTATGTCTAGGCAGGTGGTTGATTGGCATCCGGATCGACATGTCCTATGCCTTGATGACGAGGGAGAACTTTCCTACGATCGTCTTATTATAGCTACCGGGAGCAGGCCATTCATTCCCCCTCTGCCTGGGGTTGAGAAAGAGGGAGTCGTTACCCTGAAGACTCTCCGCGATGCAGACATTATGCGAGACGTTCAGGGTAAATCTGCTGTTGTGGTGGGGAGCGGTCCTATTGGAATCGAGACGGCAGTGGCTTTACACCGGAGAGGATGGTCGGTCTCGTTGGTTGAACTCTTGGATCGAATCCTGCCCCGGCTTTTTGATATTCCGCTTGCGAGTTCGTTGCAAGAGCGCCTAGAAAGTAGAGGAATTCAAGTATTTCTGAGAGAGAAGGTACTTGAAATACTGGGTGAGGAACGTGTAAGTGGCGTCCGGACTGACCAGCGCACAATCCCGGCAGACCTGGTTATCCTCGTGATAGGGATGAGGCCGGACCTAGAGCTCGCCAAAAAGGGCGAACTCGTGCTTGGCGTATCAGGAGGAATTCAGGTAGACGAACATATGAGGACAAACCGCACGGATGTTTGGGCCTGTGGAGACTGTGTGGAATCCCAGGACATGGTGACTGGGCGGAAGGGCCTATTCATGCTATGGAATAACGCCCGAATTCAGGGCCGGGTAGCCGGTGCAAATGCCGCAGGGGATACGAAACGATACCCAGGAAGTCTTAATCTGACTAGTGTGAGTTTCTTTGGAGAGGCCTGCGCGTCCGTGGGACTGCTATCATCCGATCTTTCACCCACGGAGGCTCAAGTCATCCACCGAAAAGGGCTTCGGAGAGAGTTTTGGCTCGTCTTGCAAGATAACCGCATTGTGGGAGCCCAGGCCTTAGGCCATACTGAGAGAGTAGGGGGACTCGTTGGCCTCATTCTAAGAGGCGAGGACCTTCGAAAGACCATCATAAAAGGGTCTACCCGATCAGAAAGGCGTAGAATATGGCCGTTAAGAGGCCTTAGAAGGGATCTACTTCGCCTCTCCAATTTTCAATAAATTGTCTTCATAGGAGATATTGTATCCAAATATTTGAATAGTCCGATGAAGGACAAATACAGACTGGCAATCATGATTATGGCTGGGGGTTCAGGTACTCGTTTCTGGCCTCTCAGTACTGCTTCAAAACCGAAACAGTTCCTGACGCTGTTTGGGAAAAGGTCACTGCTTCAGCAGACCTTTGACCGTGTATCGAATCTTGTTCCTGTTGAGAATATTTTTATCCTTACAAACCGAAGACATATCCCTCTGGTAAGGGAGCAGCTGCCGCAGATACCTGATTACAATCTGATTGGCGAGCCTGTGCGAAGGGACACGGCCGCGGCTGTGACACTTGGTGCGGTGATCTGCCGTCAACGTTTCGGAAATGTCACTATGGCCGTACTTCCTGCAGATCATACCATTCGTCCTGTAAGACTCTTTCAGAAGACTCTGCTATCAGCCGTAAAAGCAGCAGAGAATGATGATGCACTTTATACCTTTGGAGTGGTTCCCACGTACCCTGCTACTGGGTACGGGTACCTGGAGCGTGGAAGCAGACTGAAGACGGAGGATGGTATCGAGCACTTTACATTGCGGAGATTCAAGGAGAAGCCAGACCTTGATACGGCCCGTGTTTATGTTGAATCGGGCCGATTCTTCTGGAACAGCGGGATCTTTGTATGGTCGGTCTCAAAGATCCTCGAGGAGGTTCAGAGGTTTCTACCTGAACACACCTCGAAACTGTTTCCTCTTGGAAATGCTTATGGGAGGAGTGACTGGGAAATCTCACTGAAGAGGGCTTTTTCGCCATTACCCAAGATATCCATTGACTTCGGGGTAATGGAGAAGTCATCTTGCGTCCGGATGGTACGGGCTGACTTTGAATGGAGCGATGTTGGAGGCTGGTTGGCCCTTAAAGGATTTCTGAATTCAGACGAAGACGGCAACTCCTTTCGAGGTCGACTAATGGTCCACAGCTCCTCAGAAAATCTGGTTTTTTGTGACAATGAAGATGAGACAGTGGCCCTGGTAGGAGTGAAAGACCTAGTCGTAGTCAGGGTAGGGCGTAAGACCCTTGTTGTACACCGGGACCGCACCGAAGAAGTTAAAACCCTGATAGAAAAAGGCTCAGAGATTGATTCATGATCCTTTTAGGCACCAGCCGTTTTAGTTTTATTTGACGCAAGCCTTCTTTACATCAGCCCATTCTTTTTGCAATCCCAATTCAATAATCTTGGCTTCCTTGGGTACGCCTGAGACTCGATCCCAACCTCTGGCCTCGTAATAGTCATCTAACATCTGATCAACCTTGTTTTGATCGATGACCATCCCTTTGGCGGGGCCCTCGGGTAATCTTTCTTCATAGAAGCGCTTGGGAAAAATAGAGTCTTTCCGTTGTTCTCCTTCCCGCAGATTGAAGAGGCGCTGCAGATTCCAGATGCGTTCTCCAGCCAGCCGGACCTCTTCCCTGTCGACATCCCACCCCACGCCTACCTGTAACATTCGAGCAATGCTGGCTGGGCCCAGGGCCTGAAGCGAAGGGGGACGGGTACATATACCGATGCAATTAAAGAGGGTTATTAAATCCTCTGACCATTTTTCCATAAGGACAATATCGGTAGTCTTTCTTTCAGGATCTATTATCTTCTTCTTCAAGTCATCGGGCATGTCTATATTTTTGTACAGTTCTTCAGGAAAGGCAAATGGTTCTTTACGATAGTCGTCCGGAAGGGAAGGAAAACGTAGATTTTCCACTGGATTTCTTGTGCGGAGGTGGTCTCCACCCCGAGTACTGGTTAAGAAGCCAAATGTGTAAACAGACCATCGGCTCCGAGGATCAAAAGTGGGCAATTCAAGACCTTTTACGGTAATCGCATAATCGTCATTCCCTGTTAAGGCTATGTTAGCCCTTTTTGCCCCCTCTGCCAGTATATCTCCGATTCCTTCTCGGTTTGCAATCATCCTAATTAGATTACATATGGCATGTACGTCACCCCAGTGGACAGGAAAGCCGATCTTTTCCTCGCTGATCAATCCCCGCTGGTATAGTTCCATTAACATAGAGATAGTACCGCATCCTGAAACAACATCTATGCCGGTCCGATGGAACATCTCAACACACTTCAGGATTCCATCCAGGTCATGAACAAATAGCTTGGCCCCTATCTCGAAGACTGGTGTAACTTCTATCCCTTTCAATTCTAAACCAGCATAAGGGCCTTCTTTGACGACTGCCCAGTGGGCACAACCTATAGGGCATGCAGGGCACGCCATCATTTGATCACTGTATTTTTCGATAACCTTATAACCACGGGTCTGAAACCAGTCCTCAATGACCCCAGTTTGAAAATTCTTGGCCGGAAGCGCACCGAACTTTCCGTACGGTCCGGTCGCGGCCATGGACCCGTATTTGCTGACCGCTTGAAAGAACGGTGAATTTATTATCTTCTGCCTCATCTCTCGGGCAAGCTGCCTGAAATCTTCCTTTTTGGCGACCTTGATACCGCCTTTTCCTCTGATAGCTACTGCTTTTAGCAGCTTGGAACCCATTACTGCTCCCATACCTGTACGGGCCCAGGCGTCATATTTTCCGTTCTGGATACTGGAGTAGCGGATAAGGTTTTCTCCGCTCGGCCCAATGGCGGCAACCTGAATCTCTTCGCTTTTCCATTCGTCTTGCAAAGAATCGATGGCTTCCCACACATCCCTGCCCCAGAGAGTGGTCGCGTCACGTATCTCCACCAAATCGTCCTGAATTGCTATATATACCGGCTGATCTGCCCTCCCCTTAATTAGGATGTTATCATAACCTGCATACTTCATCTCACATCCAAAACGATATCCGCTGCTCGCCGTCCCGAAAAGGCCGGTTATAGGGGATTTAGCGGAAACATCAGATTTACTTGCCGTAGGCATAAAGGTTCCCACCAGAGGGCCTGCTCCAAAGATGAGTACGTTTTCCGGTCCCAAAGGATCGATCCCCTGCTTGACGTGATCAAAGAGTAATTTAGTATTAATTCCCAGGCCTCCAATATATTTTTTTGCCAGGTCTTCTTCAAGTGGGAGTTTCTCAATCTTTCTCGATGAAAGATCTACAACCAAGATAGTACCAGCATAACCATACATCTATATATTCCCTTTCATAAACTGACCTTTTCTAAAATGGTCATCAGTTTCCTAGCCACTTCGAACCGCTTTTTCTTAGCTGCATCGTCAGATTCGACAAAGCTCAATGCCTCTTGGGGACATTCCTCCACGCATTGAGGAGTGCCTCCACACAAATCGCACTTGATCATGAAACCCTTATACGGGTGAATAATAGGAATCCCGAAGGGACAGGCGAAGAAACAGGTGCGGCATCCTATACAAACCTCACTCTCTACCACTTTGGCCCCTGTTTTCTTATCCACAGTTATGGCATTTCGAGGACACGCCTCAGCACATAATGGTTCTCCACACTGCTGACAGGTAAGCGTGACAAACCGGCCAACCTCTCTCATCCAGAGAGGACAAATTCGGGATAGAGAGGGATTGAACTCATCCTCGTGTTCAAAAGAACAAGCCAGAGCGCATGTTCTACAGCCAATACATTTCTCGAGATCAACCAGAATAAATTTATTCATGCACGTTTCTCCAGATGCTTTACAGTAACGGTTAATGATGGTTTCGTAAAAAGTCCATTTTGTTCACTAAGTGAGCATTTTGGGCGCATTTGAAATATTCAGCTCAAATTCTAAAACTCGGGCTCGCGCCCTCAAACAGCTAGAATTTGTTAACGGTAAATCCTTCAAGATGCTTTTCTCCCGAAATGCTCAAAATCGTTCACAAAAGACTTTTTACCAGACCATCAGTTAATAGAGCTGAACTAATACAACTCAAGCGTCCTGATCCCTGACTACGTGAACTATCACATTTGTCGTGACTGCAGGTTCTCTTGGGCGATCAGAGCAGCACCAAAGGCCCCTACCAGCTGTGGCTCTTCAGGCACCATAACCCGATGGCCGAACTTTTCTTCCAGCACCTTCAATACTCCGATATTCTTGGCCACTCCTCCGGTCATTACAACCGTACCTTCCTTGGTCTCACCACGAATCTTGGTCTTCGCTAGGCTGAATACCCGTTCTCCGATAGAAGTGCATATCCCAGCAATAATATCATCTATTGGCGTACCTGAGGCAAGTCGGGAAACCACCTCGCTTTCTGCGAACACCGTACACGTGTTACTGATCATAGCTCTGTTTTTGGAAAGAAGTGAGCGTCTTCCCATCTCTTTAAGGTCAACCTCGAGAGCATGAGCCATTACCTCTAGGAAGCGACCACTGCCTGCGGCGCATTTATCATTCATGGCAAAGTCTTCAACATTTCCCCTATCGTCTAACCGGATTACTTTGCTATCCTGCCCGCCGATATCAATGATGACACGTGCCTGAGGGAAAAGGAAATGGGCTCCCTTGCCATGACAGGTAATTTCGGTCACCTGTTTGTTCTTAAAGGAAACAGTAATTCGGCCATAACCTGTAGCAATTATATATTCAATATCAGAGAGAGAAATACCAGCCCGTTCAGCTGCCATATTCATAACCTTTTCTGCTACAGCTTCCCCTCCTCGCCCGGTGGGGATTATAGCCTGCCCCACAATATTTTTATTGTTTAACACAACAGCTTTGGATGTAAGAGATCCTATGTCAATTCCTGCTGCTAACATAACATTATTCTTTCCTTTCATTATTTATTTTATGTAACACTTTAGCTCTTTAAAAAGGGTGTACACATATAGGTGTTTGTAGCTTATACCGCGTCCCCCTAAGTAGCTGAATTGTTTCAAAGAGTCCTAATTCTGATGGTTTCGTGAAGACTCCAGTTTTACTCTCTCCGTGAGCAATTTTGGGATTCGGAATTTGCCTTGCTAGGTTTGAAGAACTCGACCTGACCCCCATCAAACAGGTTCAAAATTTAACCTCAGGCTCATTCTGAATCTTGTTCCGAAATTCCTCAATGTCGATCGCAAAATAACTTTTTACGAAACCTTTAAATTCTTACTATATTTCTAATATCTCAAAGATTCTTTCAAAGCTAGTAAGAAGCGGATTGCTACGAAATATTTTGTCTAGTCCAATTAACATTTTAAACACCGCAATTTAGTTTGTCAACAAGATACTTTCTAACGTAACTGTTCACGGGGTAAAGTTTTTCTTTACCCCGTGAACAGTTACGTTCTAACACCTTGGGTTTATTCACATCTAGGGCGGTCACCGATGTGCTTTCTTGAGAAACAGGGGACAAAAAGGTCTCAGAGGCATTTAAGTATTTTTTTATTGACACTATCAATGTCCGAAGATAGGTTTTTTAATCATCTTCAAAAAATGACTACTCAGTTTGCCCAGTTACAAACCGCGGTATGGGAGCAATGGGATGACACAAGAATTATATCCCATCTTTCCACAGTGGGTCTAATCCCCTTTGTAAAATTATATCGGGCTTTATTCGGGGAGAAAAGTAAGAAAACAGTTGGAATCTATTAACCCTTTGCAATGAAGGTGGGGGTGCGATGAAAGACATAATAGAGATTTCAAAATTACTTGAGGCGTGGAAAGACGATCCGCAAAGTATAAAGAAGGCCTTTGTCAGATTAAAGGAGAAATTGATCTCTAAAGATCATACGTTAATTACCTTTAAACCACGGCCTGGAATCAGTTATTCCCTCAGGGCCACAGTCGATAATCCAAATTTTAGGGAAAGGCCTCTCTTTGTTATGATCGACGTGGTAGATGATGATCCTGAAAACAGATGGTTATCTGTTTGCTTTTATGGGGATATGATAGAAGACCCAGAAGAGAAAGGCGATCTTATTCCAGGTGGCCTATTAGGAGAAGATGGGTATTGTTTTGATCTATACGAAGCGGATGAGGCGGCACTTTCTTACGTAGAAGCGAGGATCGATGAAGCGTATCAAAAGGCATTATCATTGTGAGACCTTTGTATACCCCCCCCTTTTCGCCTGTTGCTATGAGCTTTTTGACCCATCCGCGGAGTCGCTCACTAAATCCTGATGACTCGGCCTGACAGGCTCAAACAGTTCAGGATTTGTCCACTGCCGGAGGCCGTTTACCCCGTCAAATCTCCCGAAGGGAGCCGTGTTTAACGGGTTGAACTTCGCCCGGATGAGTGCCCCAAAAAGCTGATAACGGTTGTTCAAAGTGGCTATGCGAAGGTTTCATAATGCGAGCATTCAACAGAAGCCAGCTTCACACTCTTGACATAAGGTAGTGTGGAGACTGTGTGCGCCGTTGTTTTGAAACAAAAATCCCTTTGAGTAGTCGTCAAGACGTTTTCTTAAGATAGACAGGCCTTGGCGAAGCGGAGGATCGCGGTTTAGTTCCAATATTTCCAACCATCTAAGTAGTAGCCGAGAATTATCTGTTTATCTAGGGTGCTAATCTTAGGGGAGCTAGCAATCAGATCCTTCGGGAATACAAAAAGATTTTTGGTCCTTCACAGTCTTCCGTGGGTAGATCTAT
>DTYH01000011.1 GCA_012961955.1 Desulfobacterales bacterium | reverse complement strand
GTATTTTCTTTCTTCCTTTTCTAACGTCTCTAGCTCTCTATCATTCTGTATGGACCGCATGGCTCTGTAATTTGGGCTTATTGTCCTTTCCTCCTGAACATCGCCACCATCTGCAATCCTGAGCAAAGCACCCAATAGAGGAATATTAACGTGATCCCTTCGTAGCTCTTCTAACGATTCCTTTACTCCTAGGCCTACCTAGCTTTCCTTTTCTTCATTATGTAAAACTGGCATCCCACCACGGTGATAGAGACAAATCAGGCGGATACTTTCGATTAAATCTTTGCTGAAAATCGTAGTATCCCTAACCCATTCATCATTTTTGTCTCGGAACTCAAATAGCTTATTTTTATCTTTGTCTATACGGTACCAACTGAGAAAATGGTGGAGTTCTCGGATAAGCGATGGAAAGCCCTTTATTTTGTACTCTATGGAGTTCTCATTATTATCATTCTCCCACTTTATATAATCTCCAGAATGCCCAAGGTCATGAAGCCAGATGGCGCTTATAAGTGCGATGAGATTATTGTCTGTCTGATCTGGGTTATCTCCAAAGAAATTTTCATCTTCGCTTAAAATCGGATAAAGTATCTGCGCTGCAAGTTCTAATACGCGCTGTGTATGACCTCTGGCATGTTCAACCGTTTCCGGAATCATGTCACCCAGCCACAGGTACTGCCAGCGGTTAATACAGTCCTGTAATGCTTTCTGTTTTTGTGGATTATTGATTTTGTCGGCTAGCAGGTATCCACGACCATATTCAGAAATCTCCTTTCCACGTTCTCCTTCATATTGGTCGTGTAGCTCTTTCCCTAATACATTAAGGGGAAACTTGTTGTTCATCCTTTTACGTTCTAAGAGCGTCCTCAGAGTATCTGGAATTAGAGTTTCTAAATCGTCTTCTTTAAGTCCTTCAATATGTGGAATGCTGCGTATAAACGCTCTATAATTCCGCCAAGTGAAAAGATTAAAACCTACTGGCAGCTTGGGTAGCCAGACAATTTTGTCTGAGTCTTCGAAAAGGTAGAATACATCCATCCTGCCAAATGCCAATCCCAAAAGCACTAGATATGGAAGGACCCCCTTGTATCCGCCGGTCACATTAAGATAAAGTGGCCTTTTGCCCTGCCGTTCTTTAATAAGCTCTGTTGTTTGACGGATGATGTTATCGAGACCCTGCCTTCCAAATGTATCACTGTCATCGCCGACAAGTCCGATGATGCGTTCCACATGGACCTCGCCAATCATGTCCTTATACGGCTCCGTCTGCATGAGGTATTCCGCCAAAAAGCAAGCGCAATAAAGTCCTTGATCCGTATCGGAAGCAAGAAGGATGATTTCGTCTTTAAGATCAGTAGACATAGCCTCAGTATCATTCTTGTGTGTCATCTCTTCCTCGTAGAAGAGGTACAGGCTTGCCAACTCGGCGGTGAGCCTGTCTGGTTCATATTTGAGCTCCCTTTTTTTCCGTTTAGCGATTTCATCGACAGGATTCACCTTGGTGTACTCATCGAAAAAGTTTATGGCATGCTCATTCCCGAAACAAGCCTTCCACGTTTTCCACGAAATCTCTCTTACAAGCTCTAAATCTTGGTCGTCATTAGTAGAAACCTTTTTTATATCCTCTCGGAACCCATGGATGTCTTCTATTAGATTACCACTCCACTCGCTGTAGATTCTGCATCTGGGGTCTTCTGCCTTTCCTATGAGTGAGGTCCCTACTGGAACAAAAATGGTGCGTTTGAAGTTATTTTCCTTCATTCCTTAGATTCTCTCCATCTATGACCAGCCGTCCAGAACCTTGCGCTGGTCGTTTGAATTTACCTCCTGGGCAGTTGGAAGAGTTTTTTTTTATTCTGTTGGAACCATTCATAGCCATACGGCTTTCCGTCTCTTTTACTGCGTGCACGAGGGTACTTGATTTCAAGCCCGTGGAAGTTCTTGAAAGCAAGCATTACTTTTAGATCCTGAATATATGGAAGATTGTCAAAAGCTTGTTCGATAGCTTTTCTATCGTCTGTCTGTTCTCCTGCTTGCACTTTCTTGAATCCTTTTAGGATAAATTTGTCTTTATATTCTTGTTCGTTTCGAATGCCATCACTCAAAATCGAGCGATAGCGTTCTTTTCGGTTAATAAGCAACATTTTATCAATAGTTACCTTCACGGAGCCTAATCCCAGCGGTTTACCCATACCAAATTTGTGACGTAGATCAGAGTCTTCTCCTTCCAACTCCAACGAGTAAAGTAGCAAACCAAGTTCATAATCCGTCAAATTATGGAAATCGACGGTGAAAGTGAAGGTTCCTTGGGTGAAAAGCTCTACCGTGCTGTTTTGACTATCTTGAGTCCCGTCTTCCCTCGTGTAGATTTCACGTTTATTACGAGCATCGGGATAATGCCAGTAGAACTTGCGACCACGGAGAACAACAGGAGAAATATTGTTCTCATCTACGTTACCCTTTTCATCGATAACAAGCTGTCCATCATAATCTCTCACTTGAGCTGGGTTATCAGGGCTTATCACGTAAAAGTTGTAGAAGGTTGGTTTTGGTGAGGATAGAATCTTCAATCGCACATCATCCTGGTGGTAGGTGTTCTCTGATGTGGATTCCCCGATACTAAAGCTCACTTTGCGTGCAACAGAACTTTGTCCATCGTCTGCTGATGGTTTCTCTACAACTCTTCCGAAAATACTGCATGCAGGACACAAATGGTTTACGTCTGAACAAGGGTGTAGGTCTTTGTAAAGCCGGTCTCTGACAGCTTTCCTGAACGGCAACCGGTAAATTTGAGTAAATCCTATTTCTTTCACTTCGTTCTCGTCAGTAGTCCGGAACCAGACGACATCCCCAACATTTAGATACTTTGTATGTTCAAACTTGTTGTTCTTGTTAGCAACACCGTAGTCTGCCTGAATTTCGTAGGGCAGATCGAATACTTTTGGCTCTCGCTTGAAACCTTTAGGCAATTCCTCATCTGTCAATTCATCAGGATCGAGAAAGACGCGTTCATAGTCCTTACTACCCCTGCCGATACCTTCAGAGCTGGTCTTGAGATAACCAATCTTTGTATTCGATGCTTGCGGATCATCAGGTGCTTGAACCTGTCTGTCCACAATTTTGATAGATATCTCTTTACCATTAAAATCTTCTTTATTCTTATATTGCTCGAAGTCTTTGTCCCTATGTGATATTTTGTATGCAGCCATCTTCTTTACTTTCCCTTTTGTACCGGACATGGAAGGAATTTCCAAAATCTTTCCAGCAAGGAGTGTATCAGGGGCATCATACCACTCCGGTCGCCTTCTGATACCCAGTTTTTCGCCTTGAAGCACAGAAAAGCATGAATTTGACGCAGCTTCAACCACCGAACGAATCATCCCTTTCAGAGAAGTAGGAGGGATAGCTGGTTCATCGCGAAGTCTGAAGAACTTCATCACCTTGTGACCATTCTTGAGTGGCAATTTCGTTTCAAGATAGTGTTTTTGTTCTCCTATTCCTTTGTGTAAGATCCCATACCCTTCTCGTTCCCCTGCTCTTATTTGGTCTAAGTCCTTGAGAGTAATTGGTTCAGATTGTTCTAAATCTCTTTCCGTCCATTCACAAATCACTTTTACAGAGCCGTCCCCTGTCTCTTTAAAAAGCACCTCTATCGAATCATTTTCCCATATCCAGTTTTTAGGCAAAGAATCCGTATCTATTTTGATATTATAGTAGGTTTCTTCAGGGTCAGGAATAAAAATCGGTGTTTCAATCTGAAGATTGCAGATAATCTGACCTGAATGGTGCTCCTTTTCGCCATTAGGATCGATAAATTGATGATGGGATATTCGTGAATCCTTCTTCACCACATCGTCTGGCCTGATAAAGTTGTAGGGATTTATGAACTGCTGACCACGGTCAAGTGGCTCTATATCTTTGGCATATCTTTTTCCGTTCTGTGTGGTATGAATCCTAATTTGACAATGTCACATTTAATAAACTTTATATAATCCACAGTTCTATTGCAAAACTATGTGCACTAAAAAATCATGAATCTATATTCGACCC
>DTYH01000010.1 GCA_012961955.1 Desulfobacterales bacterium | reverse complement strand
TTCCCAGACTTCGGAAAATCTTTTCAATCTCATCCAGCGTAAGCTCCTCATTGCGTCGCTCGGGATGTTCCCAATACAACCGCCATATTTGGCAGGTTTTGCACCGAGACTGACAGAGATTGGTGACAGAGAACGTGAGGGTAATCGGACGTGGAGGGCCCATCCATCCCGCTCGCGCCAGCCGAAATGCGATCATCCTTGCAAGCAGAGTGAAAAGAGACTTACCCCTCATTTCCCTAGTACCTTCAAATCTCTAAAGAATCTCGCTAATTATATTTCTAAGAGTCACGAATTCTTAGCCTTTATCTAAGGCTTTCTTGATGAAAGACTCAAGGTTATTAGAATTATTGAAGAGCTTAGAATGACCTGTCGCGACAACTGGAATCAGATCATAGTCTCCGAATCTTGCCTCAGCATCTTTGAGTATCACCATCATTTCCCTATCGCTCATTTCACAAATGTCAAGCCTATAATATTCAGGTAAAAATTTCTTAGAAAAACGCTTTGGGGCCATCTCAACATAGCCATTACAGTTTTCGGGGCTATCTTCGGCATGCTTAATTTTCCTAGACAATTCGCGATAGACTTTATCATAAAACGAATACCGCTTTGTACAAATTGGTATTTCTAAAATTCCTATGGCTGCCTCTTCTTTTAGGCTTTCCCTGACAAACCAGAAGGGCTGTTGAGGGATGCCTCTAAAATCGCAATATGTTAATTTATCCTCAAAGCAAAGATTCGGAGAAACGGTTGTATCTACCTTCAAGCCTGCGTCCATTAAAGCTTTCAGAATATGTTTTTCAGGTTGAATACAACATGCGCCGGCTCTAAAGACAAAACATTCATAATCCGGTTTAAACGGCTTCAGTAAACGTTCGAGTTCCTGTTTGCCCTCTCTTAGTATTCTGTAGATCTCCTCGTAAGATAATGAAGATACCTTCCAATAATTGAGATCTACTTTCCATTTTTTCTCCGTTGAAAGGTAAGCATAATTTATCCACTGGGGATGAATATGAAGTTGAACATCATGTCCCGTTTCGATACATCTGATCAATTGCTCCTCAATCCATCTGGCCGGCGTATATCCTGAGGGTAAACTTCCCTTTCGTTCCTCCTTTTTAAAGGCCCAGTACTCGCATAATTCTGCCATCCATGTTATAGGAATATTGTATTTATCTCCTATTTCCAATATCTTCTTTGTAGGCTCTATAAGACACCACCTCACATCACCGGTGCCATTTCCAAAGATTTCATAATCCACCGTTAAAACGATCCTGATCTTACTCATTTTCGGTATATTCTATATTCTAAGTTTTTGAAGATAGAAAGAGGCAAAGCATTCGTTAGTTCGGCTATTCCAAGTAAGAATGAGATCGGTACATGCCTTTTTCGATAGAAACCCACATTAATATGTGAAACTAGATCATTTCTTTCTATCATTTTAAAATTAACTTCCTTGATCGCTTTAAGCGTCTCATCTCTTACTAAGGGAAGAGGTAAAGAATATTTACTGGTACTATATTGTTTATCTTTGTTAAAAAGCTTTTTTAAAAACATTTCAGCCAATGAGCATGCTGATGAAACAAGGAGTGGATCGAGACTCGTTTTATGAATAACAATATAAAGATATCCTCTACTCTTCAGGACTCTATATGCTTCTTTTATAACTAAACTGGGATGGATAACGTGTTCTAAGGTAGAAATGATTTGAATATAGTCGAAAATACTGCTCTCCAAGGGCAACTTTTCTCCTGAGGAAACCATATATTTAGGATAGTTAAAATAGTTTTGGGCATGATGAATAGCTATAGGAGATATGTCAAGTCCATAATATTCAATGGAAGAACCAAAGTTGTCGTGTAATCTCTTCAGGAAGAATCCCTTCCCGCAACCTATCTCTAATACCTTTGCCTTAGGATGTATTAACTTTTTCCAAACCCTGTTTTCAATTTCTTGCCTTTTAGCATTGAGATGCCTCCAGTTAGAATACTGAATTTGGTCTTTTGTTTCGGCAAAAAAAGATGTCCACAAATCTGCTGCTTCCGGAAATCTAAGCCCGGAATATAGACTATCCATAAGTTCTCTGTGCTTGCCGGAATTTGTATTCATCTATTGCAGTTCTCCGCAACTTCTAAAAACGATCCATGAGGCCCCATGAAGAAAGCCATCAGAAAAGCGCTCCACCCAGTGAAAAAATTTCAGAGATCACTCCCCAGAATTTTCGCTATCTATGTATCTCAGAAGAGGTGATAGAAGCCTGCGCATCGTTGGTTTGTCTTGTTTTAGCTCTCCTAACATGAACAACGCACAGACATAAATCGAACCCACCAATAGGTTACTCCAGAACAGCCCTAAGGATTGATTCATGGCGTAATAGCCCCCTCCATAAGCAAGGATGCCTGCCAGCACAACGCGGCCTAACGACAGATACGGAAGGCAGGAACCGTACCTCAAAAAGACGTACCCACCGCTAAGACAACACAGCATTGTGCCTGCCATCAAGGTCGCTGTTGCCGCTCCGAGGATTCCAGCCCGAGGGATCAGTATAAAATTCCCAGTGATACTAACCGCCAAGCTAATGCCCAGAAAGCCTACACTGACCCATGGGTGTCCCTTAGCATCAAACAAAACACAAAAAGTAGAACCCAAGGCCAAACTGCCTATTCCCACCACTAATATTTTGAGTGCCATCCCTGCGCCCGAAAACGCGTTCCCGTAAAAGGCCGAGATAATCCTCTCAGCGTTTAGACTAAGGAATACTATGACCGGTACTAAAAAAAGACCATCACTCGCAGTCCCTTCCCGATGTACTTCTTAATCAGTTCGACACTTTCGCCTCCATCTGCATAGGACAACGCGGGCATAAGCACACCGCGAATAGAACCAAATAGATGATAGGGAGCATTTGCCAACACAGATGCCGCGACGTACAACCCAACTGCTCTGTCTGCTCTTAGCAACCCTTTGACCATAAGCGTACCCACGTTTAGAAAGAGACTTGAAAGGCCAGCAAATATGATCAGTGGGAGTGAAAATGCTAGTAAAGTTCGTGCACCGATTGTACGCTTGGATTCCGTTTCCTTAAAGTCATACGACCAATGAGCCCATACCAAGGGCAAAACCGCAGCTAATACGTAGCCCCAAATGGCCCCAAATACTCGCCAGCCCATCAGAACTAAAATAACCACTAAACATAACCGGAAGAACGACTCTACGGAATAAAGAACAGATGCCTTAAAGTATTCATGAACTCCGAGTAGCGCGCTGGTATAAAGTCGGAGCAACCCAACAGGGATGAATGATATGGCCAGAAGTCGAAAATAAGGGGTTAACGAATGATCGTTAAGTACCCAGCCTGCAAGGAGTTTCGCACAAACCAAGAAAGCGAGGCTCAACACAGTGCAAATAGTCAACTGGCACCTCAAGCCAGTCTTGAACACAGCGCGCACGTCAGACTCGCGAATTCCAAGGTACCGGGAGACTGCTTGTGGGACCCCCGTGTTTACCACCAAATCGAAAATACTTGCCGTGGCCAATATGGTGCCAAATACGCCGTAGTCCCCCAGTCCCAAGAATCTTCCCAGGAATACATGAATTATGTAACCGCTCAAAAGGTAGAATCCCTTCGCAGCCCAGAGGTAGATGGTACCCTCGACCACTCGAATACTTTTCCCTGGGTTTGTCACTTAATCTCTACCTTTCACAATCTTTTCACTACTTGTGTCCCTGTCTTCGACCTGTTTTCCGATTCTGTACCTATCCGTCCTCTTTTGATCAAAACCGTTAAGATGCACGGAAGCTTAACAACGCCACGATAACACAGTACAGGAGCCTTACACAGCTCGCCATAATTCGGCGACATCCACCCATTTGCACTATTTGTAGCTTCAGGAACGATCCCAAGGGAGAAGTTTGTTGGACCGGTTAGCATTAAATCCAAAGCGATTTCCCCTATGCTGATTCTCGCAAATCCATCGTACACATTACTCACTTCCACACCTGGCGCAAGGTGCCAATATTGTTCTAGTTCATGCGTTCCTGTTCCCTTCAGGGTATCAATAATCAACCATATGTCCGGCCTCACGAACGTGACCTGCCGTTGATGCACGATCCCCAGCCCTGCATATCCATCATGCATGCCCACCACCGAGTCGAACATTCTATCTGTAGTCCAACGCTCACACCTCGCATTCGCCTTTCTTAACCAAAGAAAGGTGTCTGCTATCTCGGATTGATTTCGTCTATCAACTACGATCGTGTTATGTGCTGAGGTACCTCGAAATGCGTCACGCAATCTTGGGTTCTCGCCATAACATGGCATACCCGGATCAACGAACACGGGCTTGCCACAAATACTCAGGATCACACTGAGAGCGTCAGCGTGTCCATGTCCCGCATGATTTGCGTACCCGAGTTTCCCGCAATCGAACACCAGAACCGTCTCTTCAGATCTAAGGATGTAGTACCCTCCTTCAGAAAATCCCCGCGATTTTAAAGAGCTATTCTCAGCCTTTAGCCCCTCATATACCCTGTACCCCTCCATACCGAGCAGCCAGAAGCTCTTCTCATCAAACCATGTACCGTGGTGCTTAAAAT
>DTYH01000009.1 GCA_012961955.1 Desulfobacterales bacterium | reverse complement strand
CATGGGATGTAAACGGACTGTCTCATTACACCTTAAACTCAATCAAAAATGGTCTTGGGAATTGGGTCCATCTTACTAACTACTAGGCCGTTGTCCATAGGTGGGAATCGATAGAAGTGTGCCAAGCCTTATAGAAGTTTAAGACATCATTCATTCCAGGGGTTTTTACCGACTTTAGGATGTCGTAGGTCTTTCCATGAACCCTGGTTTCCTCAATCAGTTTTTCTTCAGGAGTAGCATGAAAGTTTTGTAGAAACCTTGTGAAGCGCACGATGTGGATTAATTCGTGAACCACGATATACAAAACAAAAGGAAAAAGTTGAATATGTTTAGAGTTTTCAATAGCTGTCAGGATATTATGATCCTGAAGACATATGACGTAAAAGTCATACATAGAAGAACTGAGAAAAGTCTGTGATCTACAACCGAGATATCGGACTATCTGAGCAAACGGTCCTGATACGATTTCCTTTGGCCCAAGATCCTTTAATGTTTTTATATCATATCGATACTGTTTCCATTGGCCAAAAGACAGCTTATAGGCATCATAAATCAATTCTTCGGCTATGGCTACCGCCTCGTTTACGATTCCTAGTTCATGATCTTTAAAGAATTTCAATACGTTCATTTTCTGACTTACACCGGTTAACCAGAGGGTTCGCCTTGTCAGAGGTTATGAATATAGCTCATCATTTCTTTTCCTCTTTTTTTCTGATAAGTCGAGTTCACCCATTGTTTGCTCACCTCGTGCGATTTTGTCAACTCATTAACGACGATGGTGTCCTAAACCTCGTCGGAAAAGACCCCTAGGGAAGGAGGGGATCAAAATAGATATATTATACTTCATCTTTACACACCCCCTGAGAGGACGAGGGTCTTACGCGTGAGGGCTTAATGCCGTATGAAGTTCGAACGGAGTTTACGGAGCCATCAATACTACTATCTCAGGTTTCTCCGAATCAGAAAGGAACGGAAGCGACGTTTGTAACTTATGTCCTCAAGGCCGCGTTCAATCGCACAAAGCTAATATGTTACCAAAGAGAGGTTTTGATGATCGCTCATAGGCACATAAATGTTTCTATAATACCCTTTTATTATGAATATAACTCAATGGTTGCCACGAGTCAATCTCTCATAATCATGTAGGTTTTACCCTGTTAGAAAAGCCCCGTGCGCAAGCACGGAGCCAGAAGACATCAATTTGACGAACGCATGGAGACCAGTCTTAAACGAAGGTATTTTATCAACCTGTATCCCGTGTCGATTCAGTATTGGCAGATGATGCCTCTCATTAACAAGAAACATTTTTCCTAAAATTTGAAACGCTCAATTCAGGTTAGGATACATACCGTATTAATCCTTGATATAATATAAGTATTGTTCTATATTATGTCTGTTCTTACAGATTGACATATTGAAATCCCGTCAGAGAGGAATAAGATGATTCGTCGATGTGACAACAACGAATTTGAGACTATTTATTCAATTATAAATGACGCTGCTTCTGCTTATAAAGGTGTTATCCCTGCGGACTGTTGGAAAGAGCCATACATGTCGAAACGGGAATTACTTGATGAAATAAATGATGGTGTAGCATTTTGGGGGTACGAAGATAACGGGGAATTGATTGGAGTTATGGGGATTCAGCAGGTGCAAGATGTTACGCTAATAAGACATGCTTATGTCCGTACCGCCAGACAGAATCAAGGCATCGGGCGAAGATTGCTATCTCATCTTCGAACGATGACGACTCGTCCCGTCCTAATCGGCACCTGGGCAGATGCCGTCTGGGCAATCCGTTTTTACGAAAAGCATGGCTTCAGATTAGTCTCGACAGAAGAAAAGGGTCGGCTCCTTGAGAAGTACTGGTCAGTTTCACAACGCCAGATCGAAGCTTCAGTGGTTCTTGCAGATCAGAGATGGTTTAATATGTGAGGCACAAATACCGTTTGGAACAGCAACCAAATTTGTCGATGCTCTCACTTCTCGGAAGCTTTAGTCTTTTGAACTACTAAGATCCATAGTCTTATACAAGTGAAGCATCGATCTATTTTTTGGATAGTAGACCAAACCATTACGTTGTGTCTGCCTGTCATCGCCCCCACTCAGGCGAGGCACGTGGGCCTATCACCTTCCAGTGTCTCTATCATTCCTTTCGAGGTACGCAATGACGTTTGCTACAGTAATCATGGCTAATGCAATTGGAGTACATTGCCGGCCCGGCGTGATCCCTACGGGCTCCGGTCTGAAGAGCCTCCAGGTCGGAGAGCTAGGGGATGCTAATATGACGTGGAATGGTTCTGAAACAGAGAAATATGTTAAAGAGATAAAGGAGATTCATCATTCTATACAAGAAGAAATCGAATCGAGGCTGGAAGAGTTTGAACAAACCTGGAAAAAGGGGAAAGAAACAGATGTATTTGCTGAACTTGTGTTTTGCATATTAACTCCGCAATCCAGAGCAAGAAGATGCTGGGAGGCCGTGGAAAACCTCATCAGTAAGGATTTCCTTTTAAAAGGGGATAAGAATTGGATTGCAAGGGAATTATCTGGAGTGCGCTTTAGAAACAAAAAGGCAGAATATATTCTCGAAGCAAGGAACCAGTTTCTCGTAGGGGGGAAGCTAGATATAAGATTGAAAATCAATCAATTTAGTAATGTGTTTGATGCACGAGAGTGGTTGGTGCAGAATATAAGGGGTATTGGTTACAAAGAGGCGAGTCATTTCCTTCGAAACATTGGACTAGGAAAAGACCTTGCAATCCTCGATAGACATATATTGAAAGGCTTGAAATTCTTAGGGGTAATAGTTAGAATTCCAGATTCTCTGTCCAGGAAGACGTATCTTGAAACGGAAAAGGGCATGAAGGAATTTTCAAAAGAGGTCAAGATACCTGTGGACCACCTGGATCTTGTGCTATGGTATAAAGGTACAGGGGAGATATTCAAGTAAAAACAGGTAAAAATGGGTAACTGTTTATGGGGTGAAGCCCTTTCTTTGCCCTGCGATGCGTCCAACCTTTGTTTTTCCAGTGAGTTTAGAGCGAGGACGGAAAAATTAAAGGTTTGCGCCAAGTCGTTTCAAGAAAAGCTTCACCCTGTGAACAGTTGGAGAAATAGAGGTGAATGGTCACGAATAATCGTGGATAGGAAGGGGGTAAGGCATGAGTGGCAAGGTGTATTTTGCGGACTTTCGAGCTACACCAAAAGAGAATATTCCTACCAAGATAAAAAGGTTGCTTGAAGCGGTAAATATTAACGAAAAGATTAATAAACGGGCACTCGTGGCAATCAAGCTTCATTTTGGAGAGATGGGAAACACTGCATTTATTCGACCAGTCTATGTTCGCAGTATCGTAGGTTCAATCAAGGAAAAAGGAGGTATTCCCTTTCTGGTGGATGCCAATACTTTATACGCAGGAACAAGGAGTGATGCCCCCCACCATTTATGTACTGCAATTCGAAACGGATTTGCCTATGCTGTGGTCGACGCCCCGATTATTATTGCGGATGGCCTTAGAGGCCACAGCGAAATCGCAGTTACCGTTAATCAGAAACATTTTAAAAAGGTCTATATTGGTTCGGAAATCGCAGAAGCGGACAGTTTGGTGAGTGTGGCTCATTTCAAAGGGCATGAACTTGCTGGTTTTGGGGGGACAATCAAGAATCTGGGCATGGGGTGCGCCTCCCGGCGCGGAAAGCTCGCACAGCATTCAACGGTAGGTCCGAAGGTGGTCCAAAAAAGATGTGAGGGGTGTGGAGAGTGTGTAGAACACTGCTCCCAGAAGGCGATCTCCTTAAACGGTGAGAAAGCCGAGATCGATCCCAAGAAATGTATAGGGTGCGGAGAATGTATAATCATCTGCCCCAACGGAGCCATCCAGGTGGAGTGGAACGAGGCTGTTCCTGTCTTTATGGAGAAGATGGTAGAATACGCCAAAGGGGTACTGGATGGAAAGGAGGGTCGATGCTGTTTTATGAACTTTATCACTCAGGTTTCACCTGCATGCGATTGTTATGGGCACAACGACGCGCCAATTGTGTGTGATATAGGTATCGTCGCCTCGGACGATCCAGTGGCCATCGACCAGGCCTCTGTCGATCTGGTAAATCAGGAGGAGAGCCTAAGAAATTGCTGTATCAGTCCAAGGCGTGGTCCTGGAGAGGATAAGTTCATGGCTGTATATCCAAAGATAGATTGGAGCATTCAGCTTAAATACGGAGAAGAGATTGGCTT
>DTYH01000008.1 GCA_012961955.1 Desulfobacterales bacterium | reverse complement strand
CGTGGCGCAGTCTGGGAGCGCACCTGAATGGGGTTCAGGGGGTCGGAGGTTCAAATCCTCTCGCCCCGACCAGCAAACCCAAGAAATTTCACCAGGATAGCCGGAAGGGAAAAAGAAGGAAAAATCACCGGACAATATCCTTGGATAACATTTTGGTCTTGGAAGGGACGACCTTCCTCCCTCTTTTTCTTTCATCAACCAATGAAGGAAGCATATTAATTCCTCTCCGGTTTTCGCTGCTCGGCAATTCGTAATACACGTCAACCGTCATCTGGGTGCTCGAATGTCCAAGAAGGTTGCTCACCGCCGCAAGATCGGCTCCGCCTTCAAGGAGAGCTGGCGCAAGCAGATGCCGGATCTTATACATCCTGGACGGGTATACTATCCCGGCTTTCCTGCATGCCGTCCTGGATACCCTTCTGAATTTCCCTACCGTATTCAGTGGTTGCATGTTTTTTCATTAACAGCAACCGATCCCTGAATTCCTCTGAAATGGGGGTGCCCCTCCAGCCGTTACTCTCGGAAGCATAGACCCATACCACGCAATTCTCAAAATCAACCTGATCCCGCTTGATAGTCAGCAGTTCGGATGGAACAGGGCGTCCGCCCAAAATCGATCCCACTTCAATTGATCCGTTGAGATGTGGAACAACATGGTTATATATCTTACGAAGAACTTTGACCGCCAGGAAAACCTTCCGCTTCGGTTCCTTTGTCTTCTTCCGCTGTCTCAGCGGATTATTCTTTGTAAACCCGCGACGAACACCACAGTTGAAGATGCTGTTCAGGTAGTTGAAGTGCCTGTTCCTGGTCGCCAGGGAATGATCCCGGTAATACTCTGCAATTCTTAGCATGTCGTCCTCATGCGTAAGCTCATCAACCGGCTTGGTACGCAGTGAGGGAAGAAGGTGATTATTCAGAAGAGTGGCAAGCTCTTTCAGAAACCGTTGCGACTTATTGTTTGCTTTCAGGTCTCTGAAGTAGGCTTGGGCAAGATCGTCAAGGTAGACACCCGATGGGGGAGGGTATTCGTTCTCCTATCTTCTTTTTTTAACCTTGATCTGGAGGTCAAAGGCTTCAGCCTCGCTTTTTGCTCTAAGGCCGCGGCCAAACGTCCTGGTTCGCTGTCTTCCTGTCTCCTCTCTACACGAGACGTACCCACGCCCATCTTTCTTTTGGTGTACTGATATGGCAAATACGTGCAATAACCAAATGGTTAGACATACCCCAGTTTGAAGACAGCGATTCTCGGAAATACCGAATATGCGGGGCTAAGTTATTCTAAAGGCCGGGAGATGATACCTTAGAGTCTGACGGGTGTAAAGGAGTTTGTACAGCCACTACGAGACATGGGGCAGGACATGATAAATATCTTGGGGTTTCGCATCCACACGTCAAGTTTCACCCGGTCAAACCTGTTCTTGCTTGGTCGTGACGAGGAATCTTATACTGGTGTAGATCGTAAAACAGGGTTGACCCACCTTTTTTTACGAGAGAACATAATCTTCTCCAGAAAGGAGAAAGGAGAAAGGAGGAGAGAAGGGATGTCGTGATAACCATGTATGAATGGGAATGAATGAAGCTTTTACAAGGCCAGGGCAGGGCGATAAAAGAGATCATGAGATGCGTGAAGTCATCCAGGAACACACTATGCAAATACACGAGGAGTACGGGTGCGCCCATATCCAAGAAGCGGGAGTATGAGAGGATTCTTGGCAGCTTTGACTCAGAAGTTATGGGAGTGTTCTCAAGAGGTTATATAGGCACCTGGATCCATGATGAGCTTTTAAACTCAGGACCCAGGGGATCGCCTTCAACGGTTCACAAGTACATATCAAAGGTGAAGGAGGGGCAGGAGATATCCCAAGAAGGCTACCGCCTGATTGGAGGGCGGTCGAGGTGAGCAGATGCAAGATGACTGGAAGGAGTGGTTTTTGCCTGTTGATGGGACGAGGATAAAGATATATCCCCATGAAGTTATCTTTCAGCTGCAGCCTCAGAGATTATCCGGGCCCTGGTAGAGGCCATTAGGTAGTTTGGAGGGGTTACCAGAGAGCTTGTGAAAGACAATCCAACGAGATGGTAATTACCCACCGCAGCGACGGAGTAGTCCGCTATGACGATTTTTTTTGAGATGTTGCGGGCTCTAGAATATTGAGCCAAGCCCGTGTAGGTACTACCGGGCCAGAACCAGGGATGAGGTAGAAAGGCCTTTTTACTATCTCAAGGGGGATCTTCTAAGGGGTTTGGAAGTAGAGAGCTTCGAAGGACTTGACAGGCTTCTTTCACAGTTTACTGATAAGTGTAATGCCAGGGCGCGCAGCGGCCTTTTAAAGAGTCCTCATGAGCGTTTTGAAAGGGAGAAGGACTACTTAAGGCCTTTACCTGAACTAGAGCCGCAGGTGTCGTTTAAGTTTGATATCCGCAAGGTCAGCCATGATGGTTATATATCGTGGGAAGGGAATTATTGTCCTGAACCCCTATGAGGTTTTGCCTTAAGGAGGTAATGGTTGAATCTATATTTGGGCGAATTATCAGGATTATGATTTGAAGCACAACGTGGTTTGTCATTATTGGGTTCATCCCAAACCCAAGGGACTAAGCCCTGCTCATCCGGAAGATGAAGAGCTTAACAAGGCTTGGAGGGGTGAGAGGAAAAAGGGTCGTTCTGCAGTAGTGGAGCGGTTTAGGGTCAGATCTGGAGATATAAGCGAGGAGTTTATTAAGGGATCGAGGGACACTTCAGGGGCAGATGTCTACTGGCGTCTGGCCGAGATCCTCGCATGTTGTGACTTGTAAGCAAAGGAAGACATCGACCATGCATTCAAGAATGTGCCCGGATGGTGTCTCCTATCATAAGAATTCCGTCATAAGGTTGTTACACGGCAGGGATTTAAAAACCTTTCTCCGTGAAGCCGTGACCCCTTAGCCGGCCTTTCAGGTAACGTCACAAAGACGCCTTTGTCAGTCCATGCCGGCCCAGCTGGTTGCCCCCCGCGAGCCAGCGAGGTGGATCATGATTCTGAGATGACAAGACACATCGAGTCTCAATTAAAGGATCTGAAGCTTAGGGGCATACTTGGCTGTGATCGGGATATTGCGGCGAAGGCATCAGCTAGGAAACTTGGCTATGAAGAATATCTCTCATTGCTGTTAGAAGAAGAGTCGAAAGCGAGGAATGAGCGCTCTTTAAGGACGAAGATCTACAATGCAAGGGTGCCGTTTGTCAAGACACTGGAGGAATTTGATTTTTCGTTTCGGCCAAGCCTTGTAGAAAAAGAGCTCATGAGGTTAATTGTTCGTTGTTAACAAAAATGACCCCCTACCGGAAAGCTAAAGATGACCTCCTTACAGGTTTTTATTTTCCGGTTTATTTTCCCACGCAAAGCTCTTGACCCATTTGTATGAAGAATCCTTGCATAATATATTCTGATTCTGCGTGAAAAAAAAACAGACTACCCATTAGCAATCTAGGACGTGCTAATGAAGGAACAAACCGATAGCAAGTGCCTGCCACGTTCCGCTTCTCTCGCTCGGCATCCTGTTTCGGTGCCTGCTCACGGTGCCTTCTCTGACGTCCAGCCTCTTTTGGATTGTAACACAAGATGTAGCGCTTTTGACGTTCGTCGGCTTCAATAATCACCTCCTTTCCTCGGAGGTTCTCTTTGAAAACAGTGTACCCTCCTCTCTTTGAAAGTACATACAGGTTAATCTCAGAAAGACTCGCCATGCGGGTGCCGAGCAGGTATTTACCAGAAGCCCTTGCAAGCCCTTGGCGATTATCCGCTGAGTTCATCCCCTAGCCTGCAAGAAACAGCGCCCGGCCCAGATTCCAGCCTCTAAGATTTGTTCGTACCTCTTCTAGAAGTCTTCACACCAGTGGTATTACCGGGAAATACCCGGCACCGCACCGGGATTCCCTCTCAGGTCACTCCCAATGCTACAACCACCTGGGGGCTCCAGCCGCCTCCTTTAGAATTGCCGAACCCACGCAGGTCATCATCGTCTTCATGCACGGAAAAATAAGCCATGGTTGCCACATGTTCGTAAAGAAGATCCATTGCCTCATACCTCTCCTTGAGGTTTAACCCTTCGCATGTGGGTAAGTAGACCTTGGTGAGCCATCGGTCCCGGACCTCTCACTTCGATTGGGGCTCACAAACGTGACAGCCAATCGTTACCACGGACCCGTCTTTGTTCTTCCTCTTGGTCATCCTTAAGTCCATGCTTATTTTATTAGCATGTGCGATAAGAAGTGTCAGCACGTTTTGTTACATCCGTGTGCATACCACTTTTAGGGCCTCGCAGACGACTATGTGGGGATTAACTTGTTGAAGTCCTACAGGTTAGGTTAGAAAATTGGCAAAATTTGGGTGGGCTTTTGCTTACGAGACGGAGACCCGAGTTGTGAGGACTCCATTGAGTGTGGTGTCTGGTACGTAACCCTTGCTCCCTCCAAATGAAAACTTGAACGACACACAAACAGCCTAGAGATGGCTTATTACAGTCTGAAGGGGTTATTGTGGGATCGTTGCGGGGGTCCACTTCTGGCTTGTAATTGAGATGCATGGCATGTGCGTTACCCTTTTCAAAATGGATGATCCTTGCTCCTAGGTTTGCCTCACCTACCGTATTTGAGACCGGGTAGAATGGTAAACCGAGTATAACCATGATAAGGAAAATAAGTACACATCTTTCAGGATGACTATTGACCTTTTCCTTTAACCCATTGCAATTGCCTTATACACCCTTCGTGATTCCATTTTAAATACCTCCTATTCATATCGGAAATCACAATCCTGTAAACTGGTCACAAGGTGAAGATTTTCTTTAGACTCCAATGTCCTCAACCGTGACCAGTTACGCAACCCTATTTGATTCTCGACGAATCTTCTTCGACATCATCATGAGCACATCTTCTTCTACGTCGTTCTGGACGGAGCGAAGCGGGGTGAAGGAATCCCTTGAAATACCTTGCTCACGCTCCGTACAACGCTTTTGAGACCTTGCACAACCTCTTTTGACTTTTATATAGGTTCAATGGCCAATCTGCATCTCCTCCGACACGGTTAGATACATCGAAGCGGTTAATTGGCTTATTGTATAGAAATAATTCAAAAATCAAAAAAAATGGATCTGTTCCGCACCTTTGCCCGGTTAGAGAGCTACGTCCTCAAGCCGGGTTTACTTATCAAAGAGAAGAATTACCCCTTGACTTTGATACTACTTCAGAATTATTAAATAATATCTAAAAATTTCGTACCCTGACATGCAAGGATGCGTATCCTTACAGGTGGTTTTTTCGAAAAAGATATATGGCTCTTTTAATGTATTGATGGTCTTGAAAAAGGCGATTTTTCGTGTTGGCCCGTCAGATTTCCCTGAGGGAACCCTACTTAACGGGGGTGAACCTTGCCTGGATCGGCACGCCAAGATGCTTATAGTGAAGTTCAAAGGGATTGTGAAGAGGGTCGTGCGGATCGTAAGCGAACTGTCTCAAGAGATTCTTCGCTCTGTTCAGAATTAACCATGGGAGGTACAGCAATAGAAAATAAACGCCCTTATGTCAGCAATTTCGGTGGCACATGAAGCGCCGCTCTGCAATGATTGTGGAACACTATTGTTACGAAGAATCAACTAAAGCAAATACAGATGAAGACTAAAGGGATTTTTATTACTGGTACTGATACAGGGGTTGGAAAGACAGTCATTACTGCAAGCCTAGCTGCTGTCATGCTTGCTAATGGTCTTAAGGTCTCAGTAATGAAGCCGGCAGAGAGTGGTTGTACCCGCACAAAGGATGGACTCTTACCACAAGATGCAGAGTATCTCAGAAGAATCACAGGCATTAACGAACCGCTCGATCTCATATGTCCATATCGCTTTGAACCTCCACTCGCTCCTGGTGTTGCAGCCGAACTCGCTGGCATTCCTATTGATCCCGAACATATCATTAAGATATACCAGAAGCTTTCAGAGCGTTATGACATAAACCTTGTTGAAGGGGCAGGCGGATTGTTAGTACCGCTCTGTAAAGGTCTCCTTTACATTGATTTAATAAAACGTTTGGGGATTCCGATGCTCGTGGTAGCCCGTGCAGGTCTCGGAACGATAAATCACACACTACTTACGATATGGACAGCGAAAAATGCAGAAATAGAGGTGCTTGGGGTTATACTCAACCGGGTGACACATGAACAGGACATCTCTGAAAAGAGCAACCCACATGTACTTCAGCGGCTATTAGATGTCCCTTTACTGGGAGTTATGCCACACTTAACCTCAGAAGAACTCAAAAGTCCTCATCAATTGGCATCGATCATGGACAGACATATTAACTGGAAGTGTTTGTAGGCAACTGTTCACGGGGTGAGGCCTTTCTTGAAAAGAATTGACGGAAACCTCTACTTTTTCCGCGGAAAGGCTAAGGTTGGACACATCGGAGTGTAAGGAAAGGCTTCACCCCGTGAACAGTTATGTTTTTAAGGGAGCATATTTTGATCTAATGGACGCAATCGAAAGAATAAAATCGCTTACTGATAAAGTGCTGGACGAGAAAGATCTTGATATAGATGAAGCCAACTGGCTTAACTCTTTAACTCATCACGAGCACATCTTTTATCTCGTAGCTGGGGCAGACCGTATTCGACAGAAATACTTTAACTCGAGTATTGAACTGTGCAGTATTGTGAATGCAAAGTCTGGTCGATGCTCCGAGGATTGTCGTTTTTGCGCCCAGTCCGCCCACTACCGGACAGGAGTGCAGACCTATCCCCTTTTGGGTGAAGAAAAGGTCATTCGGTCTGCTGAGGAAGCCGTAGCAGCTGGTGTGAAACGCTTCAGTATCGTTATCAGCGGACGTAGAATTTCTCCTGGCTCAGACCTAGAACGGATATGCTCGATGATTGAGAAGATATCTGGCTTGGAAAGGATTCTACCCTGCGCGTCTTTGGGGGTATTATCCTCCGATACTGCCCAGTCCTTAAAGTCAGCAGGCCTGATTCGGTATCATCACAATCTTGAGACCGCTCAAGGCTATTTTCATTATGTGTGTACAACCCATAGCTATGAGGAGCGTATAGCCACAATCAGGTTAGCTCAAGAGTTTGGTTTTGAGTTGTGTAGCGGTGGTATTTGGGGTCTTGGGGAAACCCCTGAACAGCGTCTGGAGTTGGCTTTCAGCCTAAAGGATCTTAGGGTAGATTCCGTAGCCATTAATATACTTACTCCAATCAAAGGTACTCCGATGTATAATCAGGTTCCCATGCCACCACTGGAGATCATAAAGACCATTGCCATATATCGGCATATCCTACCTGACCAGGAGATTCGTGTCTGCGGAGGACGGACAAAAAACCTGCGAAGCCTTCAGCCCTTGATATACTTAGCTGGCTGTAATGGAGTTATGACCGGCAACTACTTGACCACAAAAGGTCGAAATCCAGAGGAAGATATAACTGAAATAAGGGACTTGGGTCTGACTATCTCTTCATAGCAGCTTACATCTTTTCCTTGACACCTTGTAGTATCTCTCTGCTACCCAAAATTTTTACGGGAGAGGTTTTTCACACCTGCTCCAAAATTTCCAACGCCAGGAATAATAAGTTTATCTGCTGCTTTTAAATCATCTGCAGAAGATGAAATTATTACATTACTATCTATCTGTTTTAGTTTCCTATAGATGGACATAAGATTCCCCATGCCATAATCAATGATAACTGTCATCTATTAGCTACCTCCTATTAATTTATTATAAATTTTAAGCACTTTATTTGCAACAAGCTCAAGTG
>DTYH01000007.1 GCA_012961955.1 Desulfobacterales bacterium | reverse complement strand
TGCTTCCTGCTAAGCCCTCTTTCAACAGCCTTGTCCATGATGTTCCATGCCTCGTACCAACTGGTTCCCGTCAGACGATTGGATCCCGTTATATCGCACTCCTTCAGGGTATCAATAACCCAATTCTCAAAGAGAAGGGTAAATCGACTACTAGCCTCCGCCCAGGGAGCGAGCACTTGTCTCACACCATGCTTGGGACATTTGACTCGGGGCAGGCGACAATGAATGTAGGTCCCAAACTGACATGTATTGAGATGCCGCCATACTCGCTCTTCACTATGATCATATACAGCTGCCTTATCTTGGCACTCCGGACAGCTCCATTTGACACCAGGGCGGTCTTCTACCCACACATCCACCCGGCCCGCCGCAGAATTAAGCTCAACTTTGGTTACTTTCCACAAATCACTGAGTCCGAGCAGGACTTCATAAAATTCCGTATCTCGCATCGGCATCCTCCTTCCAAAAAATTGCCCGATGCGATACTACAAGACAGGAGAAAAATTGACCACAATATATAGATCTACCCACGGAAGACTGTGAAGGACCTCTTTTTTATTGCTGCACTGTTACGTCAATCGGCTACACAACTCTTCAGATCGAATGTGGGGAAGAGCAAGCCCTGACAGTTGAGGGAAGGAGAGGGGATTGTGAGGAAGATTTCTAGTGGAGAATAGTTGCAGGTGGCGGCTTACTGTCATCCCATAAAGGGTCCCCTGTTGTCTATACCGCACCGGGTAGCAATGAGAATTGCGAGAATAATCCGAACATACAACTCACCTGTGTAATGGTGCTCAAGTAGACCAGATTCAGATTGCCATAAACGGTTACCGGGGCCCAGGTCAGGCAGGGACCATACCAGTAGATGGATCATGTAACTATGGACATGAATGCAAGGATCCTAACGTTCGGAGTTGTCAGTTCATGATGTTTTATTGTGATGGCACACTTGGAGATCCGATCTGGGCAGATTGTAAATATTGGCATCGTTATGAAGACGCATGCCACTGGGTGACCTCTACAACAATCAGGGAAGTGCGATGGCGATCCCCCGGATGAGTCTCTTTGTTACGATATTCTCGATTGTCGTGATGGTCAAATGAAGCAGGCTGGCTGCCATCCTGAACAGTTGCTATGAAGAAATTAACAGGACAAGAGTTTACTGAGAGAATAAAGGCCGTTGCCAAAGCAAGGAAGGTCCTTGTACCTCACATTGCGAAGAATATCTCAGTAGCCATTACTTTGTATCAGGAGGTTCACGCTGAAGAAGAACGAGACCACTTTTTGACTTCGATCTCTGCCCATAGCAGCCCAGGATGATCCTAGACGACTAGGAGCGACCTAGGTGCCCGAGATGTGACCGAGATATACTGCTAAGAAGTTCGAAAGGGCTTTTTCCCAAGGCCAATCCAAAGGGCTGGAGGGCTGCCTGGGTATGCTCTGACCCCCAGAGAAGATAGTGGCTGCCATTATGAGGAATATAGCCCCAAGACCGTTATTGAATGGATGAGAGGATTAGCACTTAAAAAGCGGGAATTGATCAGTGCCAATCGATTTCGTGGGTTCAGAACTCCTTTCACGCGGCCGCGGAAACCAGGATGTTTTTTAAGAGGGTCTCCCATAAGACCGTAAGACCGGGTCTATTCAACACGCGATGGAATGTATGGAGGGCCTCGGACAGGTTTGTTAGCTCAGGAGGATACCCTCTGGCCAGCATATCGTTTCCTCTTGACAAAAGTGTGTTTAGACTTGAACCAGGTGACGCTTTCGTTTTCGGTTTTCCGCCTTATGATACTTCTCAAAGGGTTTTCAGGGTTGTCAGGATAATCGAGAGTGATCCGGGGAGTGAAAAGATTACACTAGAAGCCGTAGAAGATATCTACTATCTTTCATCCTAGAGGAGTCATACGCCGACTGGGGGGAGGGGTAAAGAGCGCGACGACACCTTAGAGCCCCTCTCCCATACCAAGGTGATAGAAGCCGCTTACGCATTACCAGGCAACGAACTTGAAGTTATTACCCTAGCAGTTCGGGGAAGAGGAACTAAGGACGGATACAAGCTTTTTTACAGCCGTGATGATTCTCAAATAGAACGATAACCGTATTTTGCCCGTACGGTATACCTAGTAAACGATTATCATGCCGATACATAGGCAATATACGACCAGATAGGGTTTGAATCGACTTTGTAAATCAAGAAGTTGGACAGATAGACTCAATATCTTGTGCTGACTTATTTTGAGGGAAGAACCTTGGTCTGCTCGGCGATGAAATACTTTCGTTCCAGACAATTACCCCGATATCAGCCCACAGATATAAGATTACAAACGTCTTTCGGGGCAGATTTGGCACAGATCGGCAAACACGTCTGGCTGGTACAGAGTTTTATCTTCTTGGCGAGACAAATTTTGGGAGGCTCAAAGACCCCGACTTTTTGCCACGTACGACCCGCTATTTCAAGTTTGTGCCGTATAATACTAGGTGTGCAGGGGAGGTATCTGAGGCGACTGCTAATCAGATAGATATTAAGGGTAGGAAAAAAGCCCTACAGACCCGGCAACCTGAAGGCGAATGGTAAAGGTCAGCACACTACCTATTCAGGCGATATGGTTCTGTCTTGGTCTTCTCGTGTCCGAGGCGAGCCCGATCGCGCAGGTGAGCTGGTACTGTTGTGGATTCTGAACCGAGAGGAGAAGAAAAGTTTGAAGTGGGAGTCTGGGCGGAAGGCTCAAAGTGCGGCAAGTCACGGAAATTGGTGATGATGACGAATGGACCTATACGGGCGAAATGAATATAGCGGACAACGGCAGCCTGGGCGCAAAGATTACATTCAAATTACGAAAGTTTATAACCAGAGGAGGGATAACATTTCAATCTGATCAGACAACGATCGATGTCACATACCTAGGCAGAGGGTGGCTTGCTGGCTGGAACAAACGAATACAAGTAGCGATAGATTGTAGCAGGATCGAGAAAGACCTGTCTGATTTCCCGATATTGATCCATCTCTCTGCTTCGTCTAGTGTATGTCGATACCGCGTAACACAGATTTTCGATGAGCTGCGGCCGAGCTCTAAGAGATCGCTGTTACCACCTCTGATCGTAATACACAATGCTATGTCGGGTCGAACCATGGGGCGATATCGACGAGGAGGCACGGCTGTGGGTAGAGGTGCCTCCTGTTCTGTCAAGCACTGATACCATCCTGTATCTGCACTATGATTCCAGCCAGCTAGACAACACCGACTATATTCGAGAGACCGCTGAGACTCCGCCCAGAATGTACGGGATGATCGCTTTAAATGCATCTGGCATCTAGCTCAAGATCCGGCCGGAGGCCAGGGTGTGTTACGGATTCCGCCTGTAACGGGAGCCAGGGAACTCCACAAGGTTCGATGACTTCAGACGACTCGGTAGATGGCAAGATAGGAAAAGCCTTGGATTTTGATGGAAGTGATGTTTTTTGTAGGTACGGAGGACGACACAGTCCTGGATATTACGGACACGCTTGCGTTGGAAGCGGTTGAGCGGCCGTCAGTCACATTGGACTCGACTATGGCCAAGACGGCAGGAATTTTGTGTTATCAGGATTATCCTGCCGAGAATGTGGACCCCTATCCCCTCCAGATACTGGAAGCAAAGGGGGTGTTCCTATTGGATTGGATACATTGGGGGGGAATATTTGAGGCACTAAAGATTCGTGGGCAGCTGATGAGGGCTTCTACCTGGTTGGCACCTAAAATTAAACCGGGTTGACAGGGCACTTGTTCGTGGATGGAGACAAGGAGATTTTAGCTGTTGATAATTATGACAGTATAGCCGGGGGATCAAAGAGTTTGACCATTTGGGTCAATCAGCCCAATAATAGTGAGTATTAGCCTTGTCTGATTGATGAAATAAGAATTTCCAATGTTGTTCGTTCCGAAGCCTGGATCTGAGCTCGGTACTGTACACTTATTCGACAATCTACTAAGGTTTGGGATCGAAGAGCCATAACAGATTGGGGAGATAAAAGACATGTCAACCACATAAAAATACGATCTTGAAAAGGTCGAGTATGGAACTTCAGGATGGAACGGTATCCTGAAGTCAAATACCGAGAAGATATACGATCATCTGCATACGGGGATATTGGCGACCCTCGGAGAAGACGTACAGATGTATGAGGCCTTACAACTATCTTCAGATGGGAAATGGTGTAAACCCGAGGCTGATGGCCCAAGACAGGGAGCAACAGGTCTTGTCATTGAAGATGGAAATCTGGATGATACTGTAAGAATCCTGCGAATAGGGCCTATAACGAATGGTTCTTTGTGGTGGACAGTCGGAGGGTGCCACATATGTTGATCCTACTACTCCTGGTGCTTTGACTCAAACTTATGCCGAGCGACAACGTCCAACAAGTTGGATTTGCGACCGCTCGGGATACGATATTTCTATATCGTATCCGTATGCTGTTGGATGCTATTAAATTATCTTTTGCAGATGAATCGTTTGGCTCGGCTTCTGTAACTGATCCGACGACTACTCAATCAGACCCGAATGACCTAACTTCAACAGATGTAACTCCCGGTGATGCGGGCAGCGTGACCTCAGTCGATGCAGATGAGGTAACAAGCGCTGATGCAGACGATACATATGGAACTGAAGAGAGACCTTATTAATCAGATCAAGCAGGATTACAGTAACGCCCGGACACTAATAAGCGAGTTGAAATCAGATTAAAACGGCGCCAGAACTCTCTTGAATGAGCTGAAAGCGGACTACAATAATACGGGTCACTATTATAAACGAGCTGAAATCTGATCTACAATCCTCTCAGAGTGGATGCTGATAATATAAGAACCATTCTGATCGGAACTTTCGGTTACTCTCATTCTCTCAAAGCAAAGATCAATGAGTTATTGAGAGAGTCGCAACAGACAGGGGGCTGTGAGGTACTGAATGGTCAGACCGACGGCTTTTTTTCAAAAATAGATGAAAAATTTTTTCATATTACGTAAAGACTCACACCAGTACTGAATACGCTTTGTGGTTTTTCACCTAATGGGATCGGCGCATTTTCAGATTCAAACCCGTGGTTGCCATAACGTGTCATATCGAATTATTTGCAAAACCTGGGCGACACTGACACGCCCATGCTTTCTGCCACTTGTTTTTAAGACCATTTGTGATTTTTTTGCAAAGGATTATGCCCTCCTATGTTTCGAACTAATTTGTCCCTTTCTGCCTAAAAGACATCCCTCCTGGCCTGTCTTCACGTGTATAAAGTCAAATTGTCACTAATTTCTTATTGACCCAAAGCGTTTGTTCGATATAATGATTTCGGTTATAATCGACCAAGGTTAGTTTGTCTCAAAGCCCGAGGGAATAAAGAGTATAGAGTATGGATTATATGCGTTATTTTGATTACCAAGGACGCGTGTTCCCCACGTGCTGCGCCAAACAAAACGCACGAAACAACATCACCTATATTCGGAGTCCGGGATACTAGGTACGAGAGGAGAATAACATGAAACGCGCCCTGATCACAGGTATTACAGGCCAGGACGGAAGTTATCTGGCTGAACTACTCTTGGAGAAGGGCTATGAGGTTCATGGTCTCATCCGCAGGTCCAGTACTTTTAATATACGCATCGTATTGATCACATCTATCGTGATCCTCATATTCCCGGTGTTAAACTCTACCTTCACTATGGCGACCTTTCGGTTTCCGGCCGGATGGCAGACCTGATCTACAATATTCAACCTGACGAGATTTATCACTTGGGTGCTCAAAGCCATGTTCGGGTCAGCTTTGACATGCCAGAATACACTGGAGACGTCACGGGTCTTGGAACAGTGAGACTCCTGGAGGCGATTCGAAAGACCGGAGTGAAGACGAAGTTTTACCAAGCTTCGTCCAGCGAAATGTTTGGCAGTGCGCCAGCGCCCCAAAATGAAGAGACGCCATTTGAACCTAGAAGTCCCTATGCAGCAGCAAAGGTTTATGCTTACTGGCTTGTGAGGAATTACCGTGACGGCTACAATCTTTTTGTCACTAACGGTATTCTTTTCAATCATGAATCCCCTCGCCGGGGCGAGACCTTTGTAACACGGAAGATAACTCGTGCCGTGGCAAGAATCAGGTATGGCTTCCAGGACAAGCTTTACTTGGGCAACCTCGAGGCCAAAAGGGACTGGGGGTATGCACCTGATTATGTGAGGGCCATGTGGCTCATGCTTCAGCAGGAGGGTCCATCAGATTATGTCATTGCCACTGGTGAATCTCATTCGGTTCGAGAATTCTGCGAATTAGCATTCCAGCAAGTAGGGATTGAGCTGGAATGGCGGGGTTCTGGCACGTCCGAGATCGGCCTCGTTAAGTCAACCTCGTTTCCGGCCTGCGAGGGATTAAACAAGGTCCCTCGGCCGGGGAACGAGGTGGTTGCAATCGATCCGCGCTACTTCCGTCCTACAGAGGTTGAATATCTTTTAGGGGATGCGTCCAGAGCCCGTAAGGAGTTGGGCTGGGAACCAAGCGTTACATTTAGTCAACTGATCAAGATAATGGTAGATGCTGATATTGAGGAGTTACAAAACTTGGAACAGTGTCAGGACGTAGTTCGGAAGATAGTGAATGCTAGATAGTAGATCAGGTGTACATTGTGGAGGACGAAGGGAAAAATGGATACCATGGCAGACAGACTGCACAAGAAACTTGATACATGGAAGACGAGCGAGGAAGTATCGGGCAAGATCCATCTTCCGAGCTGGATAGACAGGTCGTCATAATGAATGAATTAACGCATTTTTCTGATAGTTGTTAGGTGGACCTATTAATTAAAAAGCAAACAGAAACAGATAGCAGACTCGTAAACCGTTTTACCAAATGTCTGAGGAGATAGAGGTTCTCATTGCGCCTCACTGATCACTTTCTGGCGTCTACTATGGAGAAGCATTCACGCATATACATCGCTGGTCATACCGGTCTCGTCGGCTCTGCTATTCTGCGGCGTCTTCAGTCCGATGACTACATAAACCTCATAACGCGCAGTCATGCTGAACTGGATCTCACTCGACAGGCTGACGTAGAAGCGTTCTTTGCAAAGGAGAAACCTGAATACGTCTTTCTTGCTGCTGCGAAGGTTGGTGGTATCTGGGCGAACAATACCTATCCGGCAGAATTTATCTACCAGAACGTGGCTATTCAGATAAACGTGTTACATTCCGCATGGAGGGTAGGGGTAAAGAGGCTTGTATTTTTAGGGTCATCGTGTATCTACCCACGAGAATGCCCACAACCCATGAAGGAGGAACATCTCCTTACAGGCACTTTGGAGCCTACCAATCAGCCTTATGCAGTAGCGAAAATTGCAGGGATCATTCAGTGCGAGGCGTACAATCGACAGTATGGCACCCGTTTTCTCGCATTAATGCCCACGAACCTCTATGGCCCAAATGATAACTACGATCTGGAAAATTCCCATGTACTTCCGGCGCTGATCAGGAAATTCCATCTGGCAAAGCTCGCCAGTGGTGGTGATTGGGAAGGAATCAGGAGGGACGAAACGTGCTATGGCCGCATTCCTCAAAACATCATGGCAAATCTAGTTGCCATAGCACAATCAGGGGGCCACACTCCACCTTGGGGCTTGGTTCCTAATCCTGTGACCATTACCCCTGCCATAACCCTTTGGGGTTCCGGCAGTCCACGCCGCGAATTCCTCCACGTTGATGACTTGGCCGACGCCTGTGTCTTCATCATGAGCCTCAAAGACGACGCCTTCGATTCGCTCCTTACAGTCCACGACTTACCATTAGTAAATGTCGGTTGCGGCAGGGACCAGACCATCCGTGAGTTGGCGGACCTGGTGGCTACGGTTGTGGGATTTGATGGAGAAGTGGAATGGGATCCTACGAAGCCGGATGGTACCCCCAGGAAATTGCTAGACGTCAGTCAATTAACAAGCCTCGGGTGGAAACCAAAGATCTCGCTCAAAGAAGGTATTCGACATACTTATCAGCGATACATAGACAGAATCACAGACTAGAAAAAAATAACCCCTGATTGTGGTATTAGCTATCGGGTAAAATTGACGGTCTCGTAAGAGTCGAATCAGTGGAGGTTAATTAATTGACGTGTAGAAATCTCAAAGGGGTCTCAAGGTTTGCCCCACAAATTGCACTTGAGGTATGTCTGGCAGAATGTCGCCGAATATACTTTTTCTCCATTCCCTTACCCTTTTGGGTCTTAAATTTGATTTTTTACTGAGTCGGGGTGTTGTTCAATATATGAACATTGTCCATAATTGACCAACGTGAGGGTATTGAACCAACCAATGACATGGAACTTTGAGAGAAACGTTTTCAAATATTACATAAATTGAGCGATTTTCAAGTTTACCGAAGAAGTAAGGCAGAGGGAGCGAAGGCGTACTGCAGCACGTCCAACTCCTGACAACGCAGCAGATTCGGTAGAATCGGGAATCCCGGAGGGTCTTGGATTTTTGGGGAATGGATAAGATTGTGGTTAGAATCCAATTGCACTCAATGGTGAGAATAATTATCACGAGACGTTTAACTAAGTATTCTACGTAATTAATAAAAAACAGTTTTCCAGAATTTGATACGTTCGAAAAAAGCTTCCTAATCGGTCACTCCCACAAAGGCGGGAGTCCCTAATATGCTCTAATAACGAGATTCCCGCTTACGCGGGAACGATTCAAAAAATAAATTGCGATTCTTTACGAGACGATCAAATTCGAGACGCTTAATCTAGATGTTATATACTTTAGTAGGGGGGGAGATTTCGACACAACGTCGACTGGCGGAGTATACGCGGGTCATCCTTGGTCAGATCAATTATGTCCTGAGCCGCTTTTAGGGAAGGTCTGGTGAAGATACGTAATTTTCGTAGCAATCTCAACAAGATAGGTTATGTTGTTCTTTTAACCCCCGGAGGGTATGGAGGCCAAGTGGAAGTTAGCGGTCAGGTTTGTGATGTCCAAGCTAAAGGAATACAACAAGATACGGCAAAGGCTCGCAGAGAGATTGGTCGGCATTGAGAAGATGGATCGTAATCTATTACCTTTGTTGAACCTGAGATTGTAAAGGAATTTGTTGATTCCAAAATAGAACAGAGGTCTCTAAAGCTGGTTTTGTTAGACCACTGCAGAGATTGGCAAGGGTTTAAGAGTTATGACCCAGGATCTTTCGACATAGTAGTCGATTTTGATAGTAATCAAAAGGGTGAGGCAAGGAGACATATACGTTCTGGCAAGGTGGTGTCACCCAGGTAATCTTTGAATAGGCCATTGTGAGGCAGAATATATTTCTAATTAAATTAACAGGTTAAACAGGTAAGGCGGCGATGATTCAAGAAGCGGGCTATGAGGTGAACCTGTTCTAGGATTCACTCATATCGCTTGTGAAACGTGTAATTTGAACGTTAGCTTTGTGATCCTCTCTACTCAGACTGAACAGGCCAAATTGATAGTGTGATGCAAAAGACGCTTTTAGGGACCGGAGGTACCCGGTTTATCGGCACAAACTTTATCCACTATTCCCTTGCTGTCAGCCCAGATTGGCGAATCATTGGGGATATGCGGAACCCTTCCCTGCTCGAGCGGCTCTTTTCCGAACAGAACTTTGACGGGGTCATTCACTTTGCCACCGAGTCACATGTTAATAGATCGATTTTGGGTCCCGAGACCTTCCCGTAGACAAACATCTTAGGCGCTTTCCAGCTCCTTGAGGCGAGCCTAAGCCAGTAGGAGATGAGGGGGTTAGCCAGAGGGTTTTCGTTTCCTGCACGTACCCGCTGATTAGGTCTATGGTAGCCTGGTTCTGAAGGATACTTCACGGAGGAGACATCGTATGATCCTTCAAGCCCTATTCGGCCTCAAAGGCCGCTTCTGACCATTTCGTAAAGGCATGCCCTCGCACATATGGCCTCCTGGTCCTCGTCACGAATTGTTCAAACAATTTCGGTCCCTACCACTTCCGGGAAAAACTGTTCCCTTGACGATTTTAGATATCCTTGTGGAAAAGCATCTACCCGTATACGGAGACGGAAAAAGATGTTCGCGACTGGTCATATGTTATTGATGATTGCGAGGTCCTTATTAAGGTTTTTGAGGAAGGAAGCCCTGGGGAGACATACAACAATCGGAAGGGGCGCAGAGTGTCAGAACATAGAGCTTGTCCAACTGCTTTCCGGCCTCATGGACATACGCCTAGGTCGCTATGGCAAGGGATCGAGTCGGCGACTTATCCGTTTTGTTGCTGATCGGCCAGGGCGTGACCGACGCTACGCCGTGGATGCTACCAAGATCAAAAGGGAACTGGGGTGGCGCCCCAAGTACCGTTTCGGGGATAGCCTGGATGCTACCTTAGACTGGTATATGAATCATACAGACTGGGTGGAGTCCGTACGAAGTGCGGGATACCGCAGATGGATTAATATCAAATATGAAGGTCGCGAGCGAAAAATGGTAACAGGCCCACCACACAAAATCCTGAAAGGAGCCAACTGATGAAAGGAATGATCCTTGCCGGCGGTTCAGGGACTCGCCTCTACCCTGTCACCCGGGTCGTCAGCAAGCACTTCCTGCCAGTCTATGACAAGCCCATGATCTATTACCCACTCTCGGTACTTATGCTCGCTGGTATTCGTGAATTTCTACCCCTGAAGATCTGCCTCGGTTCAGGGAGCTTGTGGGAGCTTGCAGTGGGGTCTCTCCTTTGCTTACGCAGAACAGAGCGTCCTGATGGGCGAGCACAGGCATTTATCGTTGGTGGTAATTTTGTGGACAACGACAATGTTTGTATAATCCTTGGCGACAATATCTTTTATAGACAGAGCCTTCCGGATAAGCTTCGAAAGGCCTCCTCGCAAAAAGAGGGGGCAGCAGTTTTCGATTGTTGGGTAAAGGACCCAGAGCGGTACGGCATTGTGACGTTTCACAAGACAGGCCGGGCCGTGGACATCGAGGAGAAGCCGTCTCAACCCAAGTCCAATTGTGCGATAACACGGCTCTATTTTTACGACAACCGGGTGCTGGAGATTGCCTCGAGCCTCAAAACCTTCGGCCCGAGGTGAGTTGGAGATAACCGATGTCAACCTCGCCTATCTTAAGACTGGGGCGCTTTGTGTAGAAAAGCTGGGCCGCAGGATCGCCTGGCTGGATACTGGAATCCATGAGTCATTCATGCAGGCCGGAAACTTCGTCAGGGTGATTGAGGAGAGACAGGGATTGAAGGTCGCCCATGTTGAAGAGATCGCCTATTGCATGGGCTACATCGATGCCAGTTAGGTTGGAGGAGCTGGCACAGCCGGTCTTGAAAAGTGGATACGGCCAGCATCTCATAGATATGCTAAAACATGCTGTATAAGACCGTGAAGGTTTTAACCGCTTCACTCGAAGGCGTTCTGATCATCGAACCCCGTGTCTTCGAGGATAAGCGGGGCTTCTTCATGGAGACGATACAATCGAAAAAGATACAGCGTATCAGGTATCGGTCGGACCTTTGTGCAGGATAACCTTTCTGACTCGGGCCGTGGCACCCTAAGGCGACTCCATTATCAGCTAAACCATCCTAAGACCAAGCTGATCCAGGTCGTCACGGGCACAATATTTGACGTGGCCGTGGATATTCGCCGTGGATCCCCGACTTTCTCATCAGTGGATCGGCATCCATCTCTCTGACGAGAACAGGCGCCAGCTATTCGTGTCAGAAGGGTTAGCCCACGGTTTTTGTATACTCGGCAAAATCCCTGATGTGGTTAATAAGTGTACTGATTTCTGTGCCCCCGATGATCAAGCTGGTATCCTTTGGTCCGATCCGGGTCTGGCCGTTGATTGGCCAGTGAAGGATCCCATTCTCTTTCGATCAAGGACACCCAGTATCCCCGGTTGGATGAGTTGCCTGCCAGCCGTTTTCCGATCTATGGGAAGCGTCTATGAGAGTACCGGTTACTGGTGCCAATGGTCAGGTAGGTTGGGAGCTCGGAAGACGGGAGGCGGGTTATGGCCCTGAGATCCTGGCACTGCACCACCCAACACTGGATATCACTGACCCTGCTGCGGTCGAAAAAGCAGTGGATAAGAGTGGCATATCCCTGGTGGTGAATCCCCCAGCCTATACCGCGGTAGATCATGCAGAATCTGAAGTAGAACTTGCCTTTTACGTGTTCGATGGTAAGAAAAAAGGGACCGTGCCTTGAATCAGACCTGCTCTCGCCCTTGGGTGTCTACGGCATGAGCAAGGCCCAAGGTGAGGCCTAGCGAGAACCAGCTTGATAAAGCACATTACCTTGCGGACCACCTGGGTATTTAGCGTTCATGTCACAATTTTGGGAAGACCATGCTTCGGCTGGGCCGCGAGCAGGAAGTAGTTCGCGTGATGGCTGATCAGTACGGCTATCCAACATATGCTGCTGATATCGCTGATGGCATCCTAGCCACTGAAAGTCAATTTCGGGATCGTCGGAAGATCACCTGGGGTACTTACCACTATTGTGGCAAGGGGACAACTACCTGGCACCGCTTTGCTGGTCTTATGTTCGATCTGGCCAAAAACTACCATTCACTTGCCGTGAAAAGGGTGGAACCGATCGCCTCAGCCGAATACCCTACCCTTGCAAAAAGGCCGACTAACTCGGTCCTGGACTGCTCATTAATGCGGAGAACTTTGGGGTCCATCCCAAGCCCTGGACAGAAATCCTTGCCGTTGTGCTGAATAATACTACCACCAAGAAAGCCGATGAACAGGCTTGCGTTATAGAGAGTGTGACTTCACACATCCAAATTCTTTCCTTTCGAGGAAAAACCCGTTTCTGGAAGGAGTCTGAATAGCAGCCCGTTAATGCGTTGGAATTATTAATCCGTCTAATGTTAAAAGATAAATTCACAATAGAGACTTTCCCCATCACAAAAAAATTCGTGCGTGAAAAGCGGCTCCTTGAGGACCGAGGTGAACTGGTTCTCCTTGCTGACGGAGAACAAATCAAGCACATTACCTTCTTTACCCTCAACCCTGGCCCAAATTTTTTCTGGGGTGGTCACTTTCACAAGCAAAAAATTGAAAAAGTTTACGTTATTTCTGGTAAACTGAGAATGTTTCTTAAAAAAGATGTGGCAACACATGAAAAAGACATTATAGAAGTAACGACAGGCCAGAGGGTTACAATTTACCCAATGTGTGCCCATAAGTTTCAGGCCATTACTCCGTCTCAGGTAATCGTATATTGTGCAACTTCTTACAATGCTGTGGATGATATTAAATTCAATGATTTTGACGGAGTTCAACAGTGGTTAACCCGAATATTTCATGATCGGGTTTAAGTCGAAGAGAAACCTTGTGTCCAGGTGACGGAAGGGTATAAGAATCGACAAAAGTTCGTTTTTCCCACTCAAAACAGGTAAGTTTTGGCCATCATTAAACCAGTGCTATTTTACCCCCGTTAGAAAAAACCGTTTGGAAACACGGAGTCAAAATCGGCACGTACTTCTTTTCTCATAGGGGGTTTGATGCCCCGCGTGAAATTCTGACGGGGTTTACTTGTCTCACAAGGTACAGACACACCGAGCTATCAACGGCAATAAAGGGGAAAAAATTAGCAACAGATTACGTCAATCAAGTGGTGCTCAAACTTTTGGAGACCTTTCAGAAGATTTGCCTGCTTTTAACAGGTAACGGCTTACCGTTCAAAACTGTCACGTTCTTGGGCAATAATATTATAATGAGGACCGGTGTCTGATACGTTATTGAAAAAAAAGATATTCTATGTTTGTTTTTCCACAGCGTAAGAGATGTAAATGAGAATCATGCTAAACCAAAGGCAAGAGGGTCATATCTTCATTTGTCATTTATTGACTGGGATGGGTATTATTGAGGCATTTGCCTAACCACTTTCAATGACCATTACGAGCTTTTTGTGGCACACATCTGTAGTTAGTATGGCATTAACCATATTCTCTACTTTTTTGCTTGACACCTATGATCTGTTCGGGCTATAAAATAAAACAGCTTCAAAAATTATCCGAACGATCAAAACCTGGTTTAGTTTGTTCGGGGGTCGAACACGCTCTTGAGGATTTTTTTCCTTTGTCAGAACGGCGACCTTTGTTTTAGGAGCAAAAAATCATACTTAGAAAGGGGGTCAGTCGTATGGCAAAAGGAATCGTAAAATGGTTTAGTGACAAAAAGGGATTTGGTTTCATTGAGCATGAAGATGGTGGTGACGTATTTGTCCACCACTCTGCTATTAATATGACCGGATTCAAGAGCCTTAATGAAGGTGACCGGGTTAGCTTCGACGTGGAAGAGAGCGCCCGGGGACCAGCTGCAAAGAACGTTATTAAATTATAGTTCACGGGAATAAGGTTATGAAGGGCATCTCGTCTCTTATCGACGAGATGCCCTTTTATTTTATTGAACTTAAACTGATGGTTTCGTAAAAACTCTAATTTTGCTCACGGAGGGAGCAAAATTAGAGTTTTTACGAAACCATGTAAATTGAGCGTTACAGGTTCTGATACTTCTTAATTCGAGACTTGCCAGCCAATGGATTTAAAAACTACCCCCTGCCTCGTTTTCAATGAGAAGTCTTTGGAGAGATAGGAACAAAAAGAAAAGCTTCATTCCTGTGAATGGCGCACGGGGTAATATACCCCATTTAGTGGTGTTGAGACAGACAGGTGGATGGTTCAAATGTGTTTCAGAAGATTATCGATAGCTTGCCTACTCATATTGTACAATCTCCTATTCCTTTCAGCCGGAGTCTTGGCCCTCCCTTTTTTTATAGGATCGGCACTTGTCCTGAAAAAAAGAAGAAAGACCTTCTTTAAACGATTAGGTTTAGGGACGAATATCCCCAGCTTGCCGCAAAGACCCATCTGGATACATGCGCTTTCTGTGGGAGAAGTCTTGGCTTCTCTCCCTTTAGTAAAGGCGATCCGTACAGAATATCCTCATCACCCCCTTTTTTTTTCTGTTTCCACATGGTCAGGTTATGAAACCGCCCAAACCAGGCTTGAAAAAGAGGCGGGTTTAATCTTTTTCCTACCTTATGATTTGATCTGGATAGTACGAAAAACCATCTGTAAGGTCGATCCGTCGATCTTCCTCCTTATCGAGACCGATTTTTGGCCCAACCTTTTGTTCAGCTTGAAGAAAAGGGGCGTTCCAGTCATCCTTATTAACGGCAGACTCTCACCTCGTTCGTTTAGGGGATACAGACGGATATTGTTTTTTATGAAGCACGTATTTGCAAACTTTTCAATCTGTTGTATGCAAACAGAGAAAGATATGAGGCGTATGGCTAATCTCGGCGTACCACTCAATAAGATGGAGGTTACAGGGAATGTCAAGTTTGACCAGGAGGTAGAGGCGGTATCTGAAATAGATCAGGAACGTATAAAAGAGTCGCTTAGGATTTCAAGGAATCAGAAGATATTCATGGCTGGCAGTACCCATGAGGGAGAAGAGGTTATGCTCTTGAATGTGTTTGTGCGACTTCGGAATCAATTTCCAGAATTGACCATGGTGATCGCTCCGCGAGACCCGAACAGGGCCCCCGGAATATGTAGGATGTCAGAAAAGACAGGCCTTTGTGTGGTTCTAAAGAGAAAGATAGAACAGGGTTCTAATAATAGATTTGATGTAATCGTAGTCGATACGGTCGGTGAATTGAGAAGGCTTTATTCCATTGCTGATCTAGTATTTATTGGTGGAAGTCTGGTCAGGATAGGAGGCCACAATCCTATCGAAGCGGCAGTCTTTAAAAAACCGATCATGTTTGGGCCTTATATGCACAACTTTGAAGAGATCGCCAGCTTGCTCATGAATGCAGATGGAGCCGTCGTTGTGGTTGATGAAGAAGAGTTGTGGAAAAAGGGGAGTATGTTACTCGCTGAGTCGGATAGGGCAAAAAGGATGGGTGAATCCGCATATGAAGTTTTACGAAGACATAGAGGTGCGGTCAAGAGGACGCAGAACATAATAAAAAGGTTTATGGGTAATGAGAAAGATTTGGCCCTGGATCGAGAGATTGATACTTGAAATAGGAGAAGGCAGATCGTTTGCTTCTTACTGTTTGGGCCCTTGCCTCTATTTCTCTTCTCTGGTATACACTATTCTGGTAAGACTAAGGCTGTTCTTTTATAGAAGAGGGATAATAAGAACAAGGTCACTCCCGTGTAAGGTAATATCTGTAGGCAATATTACTGTTGGTGGTACAGGAAAGACTCCGCTTACACTCTATCTGGCACGGGAACTGAAAGATCTTGGTTATAGGGTTGCAATAATAAGCAGGGGATACAGGGGAAGCGCTGAAAAGGCTGGCGGAATTGTATCTGATGGTGAAAATATACTGATGAATGCTGAAGAGGCCGGTGATGAACCGTATTTTTTGGCCCTTAAGCTTAAGGGAATACCCGTAATTATCCACAAGGACCGTTTTCAGGCAGGGAGGCGAGCGATTAATACCTTCGGGTCTGATGTGCTCATTCTAGATGATGGGTTTCAACACATTCGATTGAAACGGGACGTAGATATCGTACTTGTAGATTCTTCAAATCCCTTTGGAAACGGTCATGTCCTGCCACGTGGGGTGCTTAGAGAGCCTTTGGCCCAGCTTGTGCGTGCTGATCTCTTTGTCTTGACCCGATCCGATCCAGACTTGAGACCAGCCAGAACAATCTCATTAGTTCGTTCATATGCGGGCAAGAAGCCCGTATTTTGCTGCACCCATTTACCCGAAGGGCTCTTTGTTGCCGGCAGAAGAGAAAGGCTGGGTTTAAGGACTCTGGAAGGGGCATCACTATTGGCCTTTTGCGCAGTTGCTCACCCTGATGATTTTAAAAGCATGCTCCTCGCTATGGGAGGCAAATTGGTACGTTTTATCTCGTTTCCAGATCATTATTGGTACACTGATGACGACCTGGAATCCATCTGGGAGCTGGCCCGAGGACTGGACGTGGATTACACAATCACGACGGAGAAGGACTATTCTCGTATCGCAGAAAAAATACCAGTAGACCCCCCTCTCCTGATTCTCGGCATAAAAGTATCGTTTGGCAATGAAGCAATGGCTTTCAAAAATTGTATCCTTGAAAGATTGATGGTTTCGTGAACAGTTACTCTAATTTTATTTTCTCCGTGACGAATTCCGGGATTCAAACGCAAAATGACTTTTTAGGAAATTATCATTGAAGGAGTGAACTTGCTTGTAGATGGAGGGGATAGAAGAAAAGGCTCTCGTTAGGATTATTCATGCGTTTTTCAAACTCATGGGGTTTTTTCCAAAGGCCTTGAGTCGAGGCGTGTGTTCTATTTTAGGGCTTGTATTCTTTCACCTGGACAGAAGACATCGTAAGATCGTCCTTACTAATTTAACCCGGGCCTTTTCCAGAACGATGACACAAGCCGAGATATACCGCCTTGGGCGCATGGTTTTTGAGAACCTGTGCCAGATCCCTTTTGAGATGGGTTTCTTCCTTCGTCTCAATCATAGAAATTTTCAGAAGTACTTTTCCTTTATAGGTTTTTCCAACCTAGACTCTGCATATCAGAAAAATAAGGGTGTGCTTTGCCTGACTGCCCATATCGGAAACTGGGAACTTCTTTCTGGCATTCCGGCGATGCTTGGATATCCCCTGAGCATGGTGGTACGGCCGCTTGATTTCAAGCCCATGGACAATTTTATGAAAAAGTTTCGCACACGATCAGGAGGTAAATTAATACCGAAAAATAGCTCCATGAGGATGATTCTTAACAGTCTGAAAAGGGGTGAGCTGGTGGGAATGCTCCTGGATCAGAACGTCGACTGGTATGATGGCGTATTTGTGCGTTATTTTGGACGGCCTGCATGCACAAACAAGGGTCTGGCCCTGGTCGCTCTGAAGACCGGAGCGCCGGTGGTTCCTGTCTTCTTGATTCGAGATGGAAAACGTTTCATATTGCATTGCGAGCCCCAGGTTTCGCTGGTCCGTACAGGTGATAAGACCAAAGATATTGAGATTAATACAGAACGTTTTACAAGTATTATAGAATCATTTGTGCGCAGATATCCCGAACAGTGGTTCTGGGTTCATCAGCGCTGGAAGACCAGGCCATATCATAAATGGCCCAAAGACTAGAAATCCCTGAACATATGCCAGAGCGAAGATACCAGGTCAGGATAAGAAAGCGACTCGATTTTGGTACGGTAAGGAGGATTCTTATTCGTTCTACCAACTGGATCGGGGATGCTATATTGACCACGCCCGCTGTTCGCGCAGTGAGAAGGAATTTCCCTGACTCCGAAATTACTATACTTGCGAGGCCCTGGGTTGTGCCGGTCTTTGAAGCAAGCACGGAGATTGATCAAATTATGATATACGAATTCGACGGCCGTCATCAAGGGTGGTATGGAAAGATTCAGTTGATAAAGGAACTAAAGAGAGGGGAATTTGAATTGGCGATCCTCTTTCAGAATGCGTTTGAGGCCGCACTACTCGCTTTTGGTGCATCAATCCCTTATAGAATGGGATACAACACAGATGGAAGGGGTTTGTTTCTAACGCATAGTGTCGCGTGTACCCATCAAGCCAAGGAGGTGCACGAAATAGATTATTATCTTGGAATACTTGAGGCCTTTGGTATGAGACCGGACGGGAGAGAGTTATCCCTATCTATAAGCCAGAAGAACCGGGATCGTGCACGTGAGATTTTGCGAGAATACCTGCTGTGTGGTAAGAGATTGGTGGGAGTCAACCCTGGCGCTACTTTTGGGTCGGCTAAAAGATGGTTTCCCGAACGCTATGCAGCCCTAGCAGACATGATACATGAGGAATTTATGGCCGCTATTGTCATATTTGGTAGTCGATCCGAGGTTAAGGTCGCGGACCGGGTAGCAAGTTTGATGAGACATCCTTCTGTCAACCTGTGTGGAAAGACAGGCCTGGGTGAGGCATTTGCCCTGATTCAAGAGTGCAGCTTGTTTATCACCAACGATTCCGGTCTGATGCATGCTGCGGCTGCCCTTGACGTTCCAGTTATTGCCCTATTTGGCTCTACAGACCCAGTAACTACCGGCCCAAATAGTCGGATGAGTAAGGTTGTCAGGGTTCCGACCTCGTGCAGCCCATGCTTAAAACCCGTATGCGTGGAAGACCACAGATGTATGAAACAGATCAGTGTGAGCATGGTCTTTGATCATGTGAAAGAGTTTCTTAAATGAAGAACCCTTCAAACATTTTGATTGTCAAACTAAGCGCCATTGGAGATGTTATCCATACCCTTCCTGCTGTGTGGGCACTGCGAGAACATTTTCCTTGTGCCCATATTACCTGGCTGGTAGAGGAGGAAGCTGCTGACATCGTTAAAGGACATGAAGCTGTGGATCGTGTTCTCATCTCAAGACGTAAGACATGGCTCCGTGGGCTCCTCAAAGGAAGAACGCACAAGAACGTCATGGAATTGGTCCATTTCATAAAGACCCTCAGGGATACCAAATATGATATGGTTATCGACTTTCAGGGCCTTTTTAAAAGCGGCATACTTGTTTTTTGTTCGAGAGGGACCCATAAGATCGGGTATGACAAAACCCGTGAACTCAGTTACATTTTCTTAAATGAACGTGTACCCCCTTTTGATATGGACAAGCATGCCATTTTAAGGTATCTAAATCTGGTAGAATCGATTGGTGCTTCAACCGATCATGTCTTTTTCAGGATGTCGATTCGGTCATGTGACAGGGAGAGGGCTCGCAAGCTTTTGCAGACGCGTGGATGGCAAGGGATAAGACCCTTGATCGCCATTCATCCAATGGCTAAATGGAAAACCAAACTGTGGCCTCTCGACAGGTTTTCTAAGCTTTGTTCTGCTATTCAAGAAAGATTTGGTGGCATGGTAATCTTTACCGGGAGCAAAGAGGATGGCAAAGAGGTAAAGAGAATCGTCTCAACAGGGAATTCCAGAGTAATAGACCTTTCTGGTGAGACAGACTTAATGAGGCTTGCGGCCATATATGAATTGGCCGATTGCGTGGTCTCAACAGACAGTGGCCCAATGCATCTGGCAGCAGCAATAGGAACTCCTGTGGTAGCCCTGTTTGGTCCGACTGCACCCTGGAGAACAGGACCATTTGGCGATCAACATCAAATCGTAAGGGCTGGAGCCGATTGCAGCCCTTGCTTCAAGAAGACTTGCAGCAGCCTTGAATGCATGAAACAGATAACCGTTGACCAGATACTGAAGTCGGTTGAGGCCGTGCTGCAAACATTAGCGGGTGTGGATGGGCACGCGAAGGGTTGCGATTCAGTGACATGTTAGAGGAAGAGGTAAGGGAGGGAATTTGCGGTTTTTCTGACGGAGATTGAGTATTTCAAGGAGTGGCTATCGTGAAATGCCTGGTTACCGGTGTGGCTGGTTTTATAGGTTCTCATCTTGCCAAACGCCTCCTGGACGAAGGATGCGTTGTGGTGGGTATCGACAATTTCATGGATTACTATTCTCGCAAGATCAAGGAAGCAAACATATCCGGATTGAGGAGGAAATCCAATTTTGAGTTTCTGGAAGCCGATCTTTTAAAGGTCGAGATGATGCAGATACTTGAGGGGGTGGATGTAATATTCCACCAGTCTGCCCAGGCAGGTGTGCGTGCCAGCTGGAGGGAGAATTTCAAGACTTATTCTGATAATAATATCCTTGCAACCCAGATGTTGCTTGAGGCGTGCATAGAAAGACCGATCAAGAAGTTTGTCTTTGCATCATCATCCTCGGTCTATGGCGATACTGATGATCTTCCAATGCGCGAATCCTCCCGCCCTTGTCCTGTCTCTCCGTATGGTGTTTCCAAATTAGCAGCAGAGCATTTATGCTACCTCTATTTCAAAAACTTCGGCGTACCTACTGTTTCGCTGCGGTACTTTACCGTTTATGGTCCAGCCCAACGGCCTGATATGGCCTTTCATCGCTTCTTTAGGTGGGCCCTGGAGAAAAAACCTTTACAAATTTATGGAGACGGGGAACAAAGTAGAGATTTTACGCATGTCCACGATATTGTTGAGGCGAACTGGCAGGCCTTCCTTAAAGCTCAACCAGGGGAGATATTCAATATAGGCGGCGGATCTCGCATTTCTATGAATCGGGTGGTCAGGATCATAGAAGAGATAACCGAACAATCGGTCGAGGTTAATTATATGGATGTCCAAAAAGGGGATGTTCGGCACACCTCGGCCGATATATCTAAAGCCCGCAATCTTTTGGGATATAAACCCTCCATAAGCATTGAGGAAGGTCTAAGAACGGAGCTTGAATGGATCAGGAAGACATTCTATTATTTGTGAAAGGTGAAACATAATATGTCAGACCTGAACAAGATCTTTAGACAGATAGATAGTTACAGGGAAGAGATTATCAACCTTCAGGCTGCCCTGACATCAAAAGTGGCACTTGCACCGGATAACGGAGGTTCAGGAGAACACGATAAGGTGAATTATCTCAAAGAAAGGTTTGAGGAGCTAAAGCCTGAGTTTATGGAGGAGATCAAGGCACCTGACGAAAGGGCAAGGGGTGGGTACCGGCCTAACTTGGTTGCAAGATGGTACGGAAGACAAGAAGAACCTACTATCTGGGTACTAACCCATTCTGATATTGTTCCACCCGGGGATATATTTCTCTGGAAGAGTGATCCCTATAAAATAGAGGTGGATGGAGATAGGATCACAGGGAGGGGAGTCGAGGATAATCAGCACGGGATTATAAGTTCATATCTTGCTCTTAAGGCGATTAAGGAATCTGGTCAGATACTAGAAAATTCGGTAGGCCTTGCAATTGTGGCCGATGAAGAGACTGGGAGCAAATTTGGGCTCGAATATATACTTAAAAACCATGGAGCGTTTTTTAAGCCTCATGATATTATTGTGGTGCCGGATGGCGGAAACGAAGAAGGTACTATGATAGAGGTGGCAGAGAAATCTATGCTGTGGCTCAGATTTACTGTCACGGGTCAGCAATGCCATGCCAGCACACCGGACAAAGGGAAGAATAGCCTGTACGGGGCAGCAAGACTGATACTTGCCCTTGACGAGCTGAAAGAGAGATTCGACTTCGGGGACGAACTTTTCAACCCACCTTTATCCACCTTTGAGCCGACAAAGATGGAGGCCAATGTGCCCAACGTAAATACTATACCTGGCCGAGACGTTTTTTATGTGGATTGCCGAGTCTTGCCTCAATACAGGGTGGACGAGGTGGTATCCGCTTCCAGAGAGATAGCACGGAAGGTAGCAGACGAGCTAGATATGTCTATCCAGGTGGAACCGGTTTATCGACAGGATGCCGCAGACCCAACGCCTCCGGATGCGCCGGTGGTAAAGGCACTAAAAAGGGCTGTTAAGAGGGTTACGGGTCTTGATGCAACCCCTATGGGGATAGGTGGAGGAACAGTAGCTGCCTTTTTTAGAAGGGTTGGACTCCCGGCTGCTGTATGGTCAACAACGTCTGACACGGCTCATCAGCCCAATGAATATTGTCTTATAAGAAACATTATAACAGATGCAAAGGTCTTTTCTTGCCTCTATTCAGGCGAATAAAGCCGATTTTTTGTTATAAGAAATCTCGTAACATTTTAGCATTTTGAAACAAGCCGGTTGCAATCAGACTTAAGCTGAGAACCTACGATAGAGGATGCAAGATACAAGGTTATAGTTGTCCGCAT
>DTYH01000006.1 GCA_012961955.1 Desulfobacterales bacterium | reverse complement strand
TTGATGGCTCCAAGGGGCTGTACTCAGGCATAAGGAAGCTCTTTGGGGACAGGGCCCTTGTACAGAGGTGCCAATGGCATAAGTGGGAGAATGTGGTCAGGTATTTGCCCAAGGGGATGGAGCAGACATGGCGGAGAAAACTTCAGGGGGGCCTATGAGAAGCCTACTTATGCAGAGGCCAAGGCGGAGTTGAACAAGCTGAAGATGGAGCTGATGCTTATCAACCGCTCTGCCGCAGCCTCCCTGGAAGAAGGCCTTGAAGAGACACTCACCCTCCACCGGCTGGGGCTGTTCCCTCAGCTTGGTATTAGCCTTAAGACCAGCAACTGTCTTCAGTCTTTGATGGGAATGGTGGAAGCCTACACTGGCAAGGTGGACTACTGGAAAAACTCCTCACAAAAGCACAGATCGATGGCTGCCGCCCTGCTTGAGGTAGAGCATAGACTGAAGCGAATAAGAATAAAAGGTTACAGACGGCTCTCTGTGCTTCCTACTGAGCCCAAGCACCGCCTCAATCTTCTCAGCGAGGCACCACAGTGGAGAGGCCACTTCAAACTTCAACCAAAAATGGGATTGACTCATTCGGATTTTGGTAACACCTTAGCCCCTTGAAAAAAGTTGGAATCGGTTAATCTTGCGAACGATTTTCAGCCCGGTTAAAAAATCGTCGTACGGGACCACTTGATTAAGATGGAATTTCCTATTCCTAATATAGAATCAGCAAATGAATTCTCAACGACTGTGTGAAATTCTAACGGCGTTTACAAAGGTAAACAAGATTGATATATTACAAGATACTCAGGAGTCTTTTCAAAACGCTAGATTGTTACGAATTCTCTTTATATTCCTTCCTTGCGCTCATAAAATAGAGTTTTGCTACTCAAGTCGGCACTTCCTCAACTCATCCCGCCACACCCTTTCGCTTGTGCCAAAGGATGTTAGCAGCCCTGGTTTGACGATTCCCTGTCTTTTCAAGGGCCTTCTGTATCAGCTACCGTTCCAGCGTTTCACCAGATTCCTTCAATGACATGTTCTCTGCCAGTTCGTGTTCGTTAGACAAAGCTGCCGATTTCTCCTTGAAGGGCAAGTCATGCGTGGCACTCAACGGATCTTGAGATATTACCACCAGCCGTTGCGTAATATTTTCAAGTTCCCTCACGTTGCCGGGGTAATCGTACTTTGGAAGGAGGTCACTCGCTTCACTGGTGATACCGGAAATCGGTCTGTTGTTTTCCCTGGCAAACCGTTTTACAAAAGGATCGATCAGAAGAGGGATATCCTCCCGTCTTTCCCGGAGTGGTGGTACCCGGAGGTGCCCACCTTGATGTGGATAAAAGAGGTCCTCTCCTCATGGCTACGCCTGTTCTTTCAATAGTTCCATAAGCCGTTATGATTACAATATCGATCTCTGGATTTCGCACCTCCCTCGAGACTTCTAGACCATTCATCCCGGGCATCTCGTGGTCGAGAAGGAGAAGATCAAAATATCCGTCCTGGACATGTCTTATACCCCCCCTCACCACTTTTTGCATCTGCCACAATGTGTCTCCTTCGTTTCACAAGAAATCGCGAAGCAATCTCCTTTGGAAAGGGTCCTCTTCGACACTTAGTACTAGTATATTAGGGATACCTGTATCCAAAATCTTCCCTCCTCTCCCTGTCTCCTGCTCATTTTTCGTGACACTTCACGGAATTACCCTTTTTCATCGTAAAGTTTCACTCAATGAACACTTACTTTTCATCTAAGGGAAGCAGGACTTCAAATGTGGTACCTCGTCTGGGTCGACTCTCGACCCTGATCTCTCCTCCATGTGCCCGAATAATCTCGTGTGCCAACGGTCTTCTTAACGAAGTCCCTGAAGTGGTATGGCGCAATCATTTGCCGTCCACATCGGGAGAAGGTGAGAAACACCTCCACAATGCCATTAAGGCGGCTTATCTCATCTAGGATCAGCAGAATGAGTTCCACAAAACCTTCTTTTCTTTCCACGATCTTGGGTTGGGATTCTCTCCCAAGCCTCCGGACGGCTATGCTGATCGTATTGAGCGGGTTTGGGATCTCGTGAGCAACACTTTCAGCCAGCTGACCCAGGGCAGACAACCGCTCGGCTTGATGAAGCTGATCCCTCAATTCTTGCCTCCTGGCCAGGTGGTGGTTCTGATTTTGACAAAGAAACCATGTACCCAATAGAGCAATCCCCATCTGAAGAACCAAAGAAATAAGCATATGACTACGATTTTCTCTAAGGAGTTCGTCCCCTGTCTTTGTTTTGATTACCAACCTAACGACCCCAATTATTTTGTCGTCCATGAGAATACGAGAGCATACCTCCAAAAGATGCAAAGGGAATCCCTGGGAGTCCTTCCCACATCCTTGATTATCCTCAATGCTTGATCCTCCAGGAAATGATTGAGTCTGTTTTCGATCCTCCTTAAGTCCATCAAGTCCATTATCAAAAGGAGGGAAATAAAGGCAAAAGACACCAACGCAAGTGGAGCAGGCTGAAGAAAAGGAGGCTTAGACGTCGCACTCGCCCAGTTTAGGTTCGATCCCTTTTTGACAAGTTGTTTCATACTTCCTTAATAATGAGATTAGGAGTCCTTCTTTTCCTTTGACATTCTTCACTCTTAACCCTGATGGTTTCGTAAAGAGCCGGAATTTGTTTTTTGAATCATTGCCTTGTAGGTGGGAATCTCGTTATTACAACATGTTATGGGCTCCTGCCTTCGCGCGAGTGAGGCTTCAAGAGACTTTTTACGAGACCGTCGACCTTTAATTCTTAATTACTATCACTGATGAATGTGTTCAGACTAAAGTAAGTCAAGTCTTCTTGAGGAGGACCATTCCCGTACATAACGACTACGGGGAATCTTCCTTTGACAATTTTGACGAAACAGGACCGAAAAATCGGAATAGTTTCGACAATTCTTGCCTTAAATCATATCTTGAAACACCACGCCCCCTTCAGTATCTAGGACTAATAAGCCCTGTTGTTATAAATAGTTATACCCTATGCCACCAAACTTGTACTCCTTTGGCAGAAGACGTGGGGTAGACCCGAACAAAGATCAAGAAAGGAGGCGTTTGAAGATGAAAAAGATGAGCATATTTGCCCTGATTCTTATGCCTTCTGCTTCAACCAGTATGGCGCATGCCAGCTGGGGAGGATGCGGCTCTGGGGAGGAATGGGGTCGTGGGGCTGGAGGCTGCTGTGGGATAGGACCTGGGGCCTTTGACTTGTTAGACCTTACTCGTGACCATAAGGCAAACACAGAGACGACCAGCAGGTCTTATATGGAGGAAATCATTCCTCTGCGAAGCCAGCTTCTTACCAAGCGTGGCAGACGAGCTCATATAGTCAAACCCTGGTACGGACGAGTCAAGGATTCTCGCAAACCAAAAAGAGATAAATGGGATGCTAAACCGTCTAAGATTAAAGGCTACCAGTTATAAGCTTGACTGTTTTAAAATAATCAGCCCTGATCAGGGAAAAAGATATCAGGGTGTGCAAGTGGGGGGAATCATGAAATAGAGGACGGCGTTCGACCAATATCGAAATCGAGGATAATTAAGAGCTTTTTGGGACACCCATACGGGCGAAGTGAGCGGCCCACCGCAGTGGACAAATCCTGAACTGTCTGAGGCCGGTAGGCCGAGTTTTCACGATTTAGTGAGCGAGCCCGTGAATGGGTCAAAAAGCTCATAGGAACGAGTGAAAAAGGTCTCATCAAAAGATTTTCTTGATAAAGTTATGGATTCATACTTATGTGTCAAAAAAAGGGTTCTTTATCTGTCAAGACTTACCTTTGTACCAGCATTCTGGCTGCGAGGCTCAAAAGGGCTGTATTTAGAGCAAACAGGGCGAGATTAAGTCTCTAAAACCAGAATCCTCTTGACAAAAGCTCTGTTTTGGTAACATTAAGACGTAAAAAGCCAAAGAAACCAATCTAAAATTGTCTCCTACCATATAACTTGCTGGATAAACAAACAAAAGGATACATTTTACGCTAAAAGGTCTAGGCAATTGAAGGTTATATTCTTGGACAGGGACGGGGTAATCAACAGGGATCGTCCTGACCATGTCAAGGCCTGGTCGGAATTCGAGTTCCTCCCTGGTAGCCTGGAGGCGATCAGGTTGCTCTCCAATAATGGATATTCCATAATCCTTATTACCAATCAGTCTGCGGTCAACCGGAGACTGATAACGGAGAAAGGCCTTGCCATTATCCATGAAAGGATGATCCGTAGAATCGAGGAAACTGGTGGGAGGATCGAGGCCATATACTTTTGTCCTCATACTCCAGATCAGGGCTGTGAGTGCAGAAAGCCGAAACCTGGTCTCATCTATAAGGCACAGGCCGACTACAAGCTTGACCTCTCCAAGACGTGCATGATAGGGGATAGTCTAAAGGATATAGAGTGTGGATGGAAAGCTGGCTGTGGAAAGACTGTTCTGGTGCGTACTGGAAAAGGAAAAAAGACAGAGCCTCTTCTTCAAAAGGACGGCCCCAAACCCGATTTTATCGCTGACGATCTCCTGGCGGCAGGGAAGTGGCTTCTGACTTAACCCGCTTCTTCTCTTAATCGAGCAATCTCCTCCCGGTACGCAGAAAAGATGGCCTCGATCTTTAAGACTCCTACCATTCTCTTCCTATCTTGAGTATCAACAACCGGGAGCTCCCCATACCCGGAATCGACAAACTTGGTAAGGGCAGTATATATGTCGTCATTAAGCGTCAGGGTTATCGGCTTGCTGGCCAATTCCCCCACTACTACAAGGTCGTACAGGGGGGAGGATTCAAAAAGGTATTTTCGAATAACACTCAGGGAAAGGATTCCGACGAGTTCGTAGTTTGCATTGACCACTGGATAGAAGGTTTCATTTGAATGTGCTACAACATTGACCAGGTCCTTTAGTTTTAAATCCTCTGGAAGCGGAACGCTGTAAGATTCCGGATTAAATACAGACTTTACTTGCATACTTCGTAGCACGTTAATTGTGGCATCCGCAGCATGTGCTGGAGAGTCGAACTTATTCTTTGCCTGTTTCTCATAGATAGACCACTTGCGGGTGAGGATGAGAGCAATACACGAGACCAGCATCAGCGGAGGGAGAAGAGAATAGCCTTCTGTCATTTCACTCACCATGAGGAGGGCCCCCACTGGAGCGCTTGCCACACCGGCGAAAAAGGAGGCCATACCCACTAACACGTATGCCTCTGGGCACACAACCACTCCTGGAGCAATCATGTGGGCAACCTTGCCAACCACACCGCCAATCATTCCACCAATAAAAAGGGAAGGCCCGAACACCCCTCCGCTCCCTCCTGAACCGATGGTAAAAGAAGTTGCCAACATCTTCAGAAATATTAGGACAGCCATAAGTTCCAGTGAGAGGTGACCCAAAAGAGCCGACTGGATCACACCATACCCTCCTCCCAACACGTTGGGAGAAATGAGAGAAAGAATCCCAACCCCAAAACCCCCTATGGCCGGGATGAAGTGAGGTCTTATCGGAATCTTCTTAAATATTCTATTGCGGCATCCATAAAATAGTTTAATATACAGGATTCCAAGGGGTGCACAAAGCAATCCCAGAATAGTAAAAGATGCTAATTCTTTTGGACTTAAGATCTTGAAGGGGGGGACCTCAAAGATAGGCTGGTTTCCAAACAGATAGGTGAATACGGTGTAAGCCGTGACCGAAGATATAACACATGGGATAATACCTTCTGACTCGAAGTCCTCCCGGTAAAGGATTTCAATGCTTGTGATCGCTCCACCTAAAGGGGCTCGAAAAATGGCCCCGAGACCACCTGCTGTCCCGGCAAGGAGGAGAAGCCGCCTTTCTCGGGGGCTCATCTCCAAAACGCGTCCTATCCATGAACCAAAACCTGCTCCAATCTGGGCAATAGGCCCCTCCCGACCAGCGCTCCCTCCCGTAGCTAGCGTAACTATGGAAGCCAACCCTTTTACGAGGGGAACCCTCCCCCGTATCTGACCCCGTTTGTTATGAAACGCGTCTAACATGGCATCTATACCATGACCTTCGGTTTCAGGGGCAAATGTGTAAACAATCCATCCTGACAGGAGGCCGCCGATCGCAGGGAGTAAAAAGAGCAACCAGGGCTTTGCGCTGCTCTCGACATTCATGAATATAATCCTCTCCCCTGGCGGCTCAGGAAGGGAAAATCCTGCAAGTACATCAAAGGCAAGAAACTTTCCCCACGATAGAACGAAAAAGAAAAGAGATGCCCCTATCCCGGATACGATCCCTACAATCAGGCCAAAGAACATTAACCTTAGTGCCCTTTCTGACCCCAAACCAAGAATGAAAGCGGACAATCGTTCAAGCATCTTTGACATGACTATATTCTGTTGATAAGAGCAGCAACGTAACCGGCCCCAAAGCCATTATCTATGTTAACCACGGTTACTCCTGGAGCACAACTGTTTAGCATACCGAGTAACGCTGAGATCCCACCAAAACCAGCTCCATACCCAACACTGGTAGGTACTGCAATTACCGGCCTGTCCACCAGTCCGCCAACCACACTGGGGAGAGCACCTTCCATACCAGCCACCACAATGAATACCGAAGCCTTCTCCAACGTATCCCGGTAGCTTAACAAGCGATGTATCCCGCATACCCCAACGTCATATAAGGCTTCCACATGATTACCCATGGTACGGGCTGTAATTAGGGCCTCTTCAGCAACCGGAATGTCAGACGTCCCGGCAGAAACAACAAGTATTGTTCCTTTACCTTTCACCTCAATCGGTTTTATACTGTGGACAAGGACGCGGGCAGCAGAATAATAGACAGATTCTGGGAATCGAGAAGAGAGCCTCTCCGCCTTAGTGGCATCAAGGCGGGTAACCATTACAGTATCTCCATGATACACCATCCTCTCCATGATCCCCTCGATCTGTTTCACCGTCTTTCCCTCTCCAAAGATGACCTCGGGAAATCCTTTCCGTAACGGACGATGATGATCAATGCAGGCATACTTTATGTCTTCGAACGGGAGGTGTTTGATGCGATCAATCACCTCATTAACCGAAATATGACCTGACCGAAACGATTCTAATAGTCTTTTAAGGGATTCTATCTCCATCTTTCATCTACAAGATTATACTGACCCTTATGTCTGTCCTTCCTGGAATCAAGTAAGCGTTCACAAAAAGGAACACTCTAGCATCATGGGTGATCACCCTTACACAACAAGATCTGTAACTGTTCACGGGGTGAAGAGAGACTTCACCCCGTGAACAGTTAGGAGATCGTACGTCATTTTCTATTTATGCATAATATTTATATTATTCTCATCTTCTAAAAGCAAGGAAATTTGTGTGAAACAACCTTACCAAGACAGGGTTTTGGCGGTGACACGGAGATTGGAGGAATCTTAACGGGTCATATAACTCTCAGACAAGGGATCTCTGGCTCCTGATCCCTGGCTCCCGGCCTCTGTTATCAACCGCTGGACCCATTTGCGGCAGGCTGCTATCTTTTCTGGATCCGTAATTAATTCGGACTTCCTTCCAAAATCTTCTGTCAAGAGGAGAACCCATGTGTCCAGCAGGCAAAAAAGGAAGACCAGCTGTTGGTCCCAGCGAACACGCTCCCCCAAGGCGAGAGAAACGAGCCTCTCAAAGCCCTCAAGGATATCCTCCTGCCTGGAATTCCAGAAAGACCACGCCAGATAGGTGGCGATCATGAACCCTCTCGGCCTGGGCGCCAGATGCCAGCTGACTAGGGCAAGACTCCCGTCATCTGTCCTAATGAGATGTTCAGGCGTGAAGGATGTATGGCAGATATTGTTACCGGTATAGGGAAGGTGGATGACATAAGTCTCCTCTAAGATCTCCTGAAGCGTGAGGAGTAGCTCTTTTGACAAAATATCATGTTTAAGAAGATGTGGTTGCCATATCCTACTCCGCTCCAACGTCCACCTATAGGACTTTGTCAACTCCTCACGCCTTTGAAGCAACGTTCCGGATGGCCGGTTAATCCCGGTACCAGCCCACCCGATTCGTTCTGGAGATCCAAAGGATTGGTAGAGTGAGGCCAGTTTCATCGTTCTAAACAGGGCCTCTAGCCGGAGAGCCAGCTCAACGACCGATCCCAATAATTTGGGAGAATCAAATCGATCTTCATCAAGGGTACGTCCTGGAATATACTCATAAAGCATATATTCATCCAAAGGATCTGAAACAATACGGGGGAAGAGGCATGGGGGGTGGAGGATCTTGAGCTTATTCAGAATCTGCGTCTCCTCAGTATCCTTTTGAGGTAATGCCTTCAAGATGAATTTTTTTCCCACAAAATTTTCGCACAGAAAGACCTTCTCCTTGAGCTGCTTTTTCTTAACTAAATGGTATTTTTCCAAGATTCTTTCGTCCATGAATTCTCCTAATAGTTAATACTATATTCTCACTTTTTCACGTCATGCCCGCGAAGGCGGGCATCCAAAGCCCCTGCCATATTGAAAACAGGCGGCATTCCCGCCCCCGATCGGGGTTGCGGACAAGCTTTCGCGGGAAAGACATTAGGAATGACCATGTCATATAATATATAATTTGGAATGAATTTCAGATAGTTAGCGATAAAATGTCGCTGTAGTGTTAAGAGTGAAGAACGAAAAGAATAACCCCCTCACTCTTAGCTCTTTGCAGTTTGCCCTTATGCAAAAAAACATATTGACACCTGTCTTACCCCTCGATCCTTTCACGCGTAATCCGCAACCTTTACGGGATAACCAAATATTTACCCGTTAGAAAACCCGCGTACGGAAGCACCGACCAAAATTAGAATCTTGGCTGAATCTTTCAAACGCGCTCAAGATGCTCACGTAGCGAACAGAATGGCCTTTTTACGAAACGATCAGAATTATAGACCTGAACTTCCTTACTCGAATGATCGTTGGAAGCCGAAGCTAAGTTGATTGCCGTTTCTCGGCAACATATACATGCCTGAAGACTATCACGCTTTCTGCAACCATCCATATTTCCAGCACAAAGACACACAGGCCTATGACAAAGAGAAGCCAGTTGGCCGAGGCATAGAACTTACCGATATTGACCGCCATGGCCCATCCTGTCATGACGATCATAAATATCATGGGAATCACGGTGTAGACTACTGGTGCGTCTTGCCGGGCAAGATAGATGGTAACCACAAGAAGGGCAAGGCCTGCTAGAAGCTGGTTTACTGAGCCGAACAGTGGCCACAGAGTAAGGGCACCCATTCCGGTTCCATTGTAAAACGCCAGGACAAAGGCTGTGAGGACGGCGATGAAGGTAGCGGGGTGTCTTCCAGCAAACGGTTTAAGACTGCAGGCAGTGGCCAACTCTCCGATAACATAACGCTGAATTCGAGTGGCTGTATCCAAAGTGGTGGCAGCAAAGGAGACCAAAAACACTCCCATGATAGCAATAGTAATCTCGGGTGGGATACCATAACTTTCTATAAGATTGGCCGACCCGCTGACAAATGCGGAAATCTTTGAGCCAAGGCCTTTTGCAGCAGCCCAGCTTGCATAGTGATGGCTAAAAGCAGCTACACCCATAAGCCTTTCTCCAGACCTATCCGTCAGACCCAAACCTATTCCTCCAGCCACAGCTACGATCACCAGTGCGGATAAAACAGATTCCATAAGCATGCCGCCGTAGCCTACAAACAGAGAACTGTTTTCACTGTCACACTGCTTAGAAGATGTTCCAGAACTCACAAGGCTGTGGAACCCAGATATAGCCCCGCAGGCGATAACAACAAATATAAAGGGCCAGACAGGAGGGGCGCCCTTTGCTCCAAGATTGATAGCAGGAGCAACAATCGGAGGATGAGACACAATAGTTCCGAGGAAAACTAACCCTAATGCAACCAAGAGTTGATGAGCATTAATATAATCCCGCGGTTGCAGTAAAACCTGTACCGGCAATGTCGAGGCCACATATGAATAGAGAAAGAGGATGATCATCCATGCTGTAATCGGACTTTGTCCCAGTATTTTTGGTAACTTGATCGGGACATATGCTCCGATAACTACAGTAACATACATGAGGATTACGGCCACAATACCAAGCCCAAGGGCATTCCCTTGTCTTTTGTAAACCGTGTAACCAAGCCACACAGCAATGGGAATTCCAGACCACACAGGTATTACCGATTGCGGGTACATCTCGAAGAGGATTGCAATAACAAGGGCGAATATGGCGATTACTATCCACAGCTCAAAAAAGATGATCAAAAGAAAGAGGTTGCGAACGCGTCTATTTACAATATCTGAGGCTATATCCCCTATTGATCTCCCCTGATTCCGTAGTGAGACGACAAGAGCCCCAAAGTCGTGTACACCACCCATAAAGATGGCCCCGAAAAAGACCCATATCACAGCAGGAACCCAGCCCCAGATAATGGCAATAGCTGGCCCAAGAATGGGGCCCAAGCCAGCTATGGAAGTAAAATGGTGGCCGAACAGAACTTCTTTCTTGGTGGGAACAAAATCGATATCGTCCCTTAGGGCACTACTTGGACAGATGGTAGCAGGGTCTAATCTAAATATCTTTCTGGCCAGATACCTTCCATAGGTGTGGTAGGCAATAAAATAGCCTGCTATCATCGCACTAGCCAATAATAACGAGTTCATGATTCAGGCATGCCCTTCAAGTCTGATCATCCGAAATGACGAAATTGTAAGGGTTTAGCTCTTTGAGAAAAGTTGTAACCGGTTAATCCTGCGAACGATTTTGAACAATTTTGGAAAAAGACCCAAGGTTTGTCTTGCGTTAAAAATTTCAAACTCTTTGAGGGCGTCAGCCGATGTTTTGGAATCTTAGCCAGGCAAATCTTGAATCCCAAAATTGTGCACGAAAGCGAGCAGGATTGAGAGATTACAACAGTATCAGTCAATTTCTTCAAAACGCTAAATCGTTAAATAAAGTCTTAAAAGAACTATGACTCAACTTACAAATCTCTTCCTAATATATTCCACCCCATTCTGAAATATGCGTATGCCAGGTGTAACATCGAGGTTTATGGCTTTACCTCTCCGCTTGACTTCCTCCTTTTTACGGGTCCAGTCGGGATGATTGGTCCAGTGATTATATGCCTCTGGGTGGGGCATCAATCCAAATATACGACCTGTGGGATCACAGATGCCAGCGATATCCTGAAATGATCCATTCGGATTAAAGGGGAAAACTCCTCCTGCTAACCGGCCGTCAGGCATGCTATACTGAAGGACTACTTGTTCCTGATCAAAAAGCCTCTTTATAGTCACAGGATCGGAGTAGAACTTTCCTTCACCATGCCGAATAGGAAGCTCTATAAAATCCAATCCCTGGGTAAAGACGCATGGAGATTTCTCGTTTGTCCTAAGCCAAACCCAGTCATCTCTGAAGTTTCCGCAGTCGTTTGAGGTAAGTGCTACCAACCGGGTTTCATAATCTCCATCAAATCCAGGAAGGAGTCCCATATTTACCAGCACCTGAAAACCATTACAGATCCCGATAATCAGCTTACCCTCGCCTATGAACCGGCGAAGCTCCTTACCGAGTCTATATTTGAAACGAACTGCGTGAATTACCCCGGCACCATGATCATCCCCCCAGCTGAAGCCCCCGTCGAATGCCAAAATATGGAACTTATCCAGAGAGACTTCGCCAAAGATAAGGCTATTGATATGAACACTCGAAGCCGAAGCTCCTGCAAGTCGGAAGCTGTAGGCTGTCTCCCGGTCGCAATTAAGACCAAACCCGGTTAACACCAACACCTGGACTTCGTTCATACCAACTCTCCAAAAGTCTGTTTCCAGGCCGCTTTTAGCTCTCGCACGGAAGAGGATATGATAATGTTGCCCTGGAGGCCCCGGACGAGGAGCCTTTCATCCTCGATCGTACTTCCCACGCAAGCATGAGGTATACCTCTAAGAATAGTTTCAAATGCGTCCTTATCTCGAGGATCAATAGTCACTATAAACCTGCCTGGTGTTTCTGAAAATAGTATCGTATCATTCCGCTCTATATCCTCCCTTGGAATCTGAGCGAGATCAATATTCATTCCCAGGCCACCTCCCATCGCAACCAGTGCAAGATGAACCCCTAGGCCACCCCGATATACGCCATGAGCAGACGCCACAATACCATCCTTTATAGCCCTATTAAGTGCCAGGTAGAGTTTCCAGAAAGGCCCAGGAAAGACCTGGGGTACGTTGAGACCAATATACCCAAAGTGTTCGTAATATTCAGACCCGCCAAGCTCGTCTCTGGTTATGCCGAGTACGTACACCAGATCTCCTGGAAGCTTGGCGTCCATTGTGATACACTTGGCGATGTCCGATACCACACCAACGGCTGTAAATTGAAGTGTTTCGAGTGCTGAAACCTTGTGGGTCTCGCCATATTTTCCCTCCAGGTGACCATCTACGTACATACTGTCCTTCCCGGAGAGAAGCGGAATTTCATAGCGCAAACACATATCCCGCAAGGCCCAGTTGGCCCTGACTAACTGGGCCGCCTTAAATCGTCCATCCGGGTTATCCTTGGGATGGTACTGGATAGTAGGCCAGCAGAAATTGTCCACACCACCTATATGCTCGGGGTCCGCTCCCACTGCAATTACGCGACGGACCGCCTCATCAATGGTGCAGGCTGCCATGTGGTAGGCATCTATCTGAGAATAGGTGGGAAGGAGCGCTTGGGCCAGCGCAAGACCTTTTTCCGATTCCAGAACTGGCCTGATTACAATAGCATCACTATTGATGTCCCTTTCCTTACCTATCAGAGGCTTTATGATGCTAGTTCCCTGAACTTCATGGTCGTACTGTCTCACTATCCATTCCCTGGAGCATATATTGGGCCGGGCAAGCAAATCGAGCAAGAGACGATTATATTCCTTCCCTTCGTGGATGACAGGTTCAAAAAGCCCTCTCGAAGCAGGAGGCCGCCACTCGGCGTCAAATCTCCATTGGGGAAAATCAGAGGTCAAAAAGTCGATGTCTACATAAGCGCAGGTCTTTCCCTTGTAGGTGATGTGAAGTTTCCCAGAATCGGTGTACCGACCAATGACCGTGCTCTCCACAGCATGCCTCCGGGAGAGTTCCAGGAATCGGTCAATATGTTCGGGTTTCACCGCAACAGTCATCCTTTCCTGGGATTCAGAGACCCAGATCTCCCACGGGTCAAGACCTTCGTATTTTAGAGGAACCTTTTCCAGTTCTACCTCACACCCCCCGCTATACCTGGCCGACTCCCCCACAGAGGACGAGAGCCCCCCTCCACCATTATCGGTAATAAATGCTATTAACCCCTCGTCCCGGGCCTCGAGCAGAAAATCGTGCATCTTCTTCTGGGTGTACGGGTCTCCGATCTGGACATGCCCGGCAGGGGTATGTGCGGAATAGGTTTCAGAGGCAGCAGTAACTCCATGGATGCCATCTTTACCGACCCGACCACCACACATAACAATCAGGTCTCCAGGCGAGGTAGTCTTTTCGTGTGCAGGTTTATCCTGTACCTTTGCTGGCATCAAACCCACGGCGGTGACAAATACCAGACATTTCCCGAGGTACTTCTCATGAAAAAAAACCAGACCAAAAGGGGTGGGTATCCCGCTTTTGTTACCACCATCCCGAACCCCTTCAATGATTCCGTCCAAGAGACGTCGAGGATGGAGGCGCGGCTTTAGATCACCAGCATAATCCCTTGGAGCGACACAATAACCATATGTGCCTGCAATCAGTTTGGCCCCTTTCCCGGTTCCTAGTGGGTCGCGGTATACACCCACGATTCCAGTGATTGCTCCACCATACGCCTCCATATTCGAAGGAGAGTTGTGGGTTTCTCCAGTGATTACGAAGTGGTGGTGATCGTCAAAACGCCCCACTCCGGCGTTATCCCACAGGACAGAAACAACCCAGTCTTTCTTCTCCTTTATCGCCAGGGTAGGAGCCTCGATACAACTGGCAAAAAGGTTGTCCACCTCTTCAAACTGACCTGTAGTAAGATCACGATAATAAAACTTCCCTTTGAACGTGTTGTGATTGCAGTGATCGCTCCTAGCCTGGGAGATGTACTCCAGCTCAATATCCGTAGGCTCTTTCAGCCCCACTATACGTCGTGCGGCAATTACATCTTCCCGCAAAAAATAGTTGCGGATAACAGGAACATCACTGGGGTTGAGGGCTAAATTCCGCTCATTGCTGATCCGCATCAATGAGTCGTCGCTCTCGATAGGGATAACACTCACCGTGGGTTGATGATCGAGATAGACTCTTGGAATGATGATCCCTATACCCTCTTCGGGATCCCAGTCCTCACGGGAGTAGACCCTCCATTCCTGGATGATGTCATTCGCCAAAAGCTCCCGGGCCACCCTTTCCACGTCCTGAAGTTTGAGCCCTTCTCCCTTTATGCAATATCGTTTTGAGGTATAAACAGCCTCTCCAGGTTTAAATCGGAGGCCTAGTAGGTCTTCGATCGCCTCCACTGCAGTGCTTCCAGGGTTATCCCTCACCCCAGGACGGTATCCAACCCAGAGGATCCAGTCAAAATCGATCTCTAAGGGGGCGTAAGACGAGATTTGAGTAACAGGATTAGTAAATATATGCCTTTGAATTGCCTCCAGTTGATCGGAACTGAGGTTGGCGTCAATAGTCAAGATGTTAATGGTCCTCACCGAGGTAAGCTTGATACCAAAATAGTCACTCGCCTTGCGACAGATTGTCGCCCCCTCTGGATCAAAAAGATCAGGTCGTAACGTTATCTCAAGTCGTACAGGCATACTAGAATCCTTGATAAACTTTTACAGGGAAGTTAAGCTCTCACCACCATCCTCTACAATTTTACAACCTCTTCACGTTCAAAATCGAATTCGAGCTTCTTACCGTTCGATGCTTCGAAATCATCTATCCACTTTGCAACCCGATCCCTGCCATAAGTCTCCTCCCATACGGCTACAATCTTATCAACAGGGACATCAGCATAGACGCCATGGTAGGCAATATACTCCATGTACTTTTTATTCTCCATATTATACGCATGGAAAATAGCATCCTCTCTCCCATTGAACTCCAGGGGAGGTACTTTGTGTCTGTTGCAGACTTCAATGTTAAAGGTTGGTGTTGCCTTTACCCATTTACCTTCCAGGTAGATATCCGTATAACCGTGATAAACAAAAAGGTCTGTACCAAGATAGTCTATAAGATGCTTAGTAGCAAGATGATTGCGCACTGTCGCAAATCCCAACCTTGAAGGGATGCCACATGCCCTCAAAAGTGCACACAAAAGGGTTGCTTTTGGTATGCAAAAGCCTCGCCTATTTTTTAGAACGTTGCTTGCACGGTAGTGTTCCGGAAGATAAAAAGGATAATAAGGATCATATCGGATATCGTCCCGTACGGCGCGGTAGAGTTTGACAGCCTGTTCTACAGGATCCTTACTACCTCGGATAATATCCAATGCGTATTTTATGACCTGTCTGTTATCACTATCAATGATTGATGTGGGTGTTAAGTACCTCTTGTCTACCCCTTCCATGACTGTACTCAAGAAAACTTTTTTTTCGTTGATGGTTTCGTAAAATAGTCCATTTTGTGTACAAAATGAGCTTTATGGGCACAATGGACCGAGAAGCTCATAGGAATGAGCAAAAAAACAGTTGTGTAAACTAGTACAGTAGATTTTCTACTATACACTCTAGTCGGGTGTCAACAACTCAAAAGATTCTTGATACAAAATCTTCGAAATTTTTATCTCTTTTTTTCTTAACTTCATGATAGGAAAAAATGTTGACAGAGAATCTTTTATATGATTTAAGGTACTTATACAAAAGCAGCAAGAAGTTGCATCTTATCCTTCTGCTTCTATTCTGTTGATTTGTTATAAGATAAAAAAAGCCAGGAAGGCTGACAGGTAGAAGCCTGTTATGTCTACCTGGCTTTTTTTATGCTACCAACAACCGGTCTTGGAGGAACTGGCTTTTTGTACCGTTTTAGCTTCAATCTTTAGGAAATGGATCTCAAAGCAGATTCTATGAGCTGTTTTATCCGTCTTTTAGTCATCCCTCTGGAGAGTGCACTTTTACTCCTTGAATCAGGATGGGCAGGAGGATACGTTTTAAGGCAAGATACCAATGGAGATGGGTTCATGGACCGATTCGAGTACTATGAGCGCGTGGCCGTCTTAAGGGTTGAAAGAGACACAAACCATGACTAGCGCATCGATACCTGCCACTGCTTTGAAGCAGGAAAAGAGAATCCGACATGAACGAACATCGAACCGGACCGGTCGAGTGTATCAGATTATATGCTTTGACTGTAAGGATACTGACGGCGATGGCTACGTGAATGTCTGGCAAACCTACCGGAACGATAAACGCCTTGAAAGACGCATCGATGACGATGGGGATGGCCGGTTGAAAAGGATTATTTTTTATAACGTAAACGGTCTTCCGAAGGAAAGCCTACACGGTCAGGACGTAGATGGAAGAATGTAAGAAAGGATGTTTTCGTCGATTTTGACGCTCAGGGGTTGGTAAAAACGTGGAGGAAGATACGAGACATGCAGGACGGATTGATCGAATCACAACGTATCTCCGAGGCGTACCTGTTAAGACCGTGTGCGACGCCAATGGTGGAAGATTCATGGAAATCATCACCTTGTTTACAAATGGTAACCCCCATCTCCAAACTCAGCGTGAAAATCGAGACGGAAGGTCGGATATAAGAACTATTTTAACCCAAGAGAAGAGAGGGAAAGGGTCGAAGGCGATACCGATCTGGACGGGAACATCGACACTTGGGAGTATTGTCGAAATGAACGGCTTCCAGGGTCAGAAAGAGACGAGGCAGGAAACGGGAGAGTCAGCCTAAACGTCTTCTGCAAAAACGGAAAAAGTACAGGCTAATCAGCGATAAAGAGAATGTCGGCCGCTTTGGGATCTCCCAAGTGGGTTAAGTAAACCTCCATGGCCATAGGGGTGGAACCGGATGTCGACAGAGATGGAAGGCCGGCGGATCAGTATTGCTATAGGGAAGGAATCTTAAAGCTCACGGAGATCGATGAAGACAGTGACGGAGATATAGATGTAAGAGAGGATTATAATGCACAGGGGAAACTGATCAAGAGCCAGGAAAAGGATAGAGCCGCTGATCGCATGGATATTACCTGGTTTTACAACGAGAGTGAAGAGGCTGTTCGCCCGGAAAGGGACGGTAACCGAGATGGCCGGGTCGACACCTGGTATTATTAGAAAAAGGGCTGATTGAGTGCAGTAGAGGAAGAGATAGATGGGGGTGGCAATCCAGACCTTTGGCAAGAATACGGTGAGCCAGAGGCATTAGTGAAGCGAACAACGAATATCAATCTTGTCGGGAAGCCGGACATTCTTGAAGATAATTCAAGTGAGAAATTGGGCATGTAATGAGGAGAAGATCAGGAGGGGAGTATGATTGATTTTCTTGCAAAGGGAGGTGTGCTTGTAGGTCCTATCCTTCTTTGTTCTGTGTTGGCGCTGGCGATCTTTCTGGAGAGGTTGATCCGTTTTGCCAAGGTACGTATCCGGGGTTTTGGTCTGGTGGAAAGGGTAGCTCAACATGTTAGACTTGGTGAATTTGACCGAGCCCTTGATCTAGCAAGGGAGTGCCAATCTCCTATGGGGCGTGTTCTTGCGCATGCTATCGAGGTTGTAGATCAGGACCGTGAGACATTAGAGACGGTTATCGTCCACTCCACAGAGGAGGAGGTCAGGGACCTTTCCCGTTACCTCCAAGCCTTGGCCACCATTGCAAACATAGCTCCATTACTAGGACTCCTGGGAACAGTTCTCGGCTTGATCAAGGCCTTTATGGTGATTCAAGAGATGGGGGGCAAAGTCAATGCTGCTGTTCTTGCAGGTGGTATATGGGAGGCCATGCTTACCACGGCACTGGGGTTGGCTGTTGCTCTGCCTACCATGGTCGCCCACAGCTATCTCGTCTCCCGCGTAGACAGGTATGAGGCGCAGCTCCAGGATGGGACAGTCACCTTTATCAAGGCAATAGGCAAGGGCTCAAACCTGAAAGCCAAGGGAGGAAGATGCTTTCATTCTTCTGCCTCTAAAGGAGGAGACTGATACTTGTTCATCGTAAACAAAGAACTCGGCTTCAGGTACAGATGCCCCTTACCTCCCTGATCGATATTCTCTTTCTCCTTTTGATCTACTTTTTCTCGTAACAACCGATTTCATGGCGGAAGAAGGGGTCAAGATCAGGCCTCCGCAAGGCAAGGCCTCGGCTCCTCAGACTGAAGAGGTGATTATTGTCTGTATTGATCGGGAGGGAAGGACCTCTCTTGGAATCGAAGAGGTCTCTGTTGCTGTGCTCTTTGACCGGCCTCATGGAGGTAATAGGAGACCAAAAAGATGAGCTGCTCGTTATGTCGTTATAAGGGGAGGTGTGATCCTGAGCAAGCCTGGAAAGGTTCTGGACGTGGCCAAAGCAGCCGCGGCTGGAAGGCTCAGTTCACCACGGAGAAAGACTTCTGAAAAGAAGACCCAACTTGTTATTGCGCGGTTTCGTGGGTATTTCTTTTAGTATACACCTTATCATGTTCTTGGAAATTTCCGGGCTCTATAGTTCAAACGCATTGAGATCCATTGAGTTGACATTAGAGAATGCGTCAAACCTTCCCCAAAGGAGTATTGCGAGGGCGCATCACCGTCCGAAGCCCCCACCTCAGCTACAGGATGTAAAGATCATGAAGGTGAACCAGAGACTTGTTATCCGCTTTAAAGTGCAAAGATAGACCCTCCTGAAAGAGACGTGCTGGACAGCCTTGTGGAAAGGGTAAGCATGCCGGATATACCGGACGTTCCGGACGTGGAGATCTCTGGCCGGGACCCAGATCAGTTCGAGGCAAACTCTGCTGATTATGTTACCTCTAGCAAGTTACCTCGGGATGGCAAGGCTCAGGGTAGAAAGTACCCTGACATGGCCAGGCTCAGGCAAACAGAGGGTTCCGTGACTGTACGATTTGTTATCACACCCGATGGAAATGTCAAACGAGTGGGTGTCGTGGAAGTCTCGAAGTGTAAGATCCTGGACACAGAAGCCCTTAAGGCTATTAAGGATTGTGCGCCATTTCCAAAACCGCCTCCCCATCTTTTCAAACGAGAGGTTACCCCGGAGCTTACCATCGTGTTCGAGCTCACCCGAAGATTGATCTTTTCGTAAAAAGTCATTTTACCCGATGATGATATTCGGACGCATCGGATAGTAGGAAACAACACAAATAATCAAACCGGATATTTTTTCATTTATCCCGAAGTATTTGATCTAAAACTTCGAGCGAGAAAATCTAACAATTTAGCGTCTTGAAAAAATAGACTGAGACTATTTTAGTCAGTCGGTCTCCCTTACTTTCGTGAATCCCGCTAGAATTTTGCACCCACTAATACTTGAAGAATCGGGTATTAGGGTTTATACCTTCATCATGGAAGGCTTTCAGGGCTTTCACGTCCTGCGAAAGGAGGTTTGACGATGGAAGGAAAACATGAACACAAGCACTTACATACCCATGAACACGTTCACCAGCACAGTCACGAACATTCTCACGGAGACACAAAGCACACACATGAGCATACCCACACTCACACACATGAGCATCTCCACGAACATATCCACGAACACAGTCATAGGGCGCTACCCCATGTGCACGATCGCGCACATACTGGAGATCACGGACCGCATGATCATGACCATCCTGGCCATGAGGCAGAAATTCACGATCATGTTCATTAGCAGATAAATCCTTTGGGGTGCAGGAAAAAGATGGGGAATGACTCCGCAACCATTCCTCTCCTTCCGCCCCTAAGCACGCCCTTTTCTGGGTTTTTCGATCCTTCACACATCTATATTCTCTTTTCGCCTCTAAAGGTCTTCGTGCCCCTATGTTTCTGATATCCTCATCAAATATCTTCTTCCTCCCGTCCGGTTTAAGCGAGTAGTCCATGCCTAACCTTCGCATTTAAGCAAAGTATTCACGATCTAATCCCCATATTTCTTCAACGCAGCGTTGATATCTATTCTTATCATTCCCGTCACTCTCTCCTTGAGCTTCAAGGTCAGTCCCATGCCTTTGTATGCGAAGTCTCCACAAGGTGAGGGTTCCGGTCTGCCACTTTAATTCCCCCTCTCCCCCAAAGTTCCACCTGTGCTACCTGTAGGCAATCATTCATACAGCTTAAAGGGGGTCATTTTCAGCTAATGAGACAACGTTCATCCCATCCAAGTACCTCCCTTGCCCTTCTAGCCATCTTTGCACCAATAGTCCAGTATATCCCTAAGTCTCGTTGAAACTTGCTTCTCAGTATACATGCCTTCCTGTCCTGAAGAGCATACTTTTCTATTACTTCGTTAACAAATTGGCCCACATCTTGCTGAAACAAATTCGGGTCCGTGTGAAAGCCTTTCGTGGCAACAGAGTTTCGCCTAACCTGATGAAATTTAAAAAGATTATCCAATTACCTAGAATTGTCAATAAGAAAGATTTGAAACCGATTCGTTTGACTGCCATAAAAGCAGCACATGCTAAATGTAGCCAAATATCTTGACAAGGAAACAATAGGGCTTTCACCTCAAGTAAGATTCCGTTTCATCACCTCCAAGCCCCAAGCATACTACTTCGCCTGTTTCATCGAATGATACTTCCTGACAATCTTCCCACCTATCGGTCCTGTTGGACTTGAAAGTCGCATCCAGGTACAGAATACCGGTTTTGCTTTCCTTCGACGTAAACACCTCGTCCTCAAACATTAGTTGACATTCCATTTTCCACGCCGTTTTATATGTTGACATGTAGATGCATTCTAACTTATAGGAATAATAGGCCTTGACTTTTGAAAAAGGATAGCACAGCCGTTTGTCGTACAGTGGTACAGGAAAAAATATTTTGTGAGTCACCTTGAAACGACTTACTTTTTTATCGGGAAATCACAGCGGGCCGTTACCCCAATGGCTCGATCATTGGTCAAGAGTTCGAGGTTTCACCCGCCATTGCCCACGGAGATGTTGCGTACCTGAAGGATCGCCTCCTTGCACCACTTGCCTTTGGCAAGACAAAAATGGTTGTTATTACAAAAATTAAGGGGGTTAGCCTCCAACTCGAAAGAAGTGCGAGAATCTTGTTTTTTTCCTCACATCCTCCAAAAAATTGGCCGAGGAACCTGGTCTTTCGGGACTTGCTGAGGGAAACAGACTGAGAGAAAGGCTTCGGAACCTTCTTTTTCAGACTGCAAGAGGTTAATAGCGAAGATTCCCTGCGAACGGATTGAAGTGGAAGCAATTGAACCACAAATGTTGGATACTCATAAAGGCATTTCGCCTGATGCTGCAAGTTGAGATTTCTTAACGAAAACCTGATGACACATTCAGTATTCGTTCCGTAGAGCTATCCGGCTCGTCAATTACCACGGCCGGTGGTACGTAGTTGGCTTTTGCAGGTTGAGGAACGCGGTGAGACTCTTCCACGCATCCCCGCTTGTTGTGGCAAGGGAATTGGATAGTCCTTGCAGTCCGGAGAAATTTCAGGATATCGATGCCGACGAATTGCTAGATCGGGCATTTGCGATATTCAAAGGCAAGAGAGCAGAATGGGGAAAGAACCTCTTTGCAGGAAGTGCTGCAGCCCTTGTGTGGAATCAGCGGTGGCATAAGGACCAGATGCTGGAAGAGACTGAGGAGGGTGTGATTCTAAGAATTCCTGCTGAGGGCTTTACGAAAATGAAGATACTTCAATTTGGAGCAAGGGCACGTGTTCTTCTCCCACCTCCTCCAAAAGGGACGGTATCTCAGGAGCGCCAGAAAGTGAGCAGACGGCTTTCTCCCTCATCTGACCAGGATTTGTGCGAGGCCTCCCCATTATCGGGTGGTGAGGAAAATAGGTAACACTCTTTCCACTTGGAACAGACCCGGCAGCATCAAAAGACAACCCGAATACTGAAGAAGATGGGATACAGGATACAAGATGCAAGATACATGCTGCACTGGCCGGGAACATATTGCACGTAAAAATATGGCATTCCGCTAATGTCGAACGGCATTTTTCCGGTAATCCGGATAACATTTTGTATAACCAAAACCAAGTGGACTTTTTGCAAAACCACCACATTCGCGCGATACTATAATAATCTTCCATCCTGCACCATCTAGCGTAACTTCAGCTTGAGTCTAGTGTAACAGGCTTGTTTCAAAACGCTAACTAAACTGTTACAGGAATAGAATGATGGAGATAGACATCCCAGGCCTTGGTAGGTTACGGCTTTACCATCTGGTCTTGGACTATAACGGCACAATAGCCCTGGATGGTCAGCTTATCCAGGGGGTGAGAGAACGTTTAGTTGCCCTCGCCAGAGAGTTTAAGATTCACGTAATAACCGCAGATACCTTCGGAGGAGTCAAGGAAAGGCTTTCTGATATTCCGTGTAGGATACACATATTAGAGGCCGAGGCTCAGGATATCGGTAAGATGGAGTATGTATATCGACTTGGTGCTAATAGGACCGTATGCATCGGAAACGGTAGGAACGACGTGATGATGCTTGAGAAGGCAGCACTCGGCATAGCGGTCATACAGGATGAAGGGGCTGCTGTTGGAGCGATTCTTGCTGCTGATGTGATAGCACCTAACATATTGTCCGCCCTTGATCTGATCGCCAACCCCCTCCGTCTTACAGCCACATTGCGATCATAGGGGATTCTTTCCCCCTGAAAAGGGAAGGGGGGTCAAATCTTTTTTTTATTTATGAAGGTAAACGACGATATCGGGAGGGTATAGATTAGATAGCATTATTATAGACTGACTAAGGCCGAAAAGGGTTCAGGGATTGTATTAAGAAGGCCGAGGAGATCGTAAGGGTTAAAGAGAGTGACCATTGACACGAGGATATGATGGTAATAGTTTTTACAATACTATTTTGAGGGGCTTACTTACGGGCTGTTGCCCAAATAAGAGTCCCTTTAAGCGGTCACAAAAACGCTCTCTTGGAAATTTTTCTTGACGAAGCGGAAGATGATCAACTAAGTCAACTGGTCGGTTTATTAGATTTGGCAGAAAAGTGGCACAGGTTAGCCCAAAGGGATGGTAATGAAAGGAGTCGATGTCGAAAAACTATAGTGGACCCCTAAAATGGGACAATATGGTAAAGTGAAGATGACAATTTTTAGAAAGGGGGTCCAAAGTGGGGAGAAGAAGATTTTCTGATGAGTTCAAGGCTAAAGTTGCCCTTGAAGCGATCAAGGGGCGGAGGAGTGCAAATGAGTTGG
>DTYH01000005.1 GCA_012961955.1 Desulfobacterales bacterium | reverse complement strand
TGAGGAGATGATTATTCGAGAAAACAGATGATACTCTGCGAGGATTTGACATGAAAGATATCATTTTGAAGAATTTTGAAGAAAGTATCAATCTGAAGAAGCGGTTTGCCGAACGATACTCAGATGCTCTTTTGGTTGCAGCCCGGGTTATTGCTGATTCCTTCTCTTCAGGACACAAATTGCTTCTATTTGGAAATGGTGGAAGTGCAGCTGATGCTCAACACATTGCTGCTGAGTTCGTAAATCGTTTTACCTTAGAGCGGAAGCCTCTTCCCGCAATTGCCTTAACCACAGATTCTTCCATCCTAACCAGTATAGGGAATGACTACAGTGTTGATGAGATATTTTCTAAACAGATACGGGCACTGGGGAACAAAGGGGATGTGGCCTGGGGTATTAGCACAAGTGGAAACTCTAAGAACGTGGTTCAGGCCCTCATGACTGCTGCAGACATGGGTATTTATACGCTAGCCCTAACAGGAGGAAATGGTGGTGAGCTAATACACCACGCTAAACTAAGCCTAATCGCCGAGTCGTATAATACAGCACGCATACAAGAGACACACATTACCGCTGGACATGTCATATGCGAATTGGTGGAGCGGCTCCTGTTTCCTGGAGAGTTTTGACTCAATTATGAAATCTTTTAAACCTATTGAGCTGGACAAATTAAGAACATACTCTTTAAAGGGTCGGACAAGCAAGGTGAATCACCACGACTTTTCAAGACCGTGGCGACCCGGAGGTGCGTTTAATGAGTTTATCGAACGGCTCCCCCGAATCCTTGCTGCAAAAGACTTCAGCTTGATCGTTTCTGATATTGTTAGGGCGTATCAAGAGAGGAAGACGGTGGCCCTGGCCATGGGCGCTCACGTGATCAAGGTAGGCCTTACGCCTGTGGTGATAGACCTGATGGAGCAGAAGGTCATTACTGCTATAGCCATGAACGGCGCAGGGATTATTCATGATACGGAGATTGCATTGATCGGTCAGACATCAGAGGATGTGGAAAAAGGGCTTGATCACGGCGAGTTCGGAATGGCCAAAGAGACAGCAGCCTTCCTCAATGAAGCGATCAGAAAAGCGGGAAATGATAGGACGGGTCTTGGAAGAGCGATCGGCCAGAATATTATTGAAAGAGAGCTTCCCTTCCAGCAAAATAGTATACTAGCAGCAGGTGCCCGTCTAGACATCCCTGTTACAGTCCATGTAGCTATTGGGACTGACATAATCCATATGCATCCTGGGTTCGATCCATATCTAACAGGTGCCGCCACACATCGGGATTTTAGGATCTTTTCCTCGGTAGTTGCATCGCTGGAGGGAGGAGTTTATCTTAATGTTGGTTCAGCAGTAGTCCTACCTGAGGTATTTTTAAAGGCCCTTACGCTTGTAAGGAACATGGGTCACGAGGTATACCGATTTACTGCTGTGAATATGGACTTTATTAGACACTATCGACCAATTACAAATGTGGTAGACAGACCTACAGTTAGAGGTGGAAAGGGTTACAACATTACTGGACATCATGAGATCATGTTTCCGCTCCTTGCTGCAGCTGTAATTGAAGAAATAAACAGGTTGAATGAAAAGTGAAAAGTGGATTAAAGCAAAGGGGTTATTCCACGTTCACTCTTCGTTCTTAACTCTTGCCATAGGAGGTAATCATGCCTATTTTTGAATATCAGTGCAACGAATGTGACCATGAATTTGAAACCCTGGTATTTGGGGACCAGGAGGTATCGTGTCCCAAGTGTGAAGGTAAAAAAGTAAAGAAGCTCCTCTCCGGGTTCAGTTTCAGGAGTGAGGGGGAGTTTTCGAGCTCTAAAGGCTCGAGTTGCACCACATGTAGTGCAACCAGTTGCTCATCCTGTGGCTATTGATGTCTAAGTTAGTCAAGATAGGCACGAGGGGGAGTAAGCTTGCTGTATGGCAGGCTGAATGGGTTAGAAGTGAACTCCTTCGACTTCATCAGGAGTATCAGTTCGATCTGGTCCGTATCAGAACCAAAGGCGATAAGATTACTGATGTTCCATTAGCACGTGTAGGAGGCAAGGGACTATTTGTTAAGGAAATCGAAGAGGCGTTACTTTCATGCCAAATAGACATGGCTGTCCATAGTATGAAAGATATGCCAGTCGAGATACCTGAAGGCCTTTGTATCGGGGCTGTACCCAGGCGAGAAGATCCTCGAGATGCCCTAATCGCAAAGGGTGCCCTTTCGTTTCATGAGCTTCCTCGAGGTGCCCGAATTGGAACAAGTAGCCTGAGACGAAGCGCTCAACTGCTCCACTTTAGACCCGACCTTATTATACAACCTTTAAGGGGAAATCTTGATACCCGGCTGAAGAAACTGCTAGCTGAAGAACTGGATGCCATAGTAGTAGCTGCTGCTGGAATTAAAAGACTTTCCCTTACAGAACGGGTCACTGAATACCTTTCGATAGACATCATGCTACCTGCTATTGGACAAGGCGCACTCGGAATCGAGATACGACAAGACGATGAAGCCATATCTAAGCTCGTCTCTGATGTGGACCACCTACCCTCTCGGATTGCAGTTATGGGTGAGCGTTCCTTCCTGAAAAGGCTGGAGGGTGGATGTCAGGTGCCAATAGCCGCCCTGGGAAATATCGAGGGAGACACAGTTACTCTAAGCGGTCTTATAGCAGACATAGATGGAACCAGGGTGATGAGGGAGACCATTACAGGCCCAAAGGATAGAGCAGATGAATTGGGCGTAGAATTGGCCGAAGAGCTGATTAAGAAAGGAGCTAAGGAGATATTATATAGTCTCCACTCATAGATGGCCCCTTTTCCAGTACACTGCGTAACATGCCGGCTTCGTGCAATCAAAGGAGGCCACGGATATGCGGGCTGATGACCAAACAAGAGCACACACAGTAATATAAACGCAATTTTTTTCAGAGATTTAAAATGTTATAAACTATAAACGATGGAAGAAACAATCAATCGTAAGAAGACAGGTAAGGTATACATCGTGGGAGCCGGGCCGGGAGACCCTGGCCTGATAACGGTTAAAGGGGTATCGTGTATCAAAGAAGCGGACGTTATAATATACGACCATCTGGCCCCCGTTGAGCTATTAGAGTTTGCTCAAGAGGCGGCTGAACTTATCTATGCCGGGAAGCAAGGCGGCGCGCATACACTTTCCCAAGATGACATCAACGATCTCCTGGTGAGGAAGGCAAAGGCTGGATACGTGGTAGTACGCCTAAAAGGGGGTGATCCCTTTATATTCGGACGCGGAGGAGAGGAGGCCCGGGTCCTGGCAACAGCGGGTATCCCGTTTGAGATAGTGCCTGGGGTGACATCAGCCATAGCTGCTCCTGCATACGCAGGGATTCCTATTACCCACCGCAGGTACAACTCTACCATAGCCTTTATTGCTGGTCATGAAGACCCCACAAAGGAGGGTTGTTCCATAAACTGGTCCAAAATAGCCACAGGTGTAGGGACCCTAATATTCTTGATGGGTGTCAAAAACCTCCCTTATATTACCAACCGGCTGATAGATGGAGGGAGGGACCCTGATACACCAGTAGCTGTCATACGTTGGGCATCTACTCCCAAACAGATCACGGTTACTGGAACCCTAAAGGATATAGTTAGACGGTCACAAGAGGCTGGAATAGGTCCTCCAGCGGTCATTGTGGTAGGAGAAGTGGTCAGTCTCCGTAAGGAACTCAACTGGTTTGAATCAAGGCCACTCTTTGGCAAGACCGTAATTGTTACGCGTACCCGGGAACAGGCCAGTGAGCTGACAGGCCGACTGAAAGGCCTGGGTGCAGAATGCGTGGAATTCCCTACCATAAAACTAGTTCCGACAACGGATTGGAGCCTCCTCGACAGGGCCATTGATACAATCTCATCATATGACTGGCTTATTTTCACCAGTGTTAATGGCGTTCGGTTATTTTTTCAACGCCTGTATGAGAAAGGAAAGGATGTGCGAGCATTAAATAGTCTCTTATTGGGTGCCATTGGCTCTGCCACCTCAGAGTCTTTGGCACGTTACGGTATACGTGTCGACACCATTCCTGAAACCTACCGGGCAGAGGGAATCGTCGATGCCCTTGCCAAAGAACCCATAAAGGGAAAAAGATTTCTACTACCCAGGGCAAAGGATGCCCGGTCTGTCCTTCCCCAAAAGCTTCGCGAGATGGGGGCGCTGGTGGACGAAATCCCTATCTACCATACAGAGGTGGTCAGGGAAAAGACAGATGACTTAAAAAGAAGATTAAAAGAAGGTACTATTGATCTTCTAACCTTTACCAGTTCCTCCACTGTAAGGAATTTCAGAGCCCTATTTTCCCAAGAAGAATTCGAATCGCTATGTACTGGCCCGATTGTGGCATGTATCGGTCCGATCACTGCAGAGACAGCAAAGGACCTGGGGCTTCAAGTGCATATTGTTCCTGAAATTTACACTATCCCGGCGTTGTGCGATTCAATCGAAAGGTATTTTAATGCCCAGAAGTGTTAACCCTCAATTACAGGAACCGTTCCTTTTTACCTCGATATTTACGGTCTCTTTATCCTATTTCTAAACTACCTTTTTTGTAACGGTTTAGCATTTTCTGAAGCAAAACGCTTGCATCAGACTCAAGCTGAACTTAAGATATAGGATGCACTACGCAAGATACAGGGTGCCTGATATATTGGGGGGAACATATTACACATGGACCCCGTTATAATTTCACATGGGACATTAAACCCGACCCCATGAGACCCTCGGTCTCTTACGGGGCCCGTGTGAAAACAAGGTGTAGTATTTCGATTTTAACCCTGTGCTTCCGCATAGGGCTTTCCTAATGGAGTAAATCTAGAAAACCAAACGAGACGGTCTCACAAAAAGTCATTTTGCAAACGAGATTCATGAATTCTAAATCCCAAAATTGTTCACGTAGAGAGGAAAAATTAGACTTCTTACGAGACCGTCAAACGTGGAGCGGCATCTCATATGCCACGCTGCAATCTACTCCAAGTCAAAAGCGCATACTGAGAGTTAGCGAAGTATCTCAAGAGATTCACCACTCCGCTTCGCTCTGTTCAGAATGACCGTATATGATTATACCATCTGGCAACAGTTTATCTTTTCTAGAATAAGAATGGTGGCATATAAAATGGCATACCACAACCATATGGAATTGAGCAGATAATAACTGTATTTGACTGACAAACCAACTGGTCGTTTGAACTCAGAAAGTTGAGTGCAACAGTTCACGCGTTAAAGTTTTTCTTGGAACGACCTGGCGGAAGTCTTTAGTTTTCAGTCCCCCTCTCAACTCACTGGAAAAACAAAGGTTAGAGACATCGGAGTGTCAATCCGATTAAAAATCAGGTCCTTCTGGTCTTAAACAGGGTGTTACCCAATCCAAATTGGGTGAGGGTGCATGTCTTAAGATTGATCATGATTCTC
>DTYH01000004.1 GCA_012961955.1 Desulfobacterales bacterium | reverse complement strand
ACCTCCATTTTGTACCTTTAGTGTTGGAAGAGATGAAGAAGAATAATATCAGTATTCCGCTTGTTGTCGGAGGTATTATTCCCAGAAAGCATATCCCGCAGCTGAAAGAGATGGGTGTTAGCGGTATCTTTCCTGCCGGCTCAAGCATGGAAGAGATAATAGCCGAGGTGAAAAGGCTTGCAGCCTCGGATGCTACAGATTAATTGTAGAGCGGGGCTGTATCTCGCGTACGCTTCCATCTATTTAGAAAATTGTCGCAGTCGAATCCCGTTCCAGGTCCTTCACCTTTCACTCTTCATTCCCCACTCGTAGCACGAGCGGCGTCCAGGTGTCACCGATTTAGTGGCGTTTAAAGTTCTTCGACTGTTTTAACCTGGGTTCGTGAGATTTAGCGCTGCGAATCCTGACTCGCAAGGTTGTTCACCCCGTTAGAAAAGCCTGTGCCGAAGTATAGTTACAGAAAGCCTAAAAAATTCTTGGAGGGAGAGAGATGGAGAAGACTCTTAAGACCGATGAACGTTTTTTTGAAAAGGCCAGTCGACACGTGACATGGTCCAATATCCCTGTCAGGGAGAAATACGGCCCTGATGATGTAAAGGGTCTAACCTATAAGGAGGATATCAATGACCCCGGTAGTTTCCCTTACACACGGGGAATATTCCCGGATATGTACAGGGGTAGATTGTGGAGCATGCGCGAACTCTGCGGATACGGCTCGCCAGCAGCAACCAATCAACGCCTGAAATATCTGATAGGAGAAGGCGAAAGTGCCCTTAATGTGATTGGTGATCTCCCCACGCAGTACGGGATCGATTCTGACCATCCCTGTGCTGAAGGGGAGGTGGGCCTGGAAGGGGTACCCGTGGATTCTGTGCGTGATATGGAGATAATGATTGAAGGGATTAATCTGGAGGCTACCAGCTTCAACCTTTCCAATTATCTCTCCCCTTTCATGGCGCTCTATCTGGCGGCCGCAGAGCGCAAGGGTTCTGAAATTTCCAAACTCCGAGGAACATTTCTAAACGACACCCTTGTCTACATCCTTACCCTGTATTACCCGAACACGGTCTTACCCTTCGAGATTGGGAGGCGGATGACCGTGGATACCATCATTTACTGTCTGGAACATGTCCCTCGCTACTATACTATTACCCAGGGGTCAGAAGGTCTCAGGGAGAGCGGAGCTACGGCTGCTCAGGAGATCGCATTCGATTTCTGCATAGCAAGATACTGGCTGAATGCCATCTTAGAGCGGGGAGAGGGTCGTATCAGGATCGAGGATATCGCTCCCAGGTTCGGTTTTACCCACCGGGTCGGGATCGACATATTTGAAGAGGCGTGCAAGTTCAGGGCAGCAAGGAGGTTGTGGGCCAAAATGCTAAAGGAGGAGTTTGGCACCACCGATCGCAGATCCTGTACGTACAAGGTCCATACACCCACGCTTGGAAGCCAACTCCAGAGACCTCAGGTTATAAACAATATTGTCCGCATTGCATATCAGACTCTGGCTGCAGTTCTGGGTGGCGTTCAATCGATTCATACCATGGGATATGATGAACCTGTTGCCCTTCCCACTGAAGAGACACACCGCCTTGCCCTTCGCACCCAGCAGATACTGTGCTATGAGACGGGTGTGGTAAATGTAGCTGACCCTTTAGGAGGTTCCTACTATGTGGAGAGCCTGACCGATGAACTATACAAGCAGATGAAGACTATCATGGATGAATACAAATATACTATTGCGGACCAGATTCTCAATGGGGATTTGATGAGATTGCTCCAGAACCAGGCCTATGAGTTTCAAAAGGAAGTGGAGTCAGGTGAACGACCTATCGTAGGGGTAAACTGTTTTACCATATCCGAAGAGGAAGAGACCGGGGAGAAGGCCTACAGGATCCCTGAACAGGAGGTGGATGAACATCTTAAAAACCTTAAGGAATTCAAGCGGACACGGGATCAAAAGAGGGTTGCAAAAAGCCTTGAGAGATTGATTAGGGCAGGAGAGGATGAAAAAGAGAACCTATTTGAACATGTGCTTGAGGCCGCCAGGAATGAAGCTACCCTTGGTGAGATGGTAGGGGCCATCCGGATGGGGTATGGAGCGCCGTATGATCCCTTTGACGAGATCAAGTATCCCTTCTAAAGGGGAGGGTAATCTTTAGCCCTTTGGAATAACTCTATTTGTTGTATAGTTGTTCGCAACCCGTATGGCTGCCATAAATTGGACAGGGCCAAGATGTTATGCAGATTAATCCTTTCAAAGAGATGAAGTCTTGCAACGAAAGGGGTGCGGTAAAGATGAAAGAAAATCTGGATAAAAAGGTAAAGATACTCCTGGCAAAGATAGGACTGGATGGACACGACCGTGGTGTGGTTATTCTATCAAAAGCGTTGACGGATAGGGGTATGGAGGTGATATATTTGGGTTCTTACAGGAAGATAAAGGATGTGGTGAATACAGCCATCCAGGAAGATGTGGACGCGATAGGCCTTAGCTTTTTAGGGGGTGAGCACCTCATCCTTTCCGAGAGGATGCTGAAAGAAATGAAGGAAAAAGGAGTAAATGTACCATTACTGGTTGGAGGTGTAATACCAAGGGAGGATTTATCGAAGTTGAGGCAGATGGGGGTGAAGGAGGTGTTTATATCCGGAATGCCGCTGGATAGGATCGCAGAAAGGATAAAAGAGGTTGTCTTAGAGGCGGCCTGAATTGGGGATCAGGACTAGGCGGAGGAGAAGAATACTAAATGGGGAAAAAGGCAGAAGAGAGACGACCTCAGAGCCATATGGAGGTCGAGGGGTTATTGTGCAAGAATTTTTATAAAAGATTCGGTAAAGCCGTCCTCCCGATGATAGAAGAGGTCTTTCGACAATGGGGCAGAGTCCTCGGTGAAAGGATGAAGAAAAAACTGGGTGATGTGGATTTTAAGACCGCTGTTCTGACATATATTAAACCTGCAACAAAGCGGGAGCCGAAGGCAGAGATTATTGAAGCCACAGAGAAACGTGTAGAGCTTAAGGTTTATGCCTGTCCCTATATCCTCAATGGTCAGGGCCAGGAGTTGTGCGAAGCCATGATGGCTATGGACAGAGAGATTATAAATGCCATCATAAAGGATGAAGTGAGGCTGGAGCTTCCGAAGACACTGGCGAAGGGCGACGATTATTGCCATGCCATCCTTACGAGATTGACAACAGCTTAGCCTTTTTGAAAAAATTACCTCATCACCTTGTAAGGGGTCAGCTTGGGAACGATTTTCTTCGAAGGATTAAACCGTTACCAGGCTGGAACCATGAAAGCAGGGAGAGACTATGGCAGAGGAGACCAAATTGGATCAAACATTTTTTTACCTGTGCCAATCGTTAAACGACGTGGTGCAATATGGCTATCAAGGCAATGTATACCGCTCGGGGATGTAAGTCATCACAGATATGAGGATGACATCGGCAACACGGGGGAGTTTCCTTACACAAGCCGAGTACTCTATTAGATGTACAGGAGCGGGCTCTGGAGCGTGCCTGAACCGGGTAGGCTTTGATTCTCCAAGGGTGACCAATGAGCGTTTGAAGCTCCAGATAAGGGATGGGGCTACAGCGCTGCACCTGATCGGTGATATCCCTTACCGAGACCGGCATCGATCCTGAGCCTCCAATGGCTGAGGTGGAGGTTGGCCGGAGGGTGTTCCGATCTGCAGTATCAGGGATTGGGATATACGCCTGGACGGGATCGATATGGAGAGGGTAAACATCAACCTTTCAAACACACGGCAACCTTTAACTCTCCTTATGATTGCAAGCGCTGAAAAGAGGGGGTTTTGATCGAAGGAAGAAAGGTTAACATTGATCAGGTAGCGCCCAAGACGGGTTTTACGCACAGGGTTGAGGTTGACATGTTTGAGAAGGCTGCCAAGTTTAGGGTTGCGCGTCGTGTATGGCGAAGATGTCGAGGGACGAGTTTGGGACTGAGAATCCCCGTTCTTGCACGCACAAGGTGTATGCGATCACGATGGGGGTCAGCTTCAGGGTGGGCTGGTTCAGAACAGCTGATCCACGTGTCACACCCTGGCTGCTATGCTTGCTGGAGTGCAGGGGATACGCATGCTACGGGTATGATGAGCCCCTGTGTCTTCCAGTGGAGGAGTCTTTGAGGTTGGCGTTACGGACGCAGCAGATAGTATGCTGTGAGACGGGTGCGGTGGATGTGGCTGATCCCTTAGATGGTTCTTACTATATGGAGTGGTTGACGGACAAGCTTGAGAAGGAGATTGTGACTATCATGGACGGATACAAGGATACCATAGCTGACAAGATCGTATCCGATCAACTGCTTCATGTGTTGAGGGCAGGTGCTTACAGTCATCAGAAGGAGGTGGAGAATGGGGAGCCTCGTCTTGTGGGTGTAAACTGTTTTGCGGTGCCGGATAAGGAGGAGGGGGAGGCTGAGGTGTGTAGAGCCGATCAGGAGGCATAACCGAGCATTTAGAGAACCTGAAGGATTTGAACCGGACACGGAATGAGAGTAAGACGGCAAAGAGCATAGAGAAGCTGATCCGCGCATGTGAGGATCCTGATGCGAACGTCTTCCCGGCGCTGTTCGAAGCAGCCCGGGCCAGGGGAACAGCTGGAGAGATGATGGAAGCTGTCCACATAGGTGACGGGGCGTCTTATGATCGCTTTGGACAGATAGAATACCCGTCTTGGTCTTATTGGTCACTCTGTATCAGGACTTAGAAATGAAACTTTGTAGCGTTGTCCAGGTTGGGTTTTTCTTGGAGAAAAAAGTTAGAGACATGGGGGCGGAAAGGGAAGCTCTGCTTGATGAACCATCAGGAGTCTTAACGGAATAAGAAGGGTGAAATGACCGAGCGAGAGGAGCCTATTAAGATAATAGTTGCAAAAATGCGGCATCGATGGCCGTGATCGAGGTATGGTGATGCTGTTCCAATGGTTACGGGACCAGGGAATGAAGGCAGTCTATCTCGGTACGTACCAGACTCCGAAATCCGTTGCTAAGGCTGCCCTCCAGGAAGTTGCTGACGTGGTCGGTCCGGGTCTTTTGTCCGAGTAACATGAACAACATTCTTGGAAGACAGTTAAGGAATTAATAGACTTGGCCCCGGATAGCCCTGTTTTGGTGGGGGGTATAATTCCCAAGGTCGATACACCCCGGCTCAAAGAGGCAGGCATAAGTGGTGTTTTCCCTGCAGGTACACGTATTACAGATATCCTGGATCATATTCGAACTGTGGAGATAGATGTGGTCCTAAGTGATTCTAGGAGCAGACGTTGTTAGTCAGTTAATGGCTGAATAGTTAAGTTAAAAAAAACAGCAATAGAATTAGCCTGTCACCAGAGAGAAAAGCCTGAATCTCCAATTTTCACGACTCTTTGTGACAATTCTTGCAACAAATGCTCAACTAACACACGACTCAACCATATGACAAAGTCTAAAGAACCGGAGCACCTATGCATATCAATAAGAAAGGATTGGAAAGGCTTGAAAGAGATTTCGATCTTGAAAGTTATCGGCCAATCTCGGTAATATGGCATCTGCGGCATGCAATACTTGCTCGTCTAAGAAAGGGTAAGGATGTGTTATCCGATATTGATGGACGGGAGGAGACCAAATCGGATCTAATAAGGGCCATGCTTTCCGGATCGTATCCGTATCTTGTTTCTGAGGAAGGGACAGGAAAAACGCGACTTGCTCGTTCTGTGGCGCGACTACTTCCCCCCATACCCGTAATAAAAGGGTGCCCATACCATGATGATCCCAAGTGGGAGCGTCATCTATTGTGTAACCGTTGTCGGGAAGTCAAGGATCCAGCGAAGAGGTTCGGGATTGAGTTTATCCCTGGAGAGGCAAGGTTCTCCCGTATCCAGGGAAACGAATATACAAACGAGGCAAAACTTCTGGGCCTGAAGGATATTCAGGTGATTGCAAACGGTGCCAGCCCTTCAGACCCGAGGGCATTTATAGGTACTGGTATATTGCGAGCCAATCGAGGAATCTTGATGATAGACGAGCTTCCTGCTATTAGGACAAAGGTTCAGGTGTTACTCCATCCAGTCTTGGAGGAGAAGAAAGCTGTCCTTGAAGAGTATAACTGGGAGCGTTTTGTTGACCTCCTCCTTATAGCTACTGGAAATCCCAGAGGGTTTTCCCACGTAAACGATATTCCCAGACCTCTATTGGATAGACTTGAGTTGATATTTATGGACCTTCCAGACGAGGAGATCGAAAAGGAGATCATGTTAAAAGAGAGGTCGTTATTGGACATCGATGGATATTTCAAGGAGGAATATGTTTCTGAAACATCCTGGGATTTAGATATCGACTACCACCTGATAGAACGGAAGGTGGTAGCACCCTGGTGGATAGTGGAAGTCCTGACCAGGACTGTACGTTATAGCAGGGAATGTCCAAACCTTGAGAAAAAGCCGAGCATTAGAGGAGGAAACAAGGCGTACGAGCATACTTTATCATCTGTAGAGATGGAAGGAAGGAATGTGGCTAGATTATGGGACGCCTTTTCCGGACTCAGGCTCGCCCTTCGCGGACGAATTGGTCTACTTCCGGACTTTATTGATTTTGACAACCCAGAAAGGACGATAAAGAGGACGGAGCAGGTAATTGAAGACATGCTCCGGGATGTTCTAAGCGAAGTCGCAATAGAGATATTTCGTGAGGTTCAATTCCAGAAGGATCGGTTTGTTAAAGAGATTGCCACCGTGTGCAGGAAAGGGGTAGAAGACATCCTCCCTGCTGACTTAGATGGGTCTACGGAGCTGAAAAAGATAATATCCTGGATGATAAGATCATGGCAATCGAAATTGCCACATGACTATTGCAGTCAACGCGAAAAGGATATCTTTGATCAAAAGGAGGAGATAGACGAATCAATAAAGCGGGAATATATTCGATCAGCCATTGACTTTATTGCTGCTGGTGGCGTAATAAGAGGTTTAGTCAATGAGGAGAGCCTTTCAGGGAGTGTGTTTGTCCCTAAAAGAGTGGCGTTGTAGTAAGAGACGCCGAAGTGCGGTTTCCCCGCTTCGACGCTATGAAAAAACCGACGAGTCTCGGTAACTCGTTGTAAAAATAGTCGGGTATCCAGTTCCGTTCCTTAGGCGATCATGCCTGAAAGGGAGACGCCAATATATTTTTTTCATGAGGTCAAGGATTTCGCATCGGTAGTGTGAACAGCACACACAGAGCAACATTGCCACGTGTTGCAACTTCAAGGGTTCTGCGTGCTATTACAGGCAAAGGCCGGGGCGTGCCTTGGAGACGTTTTCGTTGCTTGTCAGGGTTAAGATGCCGAGTTCCCAATTTGACCCCACACAAAAGAAAAAAAACGTATTGACGCCTCCCTTTTACAAGGTAATGCACACAGCCTCTACGCGATAACTGAATATTTACCCCGTTGGGAAAGCCCCATGTGAAGTTCTAAGGGGGTTTACAAGTCGTTCCAGGAAGTTGCTTGATTGTCGGGACCGGTTAGACTCAAACCCGGAGTCACGGAGAGAAAGGCAACATTTTGTCATCAGAATAAGGTTTTAAGGCATTCAAAGGAATACGGTCCTTTGATCGTAAAACTTTTAGTAAAAAAGGAGGGAAAAGTATGGGAGAAGAAAATGCTACAGTAGAACTGGGAATGCGAGAACAGTATCCACATGCAGCATCTTACATTGCGGAGGTCTTGAAGGAACATGGCGTGGAGGTGGCCTTTGGTGTCCATGGAGGGCACATCTGGTGCATGGTGGACGAAATGAGTTTTCACGGGATCAAGACTGTGACTGTACGGCATGAGCAAGCCGGAGTCTACGCTGCCGAGGCCTATTCCAAGGTTACCGGCAAGGTGGGTGTAGCCTATGCTACAGTAGGTCCTGGTGTGGCAAATACCGTCAGTGCGATGCAGCAGGCGTATCTTTCCTGTAGCCCTGTTATTCTTCTTATGGGCGGACATGAGCCAGAACATGACCAGACGTACACTATACAGGTCTCATACGGCGAAAAGCTCATGGAAGGGATTACCAAATGGACCCAAAGGGTGATTGAGCCGTGCCAGTTTAAGTGGTTTGTTACAAAAGCAATAAAGGACGCTCTATCATATCCGAGGGGCCCGATCGGGCTTGAGTTCACGCTGAGTGCTCTTACCAAAGATGTACCACCGAATGTTGAGCCAAGCATATACGGGGAACACGCCCTTTATACGGAAAACTGGAACAAGGACGGGGTGGGTAAGCCCATCTCCCTTGGTGCCGATCCCAGGGATGTAGCCAGGATAGTAGATGCCCTTTATTCGGCTAAAAGCCCTGTCATATTTGTGGGCGATGCCGTCCACTGGGCCAATGGTGGTAAGGAACTGACCGAGTTTTGTGAGCTTGCTCAGGTTCCAGCTTCAGGAAGGCGGATCGGTCGTGGGGCCATAATGGAGACCCATCCTCTATTCTTCAGTTCTAGAGCTGCTAGAGGAATACTGAAGAAGAGCGATCTCCTCCTATCTTTAGGGATGAAGGTAGGTTTCTTTGACGGCTACGGGAGCCGTTGGCCTGAAACTATCCAGGTCAATGAATCCCCGGAACAGATATACACCTTTGTTGATACAAAGTTGGCGGCAGTCGGAAATTGCAGGGTGGTATTAGGGCAGATGATAGATTATGTAAAGGACAAGGGCCTGGAGCCGCCAGCAGGACGGAAGGACTGGATAGCCGAGGTTCAGAAGATTCATAATGAGGCTCGGGAGAGACTTCTGGCCAGGGCCGATAAGTACGCAAACCATACGCCCGTGCATCCAGGCTGGGTATGCAAGGCCCTCTGGGAGGTTTGTGAAGACATGTACGATGGTATGAACCGTGTCATCGTGGACGGGTTTACTATTTCAGCCTTTATACCACCCTTTATCCGTGCCAGGTACTCGGGCCAGATCATGGACGCTTCGGAACAGGCAGGAGTAGGTCACGGGATAGGCATGTCCATTGGTGCTGCCTTTGGTGATCCCGAATCCAAGAATCATCCTGTGCTGGTCCTAATGGGTGATGCAGGCATGGGGCTTGCCGGTTGGGATATTGAGACAGCTGTTCGCTTCAAGCTTCCCGTCGTGTATATGGTACACAACAATAATGGTTGGCTTACCTCTCTGAAACTGATGTACGGCTCCAAGTGGGAGGCTTTGGGTGAGCAGGACCAACCCATGGGCTCGGAGAGCCTGCCGGATATTCCATACCACGAGATCTATAAGCTTATTGGCTGTCATGGAGAGCTTGTGGAAAAACCGGAACAGTTCAAGCCTGCCCTGGAGCGTAGCTTTAAGGCGGCTGAGAAGGGTCAACCTGCAGTAGTCAACGTCCTTATGGATCCTACTGTGGGTAACCCCCAACTTGGCACAGCCACCTATCAATTCTGCCTGTACCACATCCCTTGGGATAAGCTGCCCAGGCGAGGTAAGAGGATGCGAGTTAATGCATTCAGGTGGATCGATTGGGAAGAGGTAGGCATAGATCCGAAAGAGTACCCGCCAGTAGACCCATGGGAACCAGCGTCCCCTGATGAGCTGAAACCTTAAGATAATAGTAGTATTTAGCCCCCCCTTTTTCGGTACCTAAAAAAAAGGGGGGGCATTTAACAAGGAGGGCCTTAACATGGAAGGATATAAGGGGTATGCAGGGGATGTTTTATACATAGACCTCGATACTGGCAGTATAGCCAAAAAGCCTTTGGGTCAGGATCTGATGAGGAAATTCCTTGGTGGTGCTGGCATAAATGCTCAGTTATTTTATGAATCGGTAAAGGCTCATAGCGACCCTTTGTCGCCAGGGAATGCTTTGGTTTTTGGTGCAGGTCCGTTTGTGGGCACGTTGATCCTTGGTGCCGGAAAGTGTTGCGCAACGGCCAAATCACCTGTTTCTGGATATATTGCAAACTCAGTTACTGGAAGTCTTGGCAATCTTAAATTTGCGGGATATGATCATCTCGTGATTACGGGCAAGGCTGATAAACCTGTTTATTTAAAGATATATAACGATGAAGTAAAGATTCTCGACGGTAATCATATTTGGGGTAAGGATGTCTGGGATGCCACTGATGAGCTATGGAAGGAACTGGGTGGTGAATACACGATCGTCACTATTGGTCCAGCTGGTGAAAATTTAGTTATGGATGCGAACATCATCGTCGATAAATATGCAGGATTCTCTCGATGTGGCCTGGGAGCGGTGATGGGCTCAAAGAATCTAAAGGCAATCGCAGTTTATGGAACACAGGATATAGGGGTTGCGGATGTGGATAGATTTTCGGATCTACTCGAAAGGTACAACAAAGATTTTTTCAGTCAGCGCCTTCTCAACGAGTGGAGGGTTTACGGAACACTTATCAGCCTGAAGCCTATGGCACAGACAGGATTATATCCGTTCAAGAACTATCAGGAGGCTGTTGATCCAGACGAGATGATCAAGTCGTTTGACCTTGAGTCTTTCCTCGAAATAAAGGGGGGTGATGTAGCCTGCATGGCGTGTCCCATAGGTTGTAAACACTTTATTCAAGTAAAGAAGGGCAAATACGCGGGCCTGACCCTGAGCGTGGGGTGCGCGAATGCTGCCATGCAAACGTGGGGTTGCTACTGCGGTTCCCTTGGTGATTGGGAAGGGGTCTTCAAAGGTGCTGAGCTCTGTAACCGTCTGGGTCTTGATTATTATAATACATCAAGCTTAATCTCCTGGGCTATCGAGTCGTATAGGAGGGGAATAATAGACAAGAAAGATACCGAAGGGATTGAGCTCGATTGGGGTAAAGCAGAGGCGATCCAGGAACTGATACAGGAGATAGCATACAGGCGGGGTTTTGGAGAGATATTGGCCTGCGGTTTGAAGGAGGCCCCTAAGCGGGTTGGAAAGGGGTCTGAGAGTTATGCAGTCCATATAAAGGGATTATCCACCCCCTTCGATCTAAGGGCCAGAATATCTTCAGAATCTTTCAGTCAGGTCATTAATGTCAGAGGGGGGCATTCATCAGCAGTAACTGTAACCATGATGCCGAGATCCCCAGGGCAGATGAAGAGATTTGCTGAAAGGATAGGCCTCCCCCCCAAAGATGTCCTGGACAGGGTCCTTACCGGGCCTGAAGAGTTTAATCCGGGTAGGATCAGCAAGTGGTTTGAGGATAATGTGACCGTATTTGACTCGTTAGGTATATGCCAGTTTCCACCGTTTCAGCGTGTTAACCTTTCGTTCTGGGCAGAGATCTATTCGGCATTAACCGGGATAGAGATGGACGCTCCCAGTCTCCTGACGGCAGGAGAGAGGGCGTGTAACATGAGAAAGGCGTTTAGTCTTAGAGAGGGCGCTACCAGAGAGGAGGATTTTCCTCCGAAAAGATTTATGACTGAAGCACTCAAATTTGGGAAGGAGGAGCGAGGCCCTCTTAAGGAAGAATACGTTAATGAGCTGATAGACGATTATTATCATGAGAGAGGGTGGAATATGGATGGCACAATCAGTGAAGAAAAAATCAAGGAATTGGAATTAAACCAATATTTTGGGGGGGTATAAAATGAATGCAACAAAGGTTATAGCAGAAGAAAATTGTTCGGGATGCTTGCTTTGCGCCCTGGCATGTTCCTTTTTCAACCAACCTGATAGGGTATTTAACCTCTCGAAGTCACAGATTAAGGTCGAGCGGATAGGGGGACAAAACAGGTTTAAGATAAGTTTCAAAGAGGATTGCATCGAGTGTGGCACGTGCGCTGACTATTGCCATTACGGTGTGCTTAGTTATCAAGCGCTGGACTGAAAGGAGGGTAATTATTTAGCCAAATAAAGCATACTTGGTGAGTAAATATTGGGTTACCTGTTCCGTTTCCCAGGCGACCATGGGCAAAAGGAGTCGCCAATATAACTTTTTGCATGGGGTCAAAACTTTCGTATAGTCGGCATGAACGGTACCGGGCTATCCTTGAACCATCAAAAATGTCAAAGGGAATGAATAACTCTTCACTCTTTCCAGTTTCCCCTCCTTCGAAAAAAGATATTGACGTCTGCCTTTCATGTGACGATGTCTACACCTTTATGGGATCACTGAATATTAGCCTCTTGAAAAGATTAGCTGATCAAGTTGTAAGACTGACATCTTACAGCTAGTTTCAAAAGGTTAAAGCGGCTCCTGAGGAGACTTAATCTGGCTAAATAGTTATAAAGGAGGTTATTGTGCAACGTTTTCAAGAAAAAGTAGTAGTGATTACCGGCTCTGGAAGGGGCATCGGCCAGGCCATGGCAAAGATGTTTGCAAAAGAAGGGGCGAAGGTCACAGTAAATGATATTGATACCGGTCCGGCTGAGGAAACAGTTCAGGCTATTAAAGCCGACGGGGGTACAGCGATTGCCTGTGTGGCTGATGTAACCAAGGCGGATGAGGCCCAACGCATTATGGACATGACGGTGGGAGAATTTGGAAAACTGGATGTCCTTGTGAATAATGCAGGGCTCATACGTGACAACCTGATCCATAAAATGACAGACAAGCAATGGGATATAGTCATTGACATAAACCTTCGGGGGGCATTTAACTGTACAAGAGCAGCGGCAAAGTACATGAGAAAACCGAATCATAATGGTCGGGTGATATATGTATCATCAGTTTCTGGCCTGATGGGGAATGTTGGGCAGATTAATTACTCTGCAGCAAAGGCCGGTCTGATCGGGATGACAAAGACTGTGGCAAAGGAATGGGCTCGTTACGGTATTACTGTGAACGCTGTGGCGTATGGTCTGGTGGATACACGTCTGACCGGAGAGAAAGAGACCTCAGAAGAAGTCATGGGTGAAAAGGTGGGGATTCCAAAGAAGATTCGTGATCAGTTCCTGGCCCAGATGGGTGGTGCCATGCTTACCCCTGAGCAAGCAGCAGCCCCTGTACTTTTCCTGGCCTCTGAGGACGCAGTTGGGATTACCGGCAATACCATAAATGTGAGCCGGGGTCTTTACATCTGATACATGAGGGGAAGCAAAGGATGGCAGGAGACTAACGTGATGATAAACCTAAGGCCATAGAAAAGACAAAGGCTCAACGGGTAGGGACTAGGCTAAAAACGGTTCTGAGCAGATTCCCAGAGAGAAAGTCCACCTTTTTAGGGAACACCAACCGAGAGATCAGGCGCATTTACACACCGTTGGATATTAAAGACCTAGATTATCTCAGAGATACAAGATTTCCTGGCCAGCATCCCTATACCCCGAGGGGTTCAACCGACCATGTATCGGGGCAGATTGTGGACGATGAGGGCGCAGACAGGCTTTGGAGGACCAGAAGAGACACCGGACCGAATCCAGAAACTGATGAAGGCCAGAGAGATTGGCCTGAGTCTCGATTTTGATCTGCCGACCCAGCTGGGCATGGACGCTCACGATCCGATGTCACGAGGCGAGGTTGGCCGTACAGGCCTCAGCGTGAGTTGTTTGAAAGATTTCGAGCCATTGTTTGACGGTATCCAGCTGGACAAGATCAATACTTCTATGACTATAAATTTCCCTGCTCCTATTCTGTTCGGAATGTGTCTAGCAGTGGCAGAAAAGCAATGGGTGGCATGGGATAAACTGGCTGGAACCTTAAAGTTTGATCTGCTCAAGGAATATGGTGGTCTTAACGCATAGGTTTTCCCTCCGAGACAGGCCTTGCGGTGGTGGACTGATCTTGTGAGCCTTGCACCCAGAAATACCCCCTCCTTCAATCCCTGTAGTCTATGGATGATGCCGAGTGGACGAGCTTACATACCTCCTGAGATTTCCATTGGATATGCCTTTTCCAAAGACCAGACTTATCTGGATGCTGCCATAAGTTCCGGACTGGATATAGACGAATTCGCTCCACGCATATCGTTTATAGTCTCGTCTTCGGTAGATTTCTTTGAATCGATAGCTAAAATAAGAGCTCGAAGACGTCTGTGGGCGCGTATTCTGAGAGTGAGGTACGGCGCCAATAATCCGAATTCGTGGCGGTTCAGGGTCTATTATCCAGGAAGTGCTGATCGCCTCGGTGCGATAGAGCCTTTGAACAGCATTATTCGGGCGGCCTTTCAGATGTTGGCCTCTGTTCTAGGGGAGCGAGAATGCCATTGATGCGGGAGCATACGACGAGGCCTATGCTATACCTTCGGAGCATTCTGCGCTTGTGAAGTTGCGTACACAGCAGATCATAGCCAATGAAACAAGGGTGGCTGATGTTATTGATCCCTTGGCCGGGTCTTATTACGTTGAATCCCTGACCGCTGATATTGAAGAAGGTGCTAAGAAGTTTATGAATGAGATAGAAGAGATGGGCGGGTTCATGAAATCCCTGGAAGACGGTTTTTTCTTAAATTAAATTCGTATTGGGCCTACAGGGTAAAAAAAGAGATAGAGACCGGGGAGCGCATTATTGTGGGCGAAAATGCCTTTATCCTTGCTGGTGCTGAAGAACATCTCCCCTTGAGCTTCATGAGACCGACCCTCAACTCGAGGAGCGCCAGATTGCCCGGGTGAAGAAGGTGCGGAAGGAGAGGAAGAACCAGCGGGTATCAGACATGTTCGACAGGATCAGGGGGGCTGCTCGGGGTAATGATCCTATAATCCCCTTGGTACTTGAAGCTGTAAAGGTTGATGCAACATTCGGAGAGATCATGGGGGCTTTAAAGGGCGTATGGGGTGAGTACAGACTTCCGACCGTGTTTTAAACAGAAGCTAAGTCTTTGGCTTTTTAAAAAATGGCAGGTTATGTTCTGACTCATTACAACCACTTTTTTCAAAAGGCTAAAGTGTTACAACAGAAGGAGTCGGAAGATAGACATGGAAAGACCGATCAAGGTTATTCTCGCAAAGCCTGGCCTTGATGGGCACGATGATGGGATCAAAGTTGTAACGAGTCCTCTCAGGGACGCGGGTATGGAAGTGGTATTTCTGTGGGTAGGGTCTATTATAAATGCAGCCGTGCAAGAGGATGTGGATGTTATAGGGCTGAGCTTTCATCCCCTTGTTCATAGAAGAATAGTAAAAGACGTAGTGAGGCTACTTAAAGATAAGGACCTGGATGATATCCTTTTGATCACGGGTGGCTCGATCCTTGACAGCGATGCTGAAGAGCTGAAGTCAGAAGGTGTTGCAGAGGTGTTTAGCATGAAATCGACCCTTCAGGAGATCATAGGGTATATTCAGGAGAATATAAGAGGTTGAATATGATGATGTAAATGGTCGGGGAGTGGAGTGCAAATATATTCGGTGTTGCCATTAGGCGCAACGCTCCACCTGTTTGAAAAGATTAACACGTGTTTGATATATGCTTTGGAAATTGGGTATACAAGACTTGGGTACCATGCGAAATGCCTAGACTTGCCGCCTGAAACATGTTCGGGCTTGCTCTACAGTTTACGATGAGCTACCAAGAAAGATCCTTTGATTTGGCTGATGGGTTCGCAGAATATTTACGAAGAGTATATCAAATAGTGAGGGCATATTCTTTATGGAAGAGGATATCTATAGGCCTGAAAACAATGTTCGGGTTGTGACGGCTGCCTCCCTGT
>DTYH01000003.1 GCA_012961955.1 Desulfobacterales bacterium | reverse complement strand
AAACTATTTTAATAATAGTAGACCAGAAAACTGCAACAATTACGAATGCTATTGAAGGACCGATTGATTCATGAGTATTTATACTCATGAGACTGTAAGTAGAATAAATCAAGCAAACACATAAAGTTGTATTTTGAATGAGGTCGCCAGCTGCGAAATACAGGTCTCTGTATCTTTTTACTGAAATAATAGAGAGTACTCCGCCATAGACACCAAAAGCTATAGCTCTTTGTTCACCCGTATAGTAATAGTAGGGTTCAGAGGCAAAGGATTATTGAGGAAGTGGACAACCTTCCGGGTTCTGGAATAAAGAAGAGTGCTGTCCTGAGAGAGCTTGTGGTATGACGTTCCACATATTATAGGTGGCTTTAGGGCAGGAAGCCACCTGGGGAAGAGCATCTGTGCTGGGCTGAGAGGGGCTGAGAAGCAAGCCCTTATTGAGAAGAAGAAAAGATATTCTCATTCGAGCCATCGGCAGATTAGCGGTTATTTAGCTCATGAGGGGTACTGGGTAAGTGAGTCCAGTTGCTACCGTATCCTTAGAGTACTGGTCGGGTCTTTCCTCAACCATTCAGAGACGCCCCCTGGAAAGAATCCCACTATGACCCTTTTTGGGCCTAACGAGATTTGGGGGAGAGGATTAGACCAGGCGAGCATTGAGGGGCTAAGGCATTACCTTCTGACCATTATTGACTATTTTTCGCTTTATATTGGGGCTGGGGTATTGCGAACATAGTGAGCCAACGTGAGCTCAAGTATCTTCTGACTATAGTTTAGGTTAGCCCAGGGTATTGAGGATTTTGAGCAGAAGCCCTTTGTTTGCCTGGATAAGGGTTCTCCTGACATGGCCTGTCGTACCAGGATGTTGATAAGGGATCTTGAGATGGTTATCTCTCCAAGTAGAGTCAATCGACCCAAAGACAATGCCAGGCAAGAGCGATCGTATAGGATCGTGAAGCAAGAGGAGATCTATTGCCACAGAGATTACCCCTCTGTGCAGATCGCCCGGCACTCGATTGCCCGCTACATAGAGGAGTATAATGAAAAGAGACCCCATCAGGCATTGTGGAATTATCTCCCAGGGTTTGTCCATAGGCTTGGGGACAAGAGACTGCTCCTGGAACGCAGAGCCAGGATGACCCAAATTGTCAAAGAACCAAGACTTAGTGAAAATAGAGCCTTGATGGCTATGGCTGAAGGAGGCATCTCAAACTAGCAACCTTTCTTCCCTTGATTTGTCTGAAACAGTACATCCGGTTATGTCCATCCTGTATGGGTGAAGTTTCCTCTCAGGTAGTGAGACCATAGAATATGAAGGATAAAGACAAGACAAAGGAGCAGCTTATAAGTAAACTGGTAGAAATGCGCCGGCGGATTGCCGAATTGGAATCATGGGCAATGGAGCGTAAGCGGTCGGAGGAGACCCTGGGAGAAGTCGGATGAAAAGTTCCTGACTATCTTCCGCGAATCTTTGAACGCTCTCATGATTGCAGATTGCAATAGCCAAGAGATTTTCAGGGTTAATCAAACCGCCCAGCACATTTTGGGTTATGAATGCGAATTTCTCGTGGGGAGTCACTTTTCCATTATTTTCCCGCTACGAGCGAACTATCAGTAAGAGATTTACTGGAAAGAACCAGGATCTACACAGCGGTGTTTACACAGGACTTTCTTCTGCCGATGGCTCGGTGTGTCCAATAGATATGATCGTGACCATGGTTCCTTGGGACAAAGACAAGGCAGTCCTCGTTAGTCTCCGTGACATTACTGAATGTGTACAGGTGGAAGAGGAGCGAGAGAGGTTGATTTTCCAACTTAAAGAAACGCTTGCCAAAGTTAAGGTGTTAAGTGGCTTTTTGCCGATTTGCGTTTCTTGTAAGAAGGTACGGGATGACCAGGGTTATTGGAATTAGATCGAGACCTATATTCGAAAACAGTCTGAAGCGGAATTCACCCATAGTCTTTGCCCTGAATGTGCAAAAAAGCTTTATACCCGGGGTTATACCAAAAGAATAAAGACGACGAGAACTTGACCTGACGTAACTGATCACTGGGTGAAGAAAAGCTTTGCTCCGTGATCAGTTACAAGAGTATCACTCAATTCGTAACCATTCAGGTCACTGAGCGTGGCGAAGTATCTCTTGGCAAGGTATCTCGTAAGCGGAATATCTGTAGAGATGGTCCACTCCACTTTCCTCCGTTCAGAATAACCATGAAAAGCAGAGTGGCAGACAACAAAAGCCGTCATAGGTGGTCGGTGTCGGTTAATCGACTAGTGGCCCTGACCATGACGCCGTTTGATTCGTGCCCAAAGACTGATGTACTCAGATGTGGGGTTGTTACATGTGATGCTTAAGGAGATCGAATTGCATAGATGCGCAGATGTTCTGCTGTGGCGGTTAAAGACTTCCAGAAAGGGGAGATACGGAAAGGATGATATCGTATTGATTCAGTACGAGCTTGCCGCTGTAAAGATGGCCGAGATCCTACAAGCCAAGCTCCTTGACATGGGAATGAATCAAGTCGTCCTCATGGGCTTCACGTCTCAAATGGAGCGCAATTTTTTTGAAAAAGCGAACAAGAAGCAACTGGTTTTCCAGATACCGGGTCAAAGAGAACTCTACGAAAAACTGGATGGTACTATTTATCTCCATGCTCCAGAATCTTTGATTCATCTGAGCCACTTAGATCCAAAAAAGATTGGGAAAGCTGCGATCGCAAGGAAGCCGTTGCGTGACATCCTGCGAAAAAGAGAAGGGATGGGGTCGTTTGGATGGACGCTTTGTATGCTACCTACCCTTGAGTTAGCAAACAAGGCCGGGATTTCCATGAAATAGTACACTGCACAGGTTATCAAGGCCTGTTACCTAAACAAAGATAACCCGGTGCAAGAGTGGGAAACAGTTTATAAAGAGACGATGGCCATAAAAAAATGGATAGACGGCATGGAGGTTAAATACTACCATATACAATCAGAAAAGATTGACCTGAAGATAACACCGGGAAAGCAGAGGAAGTGGGTCGGACTCTCCGGGCACAACATCCCAAGTCTTGAGATATTTCTCTCCCCAGACTGGGGGGGACTGAAGAGGTCTATTTCGCAAATCAGCCCTCTTTCCGGAGCGGGAATTACGTGGGGGTGTATGACTGGAATTTGTAAAGGGTGTAGCAACCAAAATAGAGGCCAAAAACGGGGGAGATTTTGTTATTAAACAGTTATCCATGGATAGGGGTTGCCAGTAGGGTCGGGGAATTCTCTTTGATCGATAAAAGATTTTCCAAAATCGACAAATTCATGGCAAACACCCTTAACGACGAGAACTATGGTGGCCGTTATGGAAACTGTCATTTAGCCTTGGGATCCTCGTATTAGGAAACGTACGATGGGGATCCAGCCGAGCTGACAACAGAGAAGAAGGGGAGATTGGGATTTAACGACTCGGCTCTCCACTGGACCTGGTGAATACCGAGAAAAAGACAGTAACCGCGTACATGATTTCAGGGGAAAAGGTGGTTATCTATGAGGATGGGATGTTCAAGTTATAGTCTCATGGCAAAGCATGCCTTTAAACAGGTTGTCTTGAAAACCCCTTTTCGCCTTGTCTAAACCGTTTTTGGAAAGGGCTCGTCAAAAGGCTTGGGAAGAGAGAAGGCGAAGCCATGATATTTGAGTCGGTTTGAAGGGCTGGCCTTGCTCATCGTTTCGGCCACAGGTCGGATACCCGGAGGCCCCACGGTCTGGTTCGCTCTATTCACAATCGGAATCATGGAACATTGGAATCAGTGAGTGAGGAAGGCATTTTTAGGGTTAAGGAGAATCGACCCGATCTGATCGTCCTGGATCTGATGATGCCAGGGGTAGACGGCTCTGAGGTGATCCATCATCTCAAGAGATCTGAGGAGACCGAGGACATCCCTATTATCATGGTCTCGGCCAAAAAGCTGACAGTAGGAAGAAATCAGGTATCCAAGGTCCAATATCGAGAAGATCACACGGTTACAAAGAGCGTTCTATTTTTGCTCAGCCTGGACACGATGAAAATCACCCATAGCAGTGTTACGCAGGTCCCTTGGGGTTTCCAGGGGTGAGGGAACATCGTCGCACGGATTCATAGAGATCGCAACTGCGGGACAGCGGCGGGCGCAAACGCCACACCCGATACAACGGAATTCGTCGACATCAGCCGTTTTACCCTCGTTTATCGAGACAGCATCCATCGGGCACATTTCCACACATATGCAACATTGATGAGACAATTCATCATATACCTCTACCTCCGCAAGGTAGCCAGAGCTAGCGGCCCAAATAGGCTCGCCCATTTCATTTATGTTTTTCAACACAACACAGTGGCAACTACAGCAATTACACAAGAATTCCATAAAGTTGGACGTATTGGAGCCCATATGCACTAGCCCTTTTTCTTCAGACTCCCTTAGGAGCTCATGTGCCTCTTCTTTTGTAACTAAGCGAGCAATTCCTCTTTCTGACGTATATAGCGCCCCGGGGTCGAAACTCATACACCGATATTCCGGTGCATCACAAGTCCCTTTTCCCAAGAGGTAGGCTTCACTATGGCAATAGCAGTGCCCCACTGAAATGGCATCTGCTGATTCAATATACTAGAAGCTTGGTCAAAAGTGTACACTTGCTGGCTGACCTCAATGGTCCTTTCTACAGGAAGGCCCGCATGAGGGGGGTCATGTGTTCAGGAATAGGCAGCAGTTCCTTTGCCTCCTTTTTAGCAATATTCGCATACGAGCTCAATAGACGGGCCAAACGGCGGTCCCGGTCGGTGTCCCCACCTCTCATGAACTTGAACTCAAACATGCCTGGCGTAACCGGTAACAGTTTATACAGGCAAACACCATGTTTTTTACGAGTAGCCACAAGACCTTTATCGGCCATGGATTCCAGAAGAGGGAATAACTCTTCCTTAGGTCTACACAGACTTTCCGCAAGATCCTGAAGAGAGACAGCTACCGGTGGCATCTCGCAGGCGACCTTAGCCTCTTATTCCGTAAAAAGTTCTTCTAAGATAGCGAACATTTCGGTAACTTGCATAGCAGGTACGGACCCGCCCGGGACGTTCAGATTATCGCACGGTTCCTTTAATAACGCTTTGTTCATACCTAACCTCCTTTGCGTGGTAAAAGTGCACCGACACCCTAATGCCGTCAATTGGGTCCATGCAAGGCCCCGGTTTTTTGTAACCCTTCGGGATGGCCGATTTTACCCCGTTAGAAATCTACACTTCCTAGCGAGGTATACGATAGTCATTTATCATTCTATTTCATTCGACAGGCAACGGTTTAATTCCTTGTTTCTATGACGAGGTTTACCCAATCTGCTGGCTTGGCAAGGGCTTGAAGCACCTTAGCACGTCTAGGCCGTTGCCGCCTTGTATCTTCGGCAAAGTCGACAATCCTTCAACTTAGGTTTAGGTCTATTGTTGACCCTGTTGGAAGGTTAGAAACTGACCTAGACGGCCAACTTTGGGTCCTACGCCGCTTGAGGAGGGGGAATAATCACCCAAGATCGGAAGTGAGGGACTTATTTGATAGTATGGCCGAACTTGGTTCTGTATCAAGTAAGGAATGTGTACTTCGTATATGTAAATCAAAGACAGCTAAACAGATACGAAATCTCAAACAGGTTGTCAGACAAAGACAAAAGTGGTAGAAAGATTAGTAAAGTTCTCTGATCCCTGTTTTCAGTCCTCCGATTATTGAATGGAGTTTCTTTTGCATGACTGTGACCTAAGAGGTTGCAAGACACTTCAGTAAAGCCCCTGGTTTGCAGAGGAGGGATAGGGTTGGTAAATAGAATCGAGAGACGCAGCTACCCGAGACTCGCCGTCAAATGGCCCATTACTGTGGTAAGTGATCAGGGTGAGATCGAAGGGGAAGCAAGGAATATCGCCGTTGATGGAATATTTATATGCTGCGACGAGCCACTACCCGTAGATAAGGTTTTTCCGGTTTCGATACGGCCTCGAAATCACAAGCCTATTGAGGTTGCAGGGAGGGTGGTGTGGTCGAATCTGTACGGCGTTGATGATAATAATATTACGTTTGGTATGGGGCTGTGCTTTGTAAAGATTTCGGATGAAGATCGACATTTCTTTAATAATGTGATATCATCGTACCTGAAACGGTTTCCGTCCATAAATGGTTGATGTTTTTTCCCAATGAGGTCTGTTCTTTGTCCAACGGTAGGCTTTATGAGTCCGGGGCCGCGGCCTTTTGTCTCTGGTTCACCACGTGTAGACCCGAATGAAGACCATTGTGGCCCTGCCTGTTCACGAAAAAAACTGATTTGTAAATTGGGAGTTTACTTAGTGACCTATACTTTTCCAAGTTGTTTAGGGAATGACCAGATACAACCTGAGACTGGAAAAAGTGGAGGAGAGGGGCCGATGAAGGGTGGTATTGTGCGTAAGGTAGCGAATTCCTAAGCGGAATATAGAATACAGGAGACCGTTTGAATTGGGGATTAAGAGTAGACCCGGGGAAAATATAAAAGCTACTATTCACATTCTCGTATTAATGTTCCTATCTTTAAAACCTTCGACAAAGATGAACTGAATATTGTCGCAAGATACATGACCTAGACAAAGGTAGATGGAAGACAAGGTGTCTTGAAAGAAAATCATGGTTAAGTAGGGGCCGAAAAGTTGAGAGTTTGGATAAAATAGCTTAAACAAAAGGTTATTAACACAAACAAAGAGTATTTGTAAATGTCTGTTCATTCCTGCCGATAATTCTATATTTTCCCCAAATATCAAGATTGCTTTATAGGTGGAAAAGGATTATAAGACATAATTTTCGCTTACGATTATACATAATTACTCTCTGCTAATCTTTAGGCCGCCGGTAGCGTCTTTAGAGAAACATTGATTGCTATTCTAACACGTTAGCTCTTTGAAAAGTTTAAGCCGCCCAACATATTGGCTTTACCTAATTGAGGGGTGGCCACGGATTATACGTTTTGACTAGCGGCCAAAGTAGTATTTTCCAAGTAGCCGTTGACTGACTTAAAAGAAATACTTCGCCCCTGCGCACGGTTCTTTTACTTTTTTT
>DTYH01000002.1 GCA_012961955.1 Desulfobacterales bacterium | reverse complement strand
GTTTAATTTATAAAGCTTAGGATATCTAATCAGCGAGGATTTTCTGGGATGGGTGAGCATGGGGAGGGGATGGGGGACGACAAGGGAGGGGGGAGGATGTAGAAAATGGAGAAGGTGTTGGTTTTGGTGGAAGGGACGAGGATGAAATGGGTGTGAGTGTGGAGTGAGCGAATATGGTAAGCGTGTGTGTATCTCTTTTAGGGCTTCAAGTTTAAGGGGCTCCTTAAGGTTCATCCCGTTAGATATCCAAAGAGCCTTCTTTCATATTCCAGCTATCTTGCCATGATTCGTGTAACCTTGATTTCATGAGTGAGTTCAAGAAGGTATCTAACGGGACAGGGAAAAGGTGAGGCCCTGATGTTCTTTATCGAACCCGTTAGGCCTGGTGAGGAGTCCCCAGGGTGCGAAGGGCCGTCCAGAGCCACGGCTTTGGAGGGCTTGTTTGGATAGGTCATCATCACGGGGGTTATAGTCGATGATGGGAATGGAGGCCTTGCCGCCTAAAAATCTGCTAAGAAAAAGACAATAGGAGTCAATATGAAATTTTTGATCATTGGTGGAGATGCAGCTGGCATGAGTGCTGCCAGTCGGGCAAAAAGAAGAAGACCCGACCTTGAAGTCATTGTGCTAGAACAAACCATGGACGTTTCCTACAGTGCATGCGGGATGCCCTACAACCTTGCGGACCCGGTGCGGCAAATGGACGACTTGGTTGTCCGGCCAGCTCACGTTTTCCGAGAAAAACAGGACATCGACCTGCGTACCGGCCACAGGGCAGAACAGATAGATCGTAACTCCAAGAAGGTAAAAGGCGCAAAAAATGATGGCAGAGAATTCGAGCTCTCCTACGATAAACTCCTCATTGCCACAGGTGCATCCCCTATCAAGCCTCCTATTGAAGGGATTGAAAGCCCTGGTGTGATGTGCCTTAAACTCCTTGAAGACGGTCGGCGTATCAAATCTTTTATCAAAGAAAATGGGGTATCGCGTGTGGTGGTCATCGGTATGGGCTACATTGCCTTGGAAATGAGTGAGGCCCTCAGAGCGCGGGACATTGAGGTGTCCATGGTGAAACCTCGACCTGTGTTGCTTCCCTGGATGCACCCGGACCTCTCGGCGATGGTGAAAGAAGAACTGGAACGACATGGCGTCTCGCTGTATCCGGGACACAATATCCAGAAAATCGAAAGCTCCGATAGGACCCTTAGGGTTGTCTGTGATGATCTTGTTTTGGAAGGACAAATGGTTCTAGTGGCTGTAGGCGTGAAACCCAACAGCGAATTAGCACAGGAAGCCGGGCTGTTCCTCGGACCCTCCCGTGCCATCGCAGTAGACAGGCAGATGCGTACCTCGGACCCTGACATCTATGCTGCGGGTGATTGTGCAGACGCCTTTCACGTGGTCACGGGAGAGCGCACTTGGGTACCCTTGGCCCTTCGAGCTAACAGGGCCGGCTGGGCCGTGGCCGATAATGTACTGGGCAGGAGCGTAGAATTGGATGGGATCGCCGGGACCGCAGTTTTTAAGGTATTTGATCTCCAGGTGGCACGAACAGGCCTGAATATGAAGGAAGCTGATGAGGCAGGCTTTGATCCGGCCCAGGTGGTAATTAAGAGCCGGAGCCGGGCACATGCCCATCCCGGCTCCTCGCCGATTCTGGTGCACATGGTTTCTGACAGAAAGTCAGGCCGCCTTTTGGGCGTTCAGATGGTGGGGAAGGAAGGGGTCGCCCATCGCATCAACGCCGCAGCAGTCGCACTCCATGCCAAAATGACCGTGGCCGATTTCGTCCAATGCGACCTGGCTTACGCACCTCCTTTCAGCCCCGTATGGGATCCACTTCTCACAGCCGCCAATCAATTAATAAAACAAATGTAAAAAGGGCGGTTTTTCCCCTTCACGGTCCCTCCCTCACCAACTCCCTTTCCAACAGTGGCTGCCCCCCAAGGATTCCGCAATCTGGGGCTCCTGCGGAATGTTCGGCTCCCTCTTAAACAGCCTTTTCAGTACGGCCACCATTCCTTTCGCCATTCCGCCCGTGAATGTGATCTCCTGAGGCATCCTCGAGGGCTCTGTCATCCTAAAGATCCGTCTGGCAATGGACTCATGGACACCTCGAATAATATCCTTCTTTACAAGACCGTCTGCGATCAACGAAATAACCTCAGACTAGGCAAAGACCACATACTGCTAATGGTGAGCCCACGCCTCGCGTCCAGCATTGAATCACAGTAACTTCGTTATAATCAGATGTGTAAACAAAACGATGTTCTTGTGTTGTATGACGCGGCCAGTAACCTCACAGGTCGAAAGGTAACCATTCGGGCTTATCAATACCTGATTTTCGGTTCTTGGAAGTCTCTGTACGGAGTCTGATAATCTTGCTAAGAATCCTCGGATTATGTTCTGCACACCAAGCAAGGTCGCTAAGGAGAGTAGATTAGTGTAGTATCTGCACTCAGATCATAGCCGGCCGTTCCGAGAAGCTTTTTTTCTGGTTTCAAATCGGAAGGGGTTCCCCGTAGTCGCCAAAACAGTAGACGACACATGTGGACCAAAGCCAGGAAGCGTCATCATCCAACTATACTTCACTTAGGAGGTCAGAAACGAGAAGTCAGAGGGCAAGGTAGGTCTCCTTCAAGGGCTGGAAAAGATTGAGGCTTGCCCCTGACGGCAGGTTGAGGGTTAAGTTGACGTGTCCAAAAATCTTCCATTCATTATTATAATGACTATTTCATATGTTGACTTTTAAATATCCATGCTATACTGTACTATTTTCAAAACATGGATTAAACTTCCTGCAAAAAAAAATTATACTCCTTATCGGCCCAAGGCGCGTACGGAAAACAGCGCTATTAAGGACACGGTTTTCTGAAGTTAAACATGTAACTCTGGATGACCTTGGTAACCCTTACCGGGTGAGAAATGATCCAAAGGGGTTTATCCAGAACCTGCGTAACTAGGCTGTTGTTGACGGGATTCAGAGGTTTCGGCTGCTTACGGTTGCGGTTAAGCATGCCGTCGATAGTGAATGGGCCGGTCTTTTATGACAGGTTCCGGTTCGCTCTGTTTGTTGGATAGCACGACACATACCCTTGCTGGCAGGATTCATATCCTTTCTTTGCCCCCTGCGTGCTGGGGGGGAAGAAAATGGAGAACCCATACACTGTATTTTTTGGGGATCAAGTCAACCCTCCGAACCTCATGGAGCCTCAACGAGACCTCAGGAGGGCCATCACACTTATGGATCCTTCCCTTCCTAGAGGGTAATCACCCAAAGAGGTGACAATACCAGGCACGAGGCTCTCGTCAATTACAAGAACACCTATTTCAGGAGAGGCCTCATGACGCTTTTCAAGCCTTGAGAGCCTTGAAGGGCTGACTGGTATTTCCTAGAACATCGGACGTTCCATCGGTTCACCCCTGGATACATCCAGCTTCCCAAGGGAATCAGGGATCAACTTCGCAAGGGCAAAGAAATACTTGAATGCCTTGCTTCACGCACAATCGATTTTCTGCCTGTACGGATACCAGTGTCGTCCCGCAAAGAGATACACAAAAACAGCCAAAACCAATTTTCGGGAATACGGTATGATTTACAGCTTGAATGTGAAGCTCAATGAGGGACAGCTGCTTGAGAATTTAGTGATTTCTGAACTGGAAAGGAGAAGAAAACTTGGCTTCATAAAGACAGACAGGCTTTATTATTACAGGACTTTAGCGGGGAGGAAAAGAGACGTTGTTTATGAAACAAGCGATTGCGTTCATGCCATCCATAGAGATCAAGGCAACTCGAAAAGCATCCGCCAAAGACGTAGGAAATCTTCTTGAGTTCGGAAAAGCCTGGAACAGCCTGTCGCATCATACCTGCTCTATGAGGGAAGACGTACTAACAAATTGAAAATATCAAGATTATTCCTGTTGCAGCGCTACGGAGGGGAATTTGGATTTAGGCCGTAAAGGGCGGGGGCGGAAAACACAAAACAAAAACGAT
>DTYH01000001.1 GCA_012961955.1 Desulfobacterales bacterium | reverse complement strand
TTTCTCTTGAAAGGAGCAGGGAGCATATCCTCAAGGCAGGTGATGTCATAGGTTGGAAGATAACCGTCAAGGACAGGGACGGGGAATCAATGAGGGGATGCACATTAAGGTATCCTGATGCTTGGAGGGACGCAAGCCGCTTCACAAGGCTGAAGTTATTAGGAAGAGGTAAAGGCATAGAGATAAAGGGAGGAGAAAGGGAGATAGAGGTGAGGTTGGATTCAGACGAAGAAATATCTGAGCTTGAGATAGAAGCCTGGAGAATGAGACAGGAAGGAAATTATAATGGGGCGATAGGTGCTTATAGGAAAATATTGGATATTTGGGAAGGGACGAATAAAGGGTTAGATGAAGAAATCTGGGCAAGCAGAAAGATCTTCTATCTGCTGAAGATAGCAGCTTGTTATAAGATTACAGGAAATATAACTCTAGCCGTACAAAAATATAATGACATAGCAATGCAAGCCTATTTTCTCCGCCTTCCCGAAATTGCCTATTATACTTTAATGAAAAGGATACGGTGTCAACTTGGAGATCAAAATGTACAATTTTTCGGGTTCGTAAAGTAAGGAAGAGAAAATGGTTAAGTTAGTAATGCTTAGCTTCTTCGTAGTACAGTTCATAAGTAAACTTGTCAATGCCGCTGTTATTATTCCTTCTGTCGAAATGATGCATATACGAGGAGGAAATGATGAATGCAATAACCGTTTTATTGAAGTTACTGATCCAGGCGATCCTTCCCCTCCTCCTGGCTGGTGTCCAGAAGGGGAACCCTGCACAGGGGATAAATGTAAGGATGATTATGAACAAAATCTTACCGATTCATTGTGTATATATTACGAGGGTTGGCATTGTTGGCAGACCATAAGGGCCGATAAAATAGTACACCAATGTTTGTGCGTGGAGAATGTTTATGGTGAAAAAAATTGCGATTATTCATCTTATGGTGAAGGCACTGGTGCCGTGGCCCATGCGTACCAATGTAGCGATGGGGGAGATGGTGGTGGAGGAGGTGGATGCCTACCACCTTAATATAGTGAGGTGATAGAAATGTGGACAGACTTAGCAGTTATGATAGTTACTGTAATAGGCCTCTTAGAGCTAAGCTATCTATCGCCGGGAGCATATGAGCTTACAGTACCTCAGATAGTAGAAGGGTTAGACCAATCCCGTGAGGCTATCCGAACAGGGGAGGTAAGGTGCCTATTCCACGAGGTCCAGTATCCTATGAAATCCTCTGAGGAAATTCAAAGGATTGCTGAAGAGGAAATCTCCAGACGTAGAAGGAAATGGCTGATCCCTCCAGAAAGTGACCCTCAGTTGAAAGCTCTCTTTGAGGAAAAAGCCCAAGGTATACGCTTAGGAGTGCAAAAGCGTTATGGAAGGTGGGAGATATTGGAAGAACGCAAGTGGATATTTGCATTGGAAGGTAGACATACCTTACGTCCTACAAAAGCTTATCGGTATCGTTTGGAGATCCAGAACAAAAAGCAGATACCTTGCACTGGACCTATCGCAAGACATCTGGGATGGAACTACTCCGTTATACAGGTATTCAATGGTGAATATCAGGTACGATTGGAACACACCGAGTTTGAAGATAAAAGCTTAGATTTTGCCATAAAGTTCCCAGCATATGGCGGTGTAGAAAAGGTTAACAGTTTCAAACATATAGAGCTTTTAGGACGACCATGGTTTAAGATGTCCCACTTTTTGAGTTCGCTGAGAATCTTGAAAAAGGAGCTCAGGGATGGTATCGTCCAGTATCTTATAGAATACACCACTCAAGATAAGGACACAGTGAAGCTGTGGATACAACCAGAGAGAGGATTCACTGTTAGTAGGGCAGAGCTCTTCAATTCTGAAGGAAAATTGACAGTCCTAGCGATATTCGACGATTACCTGGAATTTTCAGGGGTCTGGTATCCTACGGATGTAACCGAGATATGGCTGAAAGGCATAAGACCTGGCAAAGAGATTCGAGAGGAGGATCTTAGGCGGCAGAGGCATTATAAGGTGCTCGAGGCTCGGTTTAATTTCCCGGTAGATGAGAAGACTTTCACCTTAAAGATACCCAAAGGGGTGATGTTAATGGACCTTAGTTACGATCCTCCCTTGTATTTCATAGATGGAAAAGTGCTCGTAACGCCATAATAATAAGCCTGTTTCTTCTTTTGCTTTGCACTGCATCCCAAAGATGGGTATATGGACTTTGGCCACTCAAGTGTTATTACCAAAGCTTTTGGGAAACCTATGACTAAGGAGGAGGAATCATGTATACGTTTTTTATTAAGGTGGAGGGCAATCTCTTCTTGGCTAGCTGTATTGGTGTTTACAGCTATTGGGAGAACCTCAGATATGCCCGATATGGAGACCATCATCGAAGGAGCTAAGTTAGGAGATGCTTTGATCACCAGCGGTAAGGGGCATCTCACTTATGAATGGACGTTAAGTGACTATGGGAAGACCCAAGCTCACCAGTATCTTATTCAGAGACGGGAGAAAGCCCCTCCAGATGTACGTATAGTGATGGTGGATCATATCAAGGAGGATATCTTCTTTGCTTTTAAGTACGAGAAAGTAAGGTGCGATATTAAATCGGTAGGGAAGTTTCGGTAGTCACCCTGGATAGTATTGGTTATGATACAAACCGCATAAGCTGTAACAAGATCCTTTTTCCCCTTATTTGGGTTGGAAAGAATGTATCTGGACTAAACTTATGCTTTTATCAACACCGAAGGGGAGTACCACCCTCCATTCCAAACTCCTTGGAATAAATGAGAGGAACATAGAATTCCTCTCATTGAGCTTTCTCCCTCCCAAGGTCAGGTGGTTTGGTTAGTGGTCACTTCGCACTATCTAAACGACGCTTTAATTGCGCCCCAAGAACTGGGCTCCACAGCAGGAGCCTCATAAGGTAGTAAGATTAAATCATTAAAGTAGTCCGCATCCGTCCAGTTTTGCCAGGTGTCCTTGGGGCCTATAGATATCTCATTGTCGCGGACCCCCTTCTCATCTGAGTCACCCCAGCGGATGGCCATGCCGATTGTCTGGCCGGCCGCATTGATATGCCTCTCGCTGGCATCAGGGCCCGCATAGTCAACCCGATCCCATAGGGCGAATTTGCCCTCATATACTAAAACAACGTCTCTCGTACCCGGCTCATCGGGGTACTTTGCAGCGCAAACCCACCACGGTTCCTGAAGGACCCAGCGCTGCTCAACTGGATGGGTATTGACCATCCACCCCTTCCCAGGACCACCATAGCCCTCAAAAGCTACGGTTGGTCCAGGATGGTGGGCTGCTTGATATGCGGGCCCCCCGTTTACAACCCCCTTACGGAAGTTCCCACCATCGTTATTGGCATCTAACCCGAACTCCAGGTAATCATCCTGCGGGTATGCCTTCCCCCCGATCTGAAATACGTCATCTTTGACCCGGGAGAAATAATAAATCATGTTATCAGGGGGCGGAGTCCAAGCTAACATGATGAACCCATCCCAGTCATCGACTGGGGGCATCTCCCCCGTGATGTCATCTGTGAGATACTTCCGGTCGATAACGTAAGCGGGGTCCATCCATGCCCAATCGTCATCCTCTGCGTCGATCACTATCTGGTGACCAGGAGGTACCTGGGGAATATAATAGGTTCGTCCCACATGGGCGAAGCTAATTCCCCCAAGAAGGAAAATAATCCCGATCAATACACCCATTACCTTTTTCATTTCGACCTCCTTTCTAAAAACCACCTTCCCTTTGGGAGGGAGAAAGCAAAATTCATCTCTCCTCAGCTAAAGTAATAAGTTAAGTGTAGAAGGGTATCACCTCCTTTGGGTTAATATGGCTTGTGTTCCGGCGGTATCTGGGCCCGGTTATTCCAATATCCCTTGTGAACGCGGGCTCCTATCCTACTTCTCCAATCCCACCAATCTAACGAATATATTTCGACGGTTATATTGCCGTCGATGGTCACAGGAAGCTCATATTCTCTATACCCACCCTGCCCTATTCTAGACCCATATTTCAAGTTCAGCCTTGTGCCGCCCGTAAGCGGTCCGGTCTTCTGAGTTAGCTCTACCGGCCCAACACCCGTAGAGTTACCATTATAGTCCATGTTAAAAGGAATTTCCCACCTCTTTTCATCGAAGATTACAAAGATCTTACTTGGAATGCGACCAGGCGGTTCAGGCCGACAATTATTTATTACGAACAGCCTGCCATCGTCTAATGTCTCTTCCGTAGGGCTACCACAGCCGATGAACATTTGTCCTACCCCAAGGGCGACCATTAGGAACATCTTCGAAATCCTTCCGGACATCTTCTACTCACCCCCCTTAACCAGAATTATAAAAGTCTATATGCTGTCCAAAGATCAGCACCTAGTGCTTGACCACAGTGGTTCTTTAGTATCCTCCTCTCGAATTCCATGAGGAGACATGCCTAGGCCTAAGAAATACGTAGTGAAGCTGACAGGGGAAGACGGATAGATTTATCGCCAATGTGCTGAAAGTGAACCCCCAGACTGTGCGGAACATAAGGTTTGCCGAGGAAGGTCTGGAGGCGGCGCTGCGGGAGTGTCCTCGTCCGGGAGT